>CAZMUN010000027.1:0-15322 GCA_964569815.1 uncultured archaeon
GGCACCAGCCGAAATATTCCTTCATCTGTGCTTCGGTGAGAAACTGGGCCATGTATGTTGCTCTGCTGTGCCGAAAGTGATGTGGGTTAACTGGTTTTTTTATGCCGGCTTTTCGCCCAATAGCTTTTAGTATTTTCAGTATGTTTCTGTGCTTCATGATGCCTGAAAAGCCTTTTTCAAGGTTTACCCAGACAAAGGCGTCAGGATTGTTTCTATCTGGATGCTGATTAATCCATTCGAGAAGGTTCGGTGCAGAATTTATTATCCTGACTCTGCGCATTCCAGTCTTGCCGTTTACCAGCAGCTTGCAGCCCATGTCGTCAAAGACCACGTTCTTTAATTGCAATGTGCCAATTTCGCCTACACGGGCACCGGTTTCCCATAGAACGGTTAAGAGGGCCTTGTCTCTTGAGTTGCTTGCTTTTGTCTCCATTTCCTTTATGTCTTCCTGCGTCAAGAGGTTTTCAGGAAGCTTGTCTGACTTCTTTTTTCTGGACCTCATCCAGGCAACGGCCCCAATGTGTTTGCCGCCTTCAAGCCATTTGTAGAAGGTCTTGAATATTTCCTTGTCTGTGTCGATTGTTGCAACGGCTTTGCCTGCTTCTTTTCTGAAGGTAATGTAGTCTTGGAAGTCTTTGGCTGTCGCTTTCTCAAAGTCTTTTTTGATGAATCTGGCAGCGTACTTTAACGAGTTGATTTGCCTCATCATTCTTGGCTTTGAAATGTCCCTGGAATAGTTGTAGCGGTAGAACTCCAGAATCAGTTTCTCGTTATGCTCAGAAAGCCCAAAACGCTTCAAGTTTTGAATCTCGCGTTCGAGGTTTCTGTCATAATCATGTATGTAGACTTTCATATGCGAACACTCTCCTTCAACCGAAAAGCACTTAAAGGCTTTCTGTGAGAGCATCGCATTTGAAGCCCTATGCGGGAGGGAAGATTCGAACTCCCGTAAGCCACTAAGGCACCAGGCAACTGCAGCCCAATTCCAAGGGCCTTGCAAAAAAGGCTTCAGCGCATGAGCGCTGCCCTTTTCCCAAGGCTTTTTTCCTGCAGGAAAAAAGGCTTCCTCAACCTGGCCGAATTGACCGCTATCGGACTCCCGCTTTTTTAAAAAATTTAGGCAATAAAAAAATGTTAAAAAAGGGATTTAAAGCTTGCCCTTTCAGGCTTTTTGGATGTCTACTACCTTTATCCAAAAGGTGAGGGTTTTTCCTGCAAGCCTGTGGTTGAAGTCTATTACAACCGTGTCCTGCTTTATTTCCTTTACAATGCCGTTTGCGCCCTGTGAGTTGGTTACATTCATTCCAGGCTGCAGCGAGTCAGCGTTTTCAATGCTTGTCTTTGGAATTTCCGCAACCCTGGCCGGGTCTGATTGGCCATAGGCCTGCTCTGGGCTTAGCGTAACGGTTTTTTCCTCGTTCAAGGCCATTCCTATTACCGCTGCATCAAAGCCTTTGATCATTTGGCCTGCTCCTGCAGTGAATTCCAGTGGGTCACGGCCTTCGCTTGAATCAAACATGGTTCCGTCCTGCAAGGTTCCACGGTATTCGACTTTTACTTTGTTACCTGCTTCAACTTTTTCCATTTCGTTTCCCCCATTGGGCCCGTTTTCGGGCTGTTCTTCAGGCTGCTGAACACATCCACTAAAAGCAAGGAGTAGTATAAGCAGGCTCCAAAAGACTGTTTTTTTCTGCATGGATTATTTTGAACAGGGCTTTCTTTTAATAGTTTTCTGAAAGAATGGGAAAGAATTAAATACCAAAAAAGCCTTTTTTTCTTTTTATGAGTTCAAACCGTAAGAGCCCTTGGGAAAGGCAAAGGCTTTCTTTTGGCCAGTGGCTTGCTGACAGGCTTGCACAGTGGGCCGGGAGCTGGGCCTTCATAGTTGGTTTCTTTGTTTTTCTTGTCATCTGGATTGCAATAAACATCGAGCTCCTGTTTTTCCAAAAATGGGACCCTTATCCCTTTATTCTGCTTAATCTGCTTTTAAGCTGTCTTGCGGCAATTCAGGCCCCTGTTATTCTCATGAGCCAGAACCGTGCAGCTGAACGGGACAGGCACCAGGCAAAGAAAGACTATTATATTGACAGGAAAGCAGAAAAGGAAATCAAGATCTTGCAGGCACAGGTTTTGGAGCTAAAGCAATTGCTTTCCAACCAGTCTATAGCCAAGGAATCTGAAAAGATTGAAACAGAGATAAAGGCAATCCAGCGCGAGTTGGAGGGAATGCGCAAAACCCTTCAAATAGAGTAGAAACCCTTTTTTGCTAGAATTCGCAGTGCTTGCAGTTCATGCTTTCACAGTGCTCGTTTTTGACCTTCCACTTAAGGCCCCATCTTTTCACTGCTTTTATCACTTTTACAAAGTCTTCTCCGCTGCCCGTAAGCCCGTACTTTGATTTAACAGGAAACTCGCTTGAATCAACCCTGTTTTTTATAAGCCCCTGTTGTTTAAGCTCTTTCAATCGCATTGAAAGCATTTTTGGCGTTATGGTTGGAAGCTTTGCCTTGAGCTGGGAATAGCGCTTCCACTTGGTTTTGCCCTTGTAGAGTTCAAGTATTATGAGAATCGTCCAACGCTTTCCTGCAAAGTCCATTACCTGGTAAACAGGGCACTTTTTGTTCATAATATACTTTTAGAAACTAGGGCCTATTTATACTTTGGTATCGCTAATATATGTGCTATAAAAAAGGTACTCAGCGCATTGGCCCCCAGCGCAGGAGTTGGTTGAAGTGGTTTTTTGGGGCAGCGGCTTTTTGGGATGCTGCTGCCTTCCCAGCCCTCAACCTTTGTTTTTTGAAGGTGATGAAAGATGAAGAAAATGAGTATAGGCGATTTGAAAAAAATGCTTGGCCAGGGAGAAGATTTTTTTTGGCCGATGTAAGAAACAAGCCTGTTTTTGGGGAAGGCCATCTTCCAAACGCAGTGAACGTTCCTGTTGACGGTTTCGGTTTTTTGGAAAAGGTTAAGGAAAGGGTTCCTGGAAAGAGCGCAAAAATCGTTTTGTACTGTGGAAGGCTTTCCTGCAAGCGCTCTCCAAAAGCGTTTGCAAGGCTTAAAAGAGCTGGTTTTGAAAACGTTTGGGTTTTTGAAGGAGGCTTTGCTGACTGGATGGAAGCCGGCTATGAAGTGGAGGTGGCTTAGATGAGGGGACAAGATTTTGATGAATTGCTGCTTTGCGGCAGGCCTTTCTGTAAAGGCCCTGACGGCATTTACAGGAGCCGGCTTTTGAACACGGTTTCAAAAAAGGCACGATGGAGAGTTTAAGGTGACCTGCAGTGGATGAAAAAGGGCAATGGTTTGATTTGGGAGATGCGCCGGCTTGCGGCAAGGGAAGCATTGTAAGCAGGCAGCTTCACAACCAGCTTGGAAAAGAGGCTACGCTGTTTTGTATGGCTTCAGGCACGTCTATTTCAGATCATGCTGCAACAAAGCCTGGTGTTGCCATGGTTTTTAACGGCAAGGGAGTTTTTAATTTAGCAGGTAAAGATATTCCTTTGAGGCCTGGGACAGTTGTTTTTATGAAAAAGGGCGAGATGCATTCATTGCAGGCGGAGGAAAAGCTTTCTTTTATGCTTTTGCTTTTGTAGGAGGCGTTTTTTTGCGAGAGTTGGAGAAAAGGCTTTGAAGGAAGAAATGGGTTTGGTTGGAAAAATTTGACAGGAGGTGTTTTTTGTGGGAAAATACAACTGCAGCGCATGCGGAAAAGAAGTGGATCCAAAAAAGGCCCACAAGTGCTGTGAAGGCGAAAAAAGGCACTTTAAGGGCAAAGGTTTGAAATAAAAACACTTGGTTCTAATTAAAGTCAGGAGGGGTTGTTAATGGAGGAAACTTTGAAAAATCTTGCAATGGCTTTTGTAGGCGAAAGCCAGGCAAACAGGAAATACCTTGCTTTTGCTGAAAAGGCCCAGCTTGAAGGCTTTGAAGAGGTTGCCAAGCTTTTCAGGGCTGCTGCAGAAGCAGAAACAGTGCACGCCTTGGCCCATTTCAAGGAAATGGGGTCAGTTAGAAACACTGAGAAAAACCTTAAGGCAGCCATTCAGGGGGAAACAAGCGAATTCACGGAAATGTACCCTAAGATGATTAAGGCAGCTGAAAAAGACGGTAAAAAGGGCGCAAAAGTCAGCTTTAAGAGAGCCAACCAGGTTGAAGAAGTCCATGCAGGCCTCTACAAAAAGGCTTTGGAAAGCGTTAAGGCTGGAAAGGACTTGGAAAAAGAGGATTTGTTTGTTTGCCAGGTCTGCGGAAACACTGTTGAAGGCAAGGCACCAGAAATTTGCCCTATTTGTGGTGCCCCAGAACAGCAGTTCAAGGAAATTGAATAAAAAAAAAGAGTCAAGGTTTGAAAGGAGGTAAAAAAAAATGCTTTCAGATATACCAAAAAAGCTTGAAAAAGTTGATAAGAAGCTTATCGACCAGGAAATTCTTCGGGTTGGCATAATTGCAGAGCTTGATGCAGTAAACCTTTACGAGCAGCTTGCTGCAATGGCCCAAGACGAGGACATAAGAAAAATTCTTATGGACATAGCGAAAGAAGAGAAAACCCATGTGGGCGAGTTCCAAAGCCTGCTTCTTGAAAGAGACAAGGAACAGGAAAAAGAGCTCGAAGCAGGGAAAAAAGAAGTTGAAGAGGAGCTTGGAAAATGACTGAAAAACTCGAGGTATACAAATGCCAGGAATGTGGCGCAGTTGTTGAAGTTGTTCACGGCGCCTCTGGCGAACTGGTTTGCTGCGGAAAGCCAATGGAAAAGCTTGAAGAAAAAACCATGGATGAGGGAAGCGAAAAACATGTCCCGGTTTTTGAAAAAACCGAGGCAGGCATAAAAGTAAAAGTGGGCGCGGTTCCGCACCCAATGGAAGAAAAGCATTTCATTGAATGGGTTGAAGTCATTTCAAGCGGCACTGTCTACAGGGAATTCTTGAAGCCAGGCGATGCACCAGAAGCCGAATTTTCAATCAACACAGAAGATGTGCAAATGCGAATCTACTGCAACGTGCACGGCCTTTGGAAAGGGTAAAAAATCCTTTCCAAGGCATTCTTTTTATGAAACAGCTTGTTGAAAAGGTCAGGGTGCTGAAAAAAGGGCCTGTGAAAAAAATTGTTGAGGCAAGAATTGCCCAATTCAAGGCCCTAGGCAGAAAAAACAGTGAAGGGCTATTCAATGAACTGTGCTTTTGCACCCTGACAGCAAACTTTGATGCAGAGAAAAGCATTGAAATTCAGAACAAGGTCTGCAATGGCTTTTTGGAGCTTCCAAAAAAAAGGCTTGAGGAAAGGCTTCGCTCTCTCGGTTACAGGTACCCAAACAGGGCCTCTTACATAAACGAGAACAGGAAGTGCGCTGCAGGCCTAAAACAGGTTCTTGAATCCATTCCAAGCGAAAAAGAGAAAAGGGAATGGCTTGCGGCAAACGTTAAAGGCCTTGGATTAAAGGAAGCCAGCCATTTTTTGAGAAACATCGGTTTCGACAACCTGGCTATAATAGATTTCCATATAGTGAACTTGCTTGAAAAAGAGGGCTTAATCAAAAAGCCAAAAGCCATGACAAAAAAAAGGTATCTTGAAATAGAAGCCGTTCTGGAAAAGGCTGCAAAAAGGCTTGGCATGACTTTAGCTGAACTCGACTTGTATTTGTGGTACTTGGAAACAGGAAAGGTGTTAAAATGAAGCTTTTTCGGACGGCAAGGAAGCGAAGACAGTGCGACGATGCCAAATGCCAGCTGGCTGCTTTTGCTGCAGGCTGCTTTTGGGGCGTGCAGGCCGCTTTTGACAAAATTCCAGGAGTTGTTTCAACCATCGTGGGTTATACAGGCGGCCAAACCAAGAACCCAAGCTATGAACAGGTTTGCTCTGGAAAAACAGGGCATGCAGAGGCCGTGCAGTTGGAATTTAATCCAGAAAAGGTTTCTTTTGAAGAGCTCTTGCGCGTCTTTTGGAGCATCCACAACCCGACCGAAAAAAACAGGCAGGGGCCTGATGTAGGCGAACAGTACAGGTCTGCAATATTTTACCACAGCGAAAAGCAAAAGCAGGCTGCTTTGGATTCAAAAAGGGCTTTGGAGGCGCTTGGAAAATACGACAAGCCTATTGCAACCAAGGTGGTGAAAGCAGGGCCTTTTTTCAAGGCCGAAGAGCGCCATCAAAAGCATGCGGAAAAGCATGGAAAAGGCGTTTGCTAGGCTTTGCCCATGCCACTGAAACCTTTTTGGGTTTCAAAAAGGATTATTAACCAAAAAAAGCATTCTATTGGCATGAATGCCTTAATTGTTTTGGACCTGGTTTCGGTTTTTTTGGCCCTCCTAGTATACACGTTTGGCAGAATGGTCAACCAAAGGCTGGTTAAGCAAGCCGTGCCAGCTTTTTTTGGCGTAAGCGTTCTAGTGATGGCTTTGGCCTTGCTTGAAATCTTTGGCTTTCTGCCAGCACAAATAACGCCTGCCAATCTAATGGTTCGCCTGGCCATGGTTGTAGTGCTTTTGCTTATTGCACTAGGCCTGAACAAAACGAAGCTAGACCAGCTTAGAAGCGAATTGGAACGCGGAGCCGTTGTCCAAAAAATGAAGCGCGAGTTTTTGGCAATCACGTCCCACGAACTAAAAACGCCTCTTTCGCCGATGATGATACAGCTTCAGATGCTGAATGCTGAAACCGTAGGGCCTCTTAATAGAAAGCAGAAGAAAAGCATTGCCATAGTTGAAAGGAACATCCGGCGCCTTAGCAGAATAGTTGAAGACATCACAATGCTTAACAGGGCCACTGCAGGCGTGATAGAGCTGGATAAGAAAAGCCTTGACTTGAACAAGCTTTTGCTTGACGCAATTGAAACCATGAAGCCTTTTGCTTTGGAAAAAAGCGTTTCCATTTCCTTCAAAGGCCGCGAAATTCCATTGACAAGAGGAGACCCTGACAGGATGACGGCTGTTGCAATAAACCTGTTGGACAACGCAGTCAAGTTTGGAAAGAGGGGCGGAAAAATCCTGGTTGAAACAACGTTTGACGGCGACTCAATAGTTGTTTCAGTGAAAGACAACGGAAGGGGAATAAAAAAAGAAAACCTGGAAAATTTGTTCCAGTCTTTTTCCATTCTCGCGCACTATTCAACAAGAACGGCAGGAGGAATGGGTTTAGGCCTAAGCATTTCCAAAAAGATTGTTGAACTGCATGGCGGCAGAATCTGGGCTGAAAGCAAAGGCCTTAGGAAGGGAGCAACCTTTTTCTTTTCCCTGCCATCCAAGCACTAACCTTGTGTTAATTAATTCTTTTGCACCCTATTTTTTGTTAGCATGAAAAAAAAGCCAGAGCTTCTTGCAGGAATAGGGGACTTTGCTTCAGCGGTAGCTGCCGTAAAAAATGGGGCCGACGCAGTATACTTTGGAGTCAAAGGCTTCAACATGCGGGACCTCGGAACCAATTTTTATTCAGATGAATTGAAAAAACTGATGGGCTTTTTGCACGAGCGCAAAGCCAAAGGATATTTGGCCTTGAACACCATTGTTTTTGACGAAGAGCTAAAAAAGGCTGAAGCAATCCTGAAAAAGGCAAAAAATGCAAAAGTAGATGCAGTAATCCTTTCAGACATGGCTGTTTTGGACATGGCAAAAAAACTTGGCCTAACGCCGTTCCTTAGCACACAGGCAAGCGTTTCAAACAAGCTTGCTCTCAACGCCTATAAGCGGATGGGTGTCAGGCGGGCTATTCTTGCAAGAGAGCTTAACCTAAAACAAATTGCTGCTTTAAAAAAGTCTGTTCCCGGCATTGAAATAGAGTGCTTTGTGCACGGTGCAATGTGCATTTCTGTTTCAGGGAGATGCTTTCTAAGCCACGAGCTTTTTGGAACAAGCGCCAACAGGGGAAAATGCCTGCAGCCCTGCAGGCGCGCATTCTTTCTTGACGGAAAAGCGCCAGACTTTTCCAAAAAAGAGATTCTTCTCCAGGGCCATACAATCATTTCTCCAAAGGACCTTAAGGCAATTGGCTTTCTTGACAAGGTGATTGCCTCAGGCATTGATTCAATGAAGATTGAGGGGCGCAACAAGCCAGCTCACTACATTGCAACTGTCACTAGCTGCTATCGTAAGGCAATTGACTCTGTTTTTGACAAAACTTTTTCCAAGCCCAAGGTTATCAAATGGAACAAAGAGCTTGCAAGGGTTTTCAACAGGGGCTTTTCTTCAGGCTTTTTCTTTTCAATGCCTGGTAAAACAGATTTGGCCAAGCAGCAGGGCAGCATTCAAAAGCAGAGGCGAAAGCATGTTGGAGTTGTGCTGAATTTTTTGCCTAAAGCAATGGTTGCAGAAATCAAGCTTTTTGAACCGCTTTCACAAGGCACAAGCGTTTTGATTGAGGGCAGCACCACTTACCTTGAGCAAACCGCTTCTTCTTTGCAGGTTAACCACAAACAGGTTTCCAGAGTTTCCAAAGGCAAAAAGCTTGGCTTAAAGGTTGAAGACAAAGTCAGAAAAAACGACAAAGTGTTTATTCTAATTAAATAAAAAAGAGCGCAGGCAACAAACACAAAAACCAACGCACCAGCCTTTAGTCCTCCGGTTGAAATAATTCTGCAGAAACAATATAGTGCAAGATAATTAAATAAGCTATCGTTAAATTAGGTGGTGTAGAAAGGATGCTAATTCAAAAATACACCTGTTTGCTCTTATAAGTTTTTTTGATTTTTAAGTCTCCTTTATTAGATAGAATTCGCGATTTTTATTATAGTTTTTTTGCCTATTTTTGTTTTAATATCGAGTGTTTCAACGTATTTTGCTAACAGTTTATCGCCTTTGGGTGAATCAAAATCTATAAACCTGATTTTTGCGCCTTGCCTGATTTTTCTGAATTGTTTTAATCTAATATCAATGGTATAACCTTTGAATGTTGGCAGAATGTTAGTCATGGCAAAAAGAGGCTTTGTTTGGAAGTATTATATTAATTTGTGTTCTTTTCGTGAAATGACGAAAAAGGAATTAATAGTTTTCTATTCGGCTCTTAAAAAAATTCTCTGTGTTTTTGTCCATAAAGTGTACATAGCATCCTTTCATTCCTCTTGTAAGCAAAACCCTGTAAATGTTTTTTACATATTTTATAAATTCGTCTTCTTTTGCCCTTCTTAGCTTTGGATCGCTGGTTTCTTCTCTATTTCCAATCCAGGCTTTTTTTGCAGGGTCATACACCAGGTCTTTGGCAAATATTACGCCTACATACTCAAATTCAAATCCTTGGATAGTGTAAATGCAGCCAATCTGGTTTACGCCATCTGGATCAAAAGCCCATAAAGGTGCTTCAGGAATTCCTTTGGCAAGTTTTTTTCCTGGTTTCCCTTCCCAAGGCATTTTGAAATCTCCAATAACTACATCTTCAACTAGCGTCCCATCCTGTTTTGGATCACTCCAATTCCAACAAAACCCTGCAACAAGCCTTGCAGCGTTTGGTTTTTTCATGTTTTTTTCCTTAATAGCTTCGTACAACGCCTTTGGGCTGTCAAATAACTTGAATTCCATTTTTTCGTTTTTTGTAAGGATCCTGTTTGCAGTTTCTCTGACTTCTAAGGTATTGTCTACCCAATTAAGGTATCCATCTGAACCACTGCACCTGAATTGGGTCTTTAATTCAAATTCATATATTTCCGCACCATATTTTTCTGCAGTTTCCCTTATCAGCTTCGTTGTGCCTATTTCATAGGGAGCCACAACCTGGTAATCGTCAATAAAGAAAATTGAAACTTTTGCAGTTTTAATCAGTTCTTCAACCTGCGGCGTGTTTGACCTAAACTCTCTTTTGGTATACCTTGAATTGCTATTGTCTCTTATCCTATGCGCTTCATCGCATATTAGAACATTTATTTCGTTTTCTTTGTGAGACATAAAGCTGTTGAAATATTTGAACAAATGCGAGGCTCTTGACCCAACAATCTTCCTTAGCGTTCTGGTAAACGCAGCTGAACCTGTTGCATGGAATACTGTAAATCCTTTGCCAAGGAGTTCAGCTAACGCATTTAGAGCAATAACAGATTTTCCAGTGCCAGGCCCGCCCTTTACTATTATCACCGATTTCCTTTTCAGCTTTGAGCACTTTTTTGCCCTGTCAATGATGGTGTTGTTTGCGGCTATTTGCTCATCTATAAGATTGAACATCTTCTGCCCATCAATCATGCCTTTGGCGACATCCACAAGCTTTTTTGAGGGCCTAATATTACTTTCAGCAAAACGATTAAATATTTCCAAGCCATGGCCATTTGAAAGCTTTGACTTTAAAAAATCACCTAGCTTTTGAAAATCTTCTTTAGCAAAAACTGGAAATTCTTTCAAAACAGACTGGAATTTTGGCAGAAACAAGATCTCATTTTCTTTTGAATAATTGTGGCAATAAACGCACGAAAACAAATCCGGCGAATCGTTTTCCTGAAAGACCTCCATAAAGTCTTTTAGGTAAAAATGATATCCCCTCACCTGGAATGACGGGTGTGGAACCATTCGTTCTCCACCTCCAACGAAGGTCAAAACATTTTCTTCAATGTCACAATCCCTGGCTTTCTCCCACTGCTTAAGCTCAATCAGCACCACATTCTCTTTTTCCCCTAACCCTTTACCAAATAACAAACAATCTATCCGTTGCGTGCTGTACGGTAGTTCATACTCAAGAACAATCATGTTGTCTTTAGGCGAGGTCTGCTCAACAGTATTTTTAAGAAACTGAAGAGAATTTGTCCAGGATCTTGACTCAGCAGGGCTTGCCTTCCGACCATAATATCCTTCAAAATTTGCTCCAAGCTTGTCCGATATCCTGTTTTGGACAGTATCTTCGATAAACTGCCCGACAGTACCTTCGTAGATTTTCATAATTACAACTCGGTATACTTCTTGTTCTGTCCCCTTGCTTTTTCAACAGGATATTTTTTCTCGTTCTTTTCAAGCTTCTTGTTCAATTCAGTAGCTAAATCAATATCATATCTTTGAGCCAATCGCAGCAGAAAATACAGCACATCAGCCATCTCTTCCGATAACGCTTCTCTTTTTTCAGTTGATTTAAACATTTCTTCCACTTCTTCTTTTGACTTGAAACGGAAGTGCTCGAGCAATTCAGAGGCCTCTGTTATAATACCAATTGCCAAGTCCTTTGCGTTGTGATACTGATCCCAGTCCCTAATCTCACTGAATTTTCTGACCCATTCTTTCATCTCGTGAACATTAGTTTTTGAATCCATTGATAAAAATATAAACTTGGATAAAGCATAAAAAGTCCATCAATTCTTTAGAATAACCTGATAAACAAAAAACCTAAATTTCTCATAGTTTGTTCTTCCAACTAGCCCTCAAACCAAGCTCCTTTTACTCAATCCGAGCCCGCTCCTGCTTTTGCGGGCTAATTAAATAGGGCAATTAGGCTTGTTTTTGACTTTTTAAAAGTTTGTTCCAAAGATAGCTTTTTAAAGAACAAAGTTGTAAGATGTATTTACTTCAGCAACCCACGTCGGGAGCTGAAGTAAATTACTATATGTTATTAGATTTTTTTGAGTGGGTAGCCTAGTTTTGTAAACTTTTCAAAGGTGGCTTTACCTCTCTTTCCAAAACAAGCCATTAGGTCTCCTTTTTGCATTATTCTTGAGTCGTCTGGATGGAGATATTTCATACATCCGTCTAATCCATTTGTTTCTTTTACAATTTTGTTGAATAGTGGGCTGTTTTCGATTATGGTTTCTTCGCCTTCTTCTTGCGGGTTTTCTTTTACCATATAGACTATTGGGTGCTTTGCAAGATGACTGCATTTGATTTGTCGTGAAATGTGCGGAACCATTCTGTTCAGACATTGCTTTCCCATAAAATGTCTAACACACTTCTTTCCAAAGATTGAAGCAGTTTTCTTAATGTCTTTTTCAAGAAAACAGGAAATTTTAGGCACCATTTCCAGCTTTATCAACTTCACAAAAAGATCTGCCGTGGCAATAAGTTCATTACATTGGTCTCCTTTAAAGTAAACAGAAAGATCAGCTTGGCCTCGCAACTCATCCCAAGCAGGGCAAATCCTGCCCTGAAAATTGTCCAAAAGAAGTTTTGCATCTATTTTGTGTGTCCTGAGTTCCCAGGCGCAAAGCATAGGATAACTGTTTGAAATCAGATCATAAAAATCTTGCTGGTTCCTATCTTGAGAGGTTAGGGGTATTTTGGTATATTGATGACTTTGACCGTAAATGGAAACAAGTCCCTTCAAGCCAAAAATGTAGGTATAGAAAAAATGAACCTTCTCTACATGTGGCAAAATCAGTTCCTTAAACTTTTCCAAAACTTCAATTTCCTCTTCAATACGCTCGTACTCAAATATCCTACTTAAGTCTTTTGAACAATACACAGGCCTGTTGAATTTTTGCTTGCCTGATTTAAGCGTTTCTTCCATCGCCTTTCTGTAGTTCTTTCTAAATGCCTGCAGATCTTTGACTTCAATACCAACCCCTAGAAGGCCTTTCCTCAAAGAAGTTCTAACCGAGTTGCCCTTAACTTGCTGAGTTAGCAAAACCGCATCTAAACCAATCCACGACATTTTATTACCTTTTAATTCTATTTAACAAATTTTGTTCTTAAATAACTTTCTAGACTAGCTTTCCACTAAAAACTAACCCTTTAATTCCAGCAACGTCTTTATTTCCCTCAACAGCTTGTTCTGCTCTTTCAAAAGCTTGTTTGTCTCAGCCACTTCGTGCTTGGTTTTGGCTTGTTGTATAAATACCCACAATTTTATGCTTTGCCAAACCAACTCCAAATTATAAGCAATAGCTTTGATTGTTACCTGTTTTTGCTGATTGTCTGCTCTGCGAGAACAAACATAGCTTCCCAGTGTTCATTTGATTGCTGAATTAACTGATTCCACCAGACTTCTGTAGTTGTATTTGTCTTTGTCAAAAAGTTTAGCTGCTTTAGGTCTTTTTTTCGAGCTTTTCTTATTTTTGGTTCCATGTTTTTTTAGTCTCTTTCTTTGTGTTTTATTATGCCTCCGATGTATTTTTGTCTGAAGACTTCTTTTCCTTTGTGGTATATGTGTTCCGTTCCTTTGAAGTTTGTTATGTTTCCTTCGTTTGAGTTCTTGTATTTCCATTCTGCTTCTTTAAAGTTCTCCGGTCCTCTGAATGGTTTTGATTCTTTTACTTGTAGCAGGGTTTTTTTGAGGAAGACAAATGTTTTTGAGGCAAATTTTTTGTCTTCTCTGTATTGTGGCTGCATTCCTCCACTGTAAGCCATTGCCCAAACGGGTTTTTCTTTGAAGTAAACAACTTCTTGGCCTGGAGCCATGAAAAATCCGGCATAGCTGTCTCTGTAATACCAGTTTGCCTCTCTAAATTCCAGTTCTTTGAAGCCCGGCCTTTGTGGAACAACTTCTTTGTCATTGCCTGCATAGGTTCCCTTTTTAGCTTTTACCAAAAAGCGGGCCAAGTCTTCAAGGTTTGTTTCCATTGTTTGTTGCCTTCTTTTTTTTCTTCCATTCTTTTTTTGCTTGTTTTTTTTGCTTCGCGCGCTTCTTCTATTGTGTTTGCTTTTGTGTTTCCGAATACGTGTGGGTTTCTTTTTTCAAGCTTGTGTTTTAGGAATTCCAGGACTTCTTCCATTGTGAATAATCCCTCTTTTTCTGCTTGTAGGCAGAAGTCCATCCATGACCAGAGAACATCTCCAAACTCTTCTTTTAGTTCAACCCAGTCTTCTTTGTCAACAGCCATCCTGGCTTCAATCGCTTCATCAACCAAATCCTTTTTGTAGAAATCAAAAGTGTTTGAATTGCACTCAGGGCATTCTTTCTTTATCTTTCTAAGAAGGTTTTCTATTTCCTGAAAGTCCTTGTTTTTATCCATTTTTCATTCCCCTCTTAGTAATATTTCAAAAAGCAGACTCCTTTCGCGTCAGCGTCTATCTTTATGTGTGAATCGCAAGCATTTCTTAGTTCGCTTGAGCTTCCTGCATAACAGTGAATGTTTACTACATCCTTTTTCAGAAGCTGAACTAGTTCTACTGCTGGAACAAAATCTGCGTCGCCTGTTAGCAACAAAGCAAGCTCGTATTTCTCTTGGAATGCACCCTTAATCATATCTGCTACCAGCTGTATGTCTATTCCTTTTTCTTTTGAAAGCTTATGCAAACCAGACACTTTTAGAAACTCTTCAAGCTTTATTTTGCAAGGATTACAAAAAGCTGTGTTTTTCTTTGCGTTCTCAACGCGGTTGTCGACTCTTATGTACTTTAGTTTTCTGTGCCTAATAACAAGTCCCGGAATCCATTTCTTTAGTCTTTCATGAAATCTTTGCTGTGCAGCATATTGGACTGGCTCTATTTTAATGCTCTTTATTGCATCATAGAAGAACACTTTTTGAATATCAAATTTCTTTGACAATTCTGAATAGAACCAGTCGTATCGAAAGTAATCATATATTTTGTTCTGCTTCAAGCCGTGATAAAGGTTTGAGCCATCGATGAATAAGAAACATTTTTTGAGTGCCATAGTAGAAGTATGAAAGCCCGGATTTGCCGAAGCAACTCCGGGGCTACAATAAGAACTATATGGTATTCCATTGTTTTTAAGTCTTTCTGAAAGCCCGGCAAAAGGCGAAAATAGGCTTAAATCAGCTAATTTTTTAGCTGAAAAAGGATGAAAAAGCCCCCAAATTGTTGTCAAGGGCTTCATTTAAAGCAACTCCTCGGAGACTCCAATAAATCTCTTATTTCTTTCAATAACCTATTTTGCTCTTTTAGAAGCCTGTTTGTCTCAACCACTTTCCTCTTGGTTTTGACCTGTTGTAGAAATGTCGCTACACCCATTTGCTAGCATCTCCATTCTGTTGTAAAGTTAACAGGGCTCGTTTCAGTTTTATAGGATTGTTTCCCACTTCTGTTAACAAGTTGATTAGACACATAGGACTCTCTTGCTCTTTGCTTCTCATTTCATCCAACTCGCTTAAGCCCTGCTCTGACAAAGGAAGCCAGCATTTTTCGCAGAACTGGTTGTTATGGTCATTCAAGGTTTTGCATCTTGGACAGGCTTTCTGTTTGAGGATATCCTCTTTTTTGTCTTCTTGTTTGAGGCCATGCATTCTTAGGATTGCATCTTCCACTTGTTTGCCTGACAGGTGGACGTAGCGCGCAGCCATTTTGGATTCTTGTACCCAGCCAAAGTATTCCTTGAGCTGTGCTTCTGTCAGGAATTGGGACATGTAGGTTGCCCTTGAATGCCTGAAGTGATGAGGGTTGACTGGCTTTTGTATTCCGGCCCTTTTCGCTACTTTTTGGAGTATGGACATTATGTTTCTGTGCTGCATGCATCCGCCAAAGTTTTTCTCAATGTTGACAA
>CAZMUN010000028.1:0-14620 GCA_964569815.1 uncultured archaeon
ACTGGCTGGAAGAGGCCTTTTTGGAGAGCTGTTTACTCTGTCTGGAAGTAGTTTTGTTTTGTCCAACCCTTTTATTAAAATTAAGGGTTGTTCTTTTTAGAATAAGGGTGTTTTTTTGTCAAGCCACCATTTTGATTTCCTTTACACTCGCGTTCACAAGGATTTGGGCAGCATTCCAAAGGATGTAAAGACCCTTATTTTTGCAATGTTTGTTTATGTTCTTGCATGGGGCATTATAGACCCTTTTATGTCGATCTTCATCCACAACATATTGCAGAATTATACCTTGACCGGCTTGTTTTACGGCTTTTCTTTCCTTATTGGAATCTTTTTCAGCGTTCCGACTGGCGACCTTGCTGACAAAATAAACAAGTTAAGGTATACTGTTGGTGCAATGCTTTGCTATCCAATTATAGGCCTTCTTTACATTTCCCTTGCCTTTGTCCATTCCAGCCTTGTTTTGGTTCTTTTGTTTTTTGCCCGGATTTTGCACGGTTTTTCTGCCTTGTTTTGGATTATGGTGGAGGGTTTTATCAGGAGCAAGGCGCCCAAGGGAGAGACTTCTGCAACCTTTGGCCTTTACCTCACTGTCCACAAAGCTGCCTTTGTTGTGGCCCCGCTTTTTGTGATTCCAATAGTACTGTTTTTTGGGATTAATAAAAGCAATGTCTATTGGCTGCTTCTTGCCTTAATTCCTTTTCCCCTGCTTTCTGCTTTCATTGTTTCAAGGATAAAATCCAAAGGGCGGCGCCTTAGTGACGGTGTAAAGGAGGTTATTGAAAAAGATGGAGTCATAAAAAAAGAGTTTGCTGACCTCAAAAGCCTTGGCTTTGTCGGCTTTTTCACCCTGCTTATAGGCTTTTTTATAAGGTCAATTGATGCAATAATTGTCTTCCTTATTCCGCTTTACGCCCTGTCCTTAAACCTTGGCCTTGTGGAAATTTCGCTTATTTTTGCGCTGATAAACCTGCCTTACCTTTTTTCTTTTTTCTTTGCAGAGGTTTCAGACACTATCGGCAAAACCAATGTAATCGCTTTGGGATTTGCCTTGGCTGCTGTTTGCCTGATTGGAATCTCGCTTTCAACCGATTTTTCCGCAGTCCTTTTGCTGGCCGCATTCGGGCTTGGGTTTGTGCTTTCAATGCTTCTTCCGGCTGCCAACGGCCTTGTTACTGACATCACTCCCCGTGTTCAAGATGGCGAAATGACCGGGATTTACACAACCACGCTGAGGATAAGCGGCTTTTTGACAGCCCTCCTTTTAGGTGTTCTTTCAGATGCCTTCAGCCTAAGCTTTCCTTTTATGGTTTTTGCTGTTGCCTTGCTTGCAATGGCCGCATTGACCTATTCAATTAAATCAAAGATTGTTGTAAGAATCTAGTATGGATGCGGTTGAGATAGACGGGTCTCTTGGTGAGGGTGGAGGCCAGGTTTTGAGGACAAGCCTTGCTTTGGCTGCAATAACCGGAAAAGGGGTTTTGGTGAAAAACATTCGCTCCCAGAGGCCAAGCCCTGGCCTGAAGCCACAGCACCTTGCAAGCCTGAAAACGGTTGCATCCTTATGTGATGCAAAGCTTGTTGGAGCAAAACCAAATTCAAAAGAGGTGTGCTTTAAGCCTGGAAAAATTTTGCCCTCAAATCTGAATGTTAATATTGGAACCGCTGGCTCTGTTTCTTTGCTGCTTTCCCAGGTTATGCCTGTTGCCTTGTTTGAATCTGTAAGCCTGCACTTGCATGGTGGAACCAATGTGCCCTTTTCCCCGCCGATGGAATTTTTGAAAGAGGCCCTGTTCCCTGTTTTGCGAAAATCGGGCGCAAGGCTTGAAGCCAGTGTTAACAGGCGAGGCTATTACCCAAAGGGCCGAGGCCTTGTTTCTTTTTCTTCAAAGCCTGCCTCTTTGCCCTTAAAGCCTTTCTTCTTCAGAGAGCAAGGTGTTCTTGAACTTGTGAAAGCATGCAGCCATTGTGCTTCGCTTCCCGCAAAGGTTGCATTCGAGCAAGCTGCTTCTGCAAAGCATTTTCTTGGAAATTTGGGCGTAGACTTTGTGGAAGCCGTTGAATGCAGAGAGCGTTCTGAAACCATTGGTTCTGGAATAAGCCTTTTTGCCTTTTTTTCTTCCGGCGCGGTTTTGTCGGGCTCGGCTTTGGGTGCAAAAGGAAAGCCGGCTGAAAAAGTCGGAAAAGAGGCTGCAGAAAAACTTTTGAGCCAGCTTGGTTCCAAAAAACCCTGTGACCTTCATTTGGCTGACCAGCTTATTCCCTTTATGGCTCTTGCCGGTGGAAAAAGCGTTATTGAGACAACCTGTTTTACAAGCCATTGCCAGACCAACATCGCTGTAACGGAAAAGTTTTTGCCTGTCAAGTTTAAGGCAGCGGCTGAAATCGGAAAGCCGGCCAAAATATCGGTTTCTGGTTCAGGGTTTTCAGGCAAATAGCAGTGAAAGCAGGTCAGGCTGCATTAACGCTGCAATGCATCCAAGCAAAACGAAAGGGGCAAAGGGCGGCATTCCCCTAAAAACAGGCACTTTTTTCACGCCAAGCGTTTTGAGCTTTGCCACCTCCTTTTCTCCAAAAACCCCTTTCAGCTTTAGCCCCAGTTTTTCTTTAAGCCCTTGGCTCAAAAATTCTGATGCAATGACTTCATCTTCTTCAAGTTTTTCGAGTTCCACTTGCTTCAAAAAGAATTCTCTTCTTATGCCTTTTTCAAAGGCAATGAACAAAACCGCTAAACCCAACGGAATTGCCAAAAACAACGCAGTTGCTTGTGAAATAACTGCATAGAATGCAGATACGGCCAGGTATGCCCCTATGGCAAGTGCAAGCAAAGACGCTTTTTTTATGCCTGCCTTGTTTTCCTTTACGCCGACGCCTTTTCTAAAATACTTTGAAAGATAGTAGGCTGCATAAAAAGCCACTGCAAGGATACTGGATGCAAACAGTGACTGCATTAAAAAAACCTGCCCTTGATAGAAGGGCATCAAAAAGCCGATTCCTGCAAACAGCTTTACGTCCCCGCCGCCAATCTTACCCATATAGTAGATTGCATACCCTAGTGCAAAAACTCCTGCTCCGAGGGCAAGGCCTGCAAGGTTCCATTCTAACAGATTCATAACTATTCCCAGGGCCATCATTGGATATGTTATCCAGTCAAAAATAAGCCCTGTTTTTGCATCTGTGTAAGCTGCCGCTGAACACCCTGCAAGCAGTATTGCCTGCCTTAGAATAAGCAAATCCAGTGCCAATTGTTCACCTGAAGTGTTTTTTCTTTTTTTTTCTTTTGCCAAACATCTGTCCAAGCTTCTGCATGTCGAAGCCGCCGCCTTTTTTCTGCAAAGCCTTTTCATCTATTTTCTTAAATTTTTTGAAAACGTTTGCCATCTGCTTGTAGCTTTTTATAAGCTCTCGGACGTCCTGCTCTTTTTTTCCCGAGCCTTTTGCAATCCTTTGAATGCGGCTTTTGTTTAAAACATCGGGGCTTTTTTTTTCCTCCGGAGTCATTGAATCCATTATGGCTTTGAAGCCATCCAGCTTTTCTTCAGTCATCTCAAGCATTTCTTTTGGAACCTGCATTTTCAAGCCAAGCATTTCCGCAACCTTTCCCAATGAACCCATTTTTCTGGTTGCCTTAAGCTGCTTGTAAAACGTATCCAGGTTGAATTCCCCTTTCAAAAGCTCTTCCGGTGAGAGCTCTTCTTCCACTGTTACCTCTTTGGCTTTTTCAAGCAAGGCCTGCAGGTCGCCGTAGCCCATTATTCTTGAAAGGTATCTTTGCGCGTCAAACGGCTCCAAGTCATCGAGCTTTTCCCCTGTTCCCAAAAAGTAGACCGGGCTTTTGCTTACTCCGCATGCTGCTAATGCGCCTCCGCCTTTTGCCGACCCATCAATCCTTGTTATCACAACGCCGTTCACGTCAACTGCCTTGTGGAAGGCAAGAGCCTGCTTTTTTGCCAGTTGTCCAATGTCTGCTCCCAAAACAAGCCATCTCTGGTCTGCTTTCAATGCAGTTGCTATTGACTTTATTTCCTTTTCAAGCTCTTTGTCCAAGGCGTTTCTTCCAGCGGAATCACATATAACCAAGTCAAATTTTTCCAGCTCTTTCAGGCCTTTTTCAACAACTTTTGCCGCATGCTTTTCTTTTTTGTCTCCATAAAAGGGAATATTGGCTTTTTTGCACAATTGTTCCAGCTGTTCTACTGCAGCTGGCCTGTAGGTGTCTGCTGCAATCACTCCTACTTTGAGGCCGCGTTTCATGTAGTATTTTGCAAGCTTTCCTGTTGTGGTGGTTTTTCCCGACCCAAAAAGCCCCGATAAAAGAATCCTTTTGGGCTTTTCAGGGGCTTTTCTTTCTGTGCCTCCCAAGAGCTCAACAAGCTTTTCATAAGTAACCTTAAGAACGTGTTCGCGTCTGGTCAGGCCTTTTGGAAGCTTTTCCTTTGAGGCAGCTTCCTCTATGCTTTTGCTCAAATCAAGAACTAGTTTTACTTCGACATCAGAGGAAATCAGGGCCCGCTGGATTTCTTTTGTGGCTTCTTTTATGGTTCCCTTGTCAAAGACGGTTGCCTTTCTCAGGCTTTCCATTGCAGAACGAAGCTTTTCTCCCAACGCCATTTTAATGCACCATTTCGTGCTTTTTGACAAAAATGTGCCTGCAAAGGGTTAAATAGCTTTTTTTCAGAAAAAAATAGCTGGCGTTCAGCAGAGTTTTTCTTGGGGGCAGAAAACGCTTTTATACTAGTTTTGTCCATATAGCTGTGATTGCAATGAATGATTTTATTGACCAGCTTGTGGGTTCCTTAAAGCAGTCCTTGGACTTAAAGCTTTGGCTTTACTTTCTTTTAATGCTTATCTTAAACGGGCTTGTTTCCTTTTTGGTTTTCCTTGTCTTTGTTTTGGCAGGCGTTGTAATGCTTGTTGTTTCCCTTTCCTCGGTTTCTTTTGCAAACATTCCATTGCTTCTTTCCCGGCTTTCCCAGTTTTTGCCGCTTGTTTTTGGCTTGGCGCTTTTGTTCATTTTGTGGATTCTTGCAATGCTTTACGTTTCCTCGCTTTTTTCTGCTGCGATGTTTGCCCTTTTCAATGGCTTCTTGGAAAAGAAAAAGCTTAGCTTGGGCCATGCTTTTGAGACGGCTTTTGCCAGGGCTTTTACCTTGTTTAAAGTAAATCTTTTGGTTTCAATAGGCTTGGCCATAGCCCTTCTGGTCGTGTTTTCGCCGCTTTTTTTTGCCTTGTCCCAGTCTTCTTTTGTGCTCCCAAACATACTGCAGGTTTTTGGGGCCCTTGCTTTTGTCGGCATCCTTGTTTTGGTTCTTTTGATTGCGGTTTTTCTTTTGTCTCCTTGGTTTTCTCTTTTAACGCCGGCGGTTGTTTTTGGCAGTCAGGGTGCAATCGATTCAATGAAAGAGGCCTTTGCTTTTGTTAAAAGGGACTATTTTGGGAACCTGGTTTTTGTCATTATTTATATGGTAATTGTTATGGGTGTGAGCTGGGTTCTTGGCATGATGCTTTCTTTTGTGCAAATGTTTACTTTGCTGCCTGCAATGGTTGTAGCAGAATCAAGTTCGGCTGTGGCCACCGGAGCTGTTTTGGGTGCATTTGGAATATACTTTGTGGTAGCCGCAGTGCTTTACGTTCCTTACATTATCTGGAGCACTGTTTTTGACACCTCGGCGTTCAGAAACCTGTATTTCTTCAATTTGTCTCGGTCCAGGAAGCAAAGGAAATAGTTTTAAACAGGTTTTGAGTTAATGGTTAGCAGTTTCCTTAAAAAGTTAAAGGAGGTTTTTTGGTTTGATTGAATGGATTCCCTGGATTGTTGGCATTTTGCTTGTTGTAACCATTGCCGTTTTTGTAA
Source organism: uncultured archaeon (assembly GCA_964569815.1). Lineage (GTDB taxonomy): Archaea > Iainarchaeota > Iainarchaeia > Iainarchaeales > CAZMUN01. Next base: position 5,852 of record CAZMUN010000028.1, read on the forward strand.
TGATCTACAACAGCCTGGTAACGCTGCAGAAGCGTGTTGACAATGCCTGGGCGCAGATCGATGTTCAGCTTAAGAGAAGAGCAGACCTTATTCCAAACCTTATTGAAACGGTTAAGGGCTATGCCAGGTTTGAGAAAAAGGTTTTGACTGATGTCACAAAGGCCAGAACCGCAATCATGGCTGCAAAGAATCCTGCTGAAGCGGCGAAAGGCGAAAACATGCTTGCCGGCGCTTTGAAGACAATTTTTGCTGTTGCAGAAAACTACCCTCAGCTGAAGGCGTCTGAAAATTTCAAGTCTTTGCAGGAAGAGTTTGCGACAACGGAAAACAAGATTGCTTATGCAAGGCAGTTTTACAACGACTCAGTGATGCAGTACAACACAGCGATAGCAGTTTTTCCAAACAGCGTTGTTGCAGGAATGTTTGGGTTCAGTAAGCCAAGGCAGTACTTTGAAACAGAGGGTGCGGCTAAAAAAAACGTTAAGGTCGACTTCAGTGACCTGGCTTAAATGGAGGGGCTTTCTTGTCTTTCTATGACCAGATTAAAGCAAACAGGAGAATGACTTTCTTCCTGTTTGTTGTCTTCTTTTTTCTTCTAGTGGCTCTAGGCTGGGTTTTCTCTTACGTAATGGATAGCTACCTTGTCTTGGTGGCATTTGTTTTCATTGCAATTGTTTACATCCTTATTTCATATTACTACAGCGACAAAATCGTTACCTCGATTTCGAGGGCAAGGCCTGCTTCCCAAAAAGAGTTTCCTCAGCTGAACAACATCGTTGAAGAGATGGCTATTGCCTCTGGCCTGCCAAAGCCACGCGTTTACGTAATAGATGACACCGCCATAAACGCGTTTGCTACAGGACGAGACCCCAAGCATGCAGTGGTTTGCGTTACAACAGGCTGCTTAAAGCGGCTTAACAGGGCCGAGCTTACAGGCGTTGTAGCCCATGAGATGTCTCACATTCAGAACTATGATGTCAGGGTTATGACAATGGCTGCAATCCTTGTTGGTCTTGCTGTCCTGCTTAGTGACTTGCTTTTAAGGTGGTTTTTGTGGGGTAGCTTTGGGAGAAGCCGGGGAGGCAAAGGCGGTGGAGGGCTGGTGGTTATCGCTGCAATCGCTTTAGGACTACTTTTGGCAATACTTACACCCATAATAGCGCAGGTCATAAAGTTTGCTCTTTCAAGGCAGCGTGAGCACCTGGCCGATGCAAGCGCTGTTCAATTGACTCGGTATCCACAGGGCCTTGCAGGGGCTTTGAAAAAGATCAAGCTTGATGCAAATCCCTTGAAAGCTGCAAACAAGGCCACAGCCCATCTTTACATTGCGGACCCTTTGAAGGGCCAAAAGATTTGGATGAAAAGCCTTTTTGCTTCCCATCCGCCTATCGATGAAAGAATTGCCAGGCTTGAAAAAATGTAGTTCAGGTTCTTTTAAAGAACACTTTTCCCCCGCTTACAATGCCAAGGCCTATGTAGAAAACGGCAAGAATAACTATCCAAACTGAAATCAATTCTGTTCTGCCAGAGCTTAAAAGCAAGGCAAGCAAAGGGCACCAAATCAGCAAGAAAATGGTTTGGATTGTAAGGTATTGCCGGTAGCACTTGTTTTGGACCGGGAAAACAAACCTGTGCACCCACAATCCGAGAGCTATGTTGAGAACTATGAATGCGGCAATGCTTGGTATAATGAAGTCATATGCTTTAAAGTAGAGTATCGCAAAAAGGGCTGCAAGCCATGCTATCAGAATAATGAACTGGTCTAAGCTGAAGAGAATCTGCTTTTTTTTATTTCCCATAATAGCCAAAAGAAAGAGGCTTTTCTGCTTTTTAAATTTTGCGGGCTAGCCTGCTCCGCCGCCTCCGCCAAAGCCGCCGCCGGATGTTCCAGATGCTGAGGCAAAGGCCGATGAAAAGCTGCTGGCCATGCTTCCAATGCCGGCAGTGGAAAAAGAGGCATAGCTTCCTGCAAAAACATGTCCCTTGCATTCGCCTTTCATTCCTTGGAAAGCGTGGTCCATTGCTTTTCCTCTTCAATTATTTTTTCAAGCCCTGCCTGTTTTTTTTCCAAAGCGTTTTCTGTTCCTTGAAGCAGCTCCCTTGGAAATAGAAGCCTTATTTCAACCCATTGCTCTTTTGGAATTTCAAATGCCTGAAAAATAAGGGTTTGGTTTCCAACAAGGCCGATTTTTCCGTTTAATTCAGGGTGGCCCCAGCTGTAGACCTGGTTTGCGTCCTCGACTTTTCCCGGAAGCCTTATTTCGCCATACAACTCGTTAAGGGGCTTGCTCCAGCCCTGGCCCCATACCTTCCAATAGAATTCTCCGACATCGGTGTAGGTGGTGACAGCCTTTTGCAATTCATATTTTATGGTAAAGGTTTTTTTCTCGTTTTGGGCCGAGTAAAACCATTTTAGTTCGGTTTCGTGTCCCAAATCTGTCTGTCGAAAGTCTAGCTCCTTGTTTCCCTCGAAGACTTTTATGCTGTTAATCTGCCAGCTTCCTTTCGGGAATGTTCTAAAGGCATAGCTGAAGCTTCCTGAAAAATTAAAGGTAATGCTTTCAGTTGCCTGAACAAGCCCATCTGGCTTAATTTCGTAAAAGACTTCTGCCTTTTCAAGGGAGTATTCTTTTGCGTTTGCTCTAACAAGGAGCAATGCGAGTAAAAAAAGTGCGAGTGCTGTTTTTTTCATCTTTTAATAGAATGGGGGGCTTTCTTCTTAATATTTTTATCCGATTACCTGCTTTACCACGAATTCTGGCTCAAACTTTTCCAAGTCTTTGTATTCTTGGCCTGTTCCAATGAAAAGAACTGGCTTTTTGAGCTTGTAAAGCAGGCTTATGGTGGTGCCGCCTTTGCTGTCGCAGTCAATCTTGCTTAAAATAAAGCCATCAAGGCCTATGGCCTTATCGTATTCTGTGGCCTGCTGCAGCAGGGCCTGCCCTGTGAATGCTTCTCCTACATAGACTTTCAAGTCTGGCTGCACTACTCGAACTATTTTTTGAAGCTCTCCCATCAGGTTTCGGTTGGTTTCCTGTCGCCCTGCTGAGTCAATAAGAACAACGTCTATTTTCTTGCTTTTTGCTGCTTTGACTGCGTCAAATGCCACTGCCGCAGGGTCAGAACCGTACTGGTGCTTTACAACGCGTACTCCCAGGCTTGCTGCGTGCTTTTCAAGCTGTTCAATTGAAGCTGCCCTGAAAGTGTCTCCTGCTGCCCAGATGACTTTAAGGTTTTGGCCCTGAAGCAGTTTGGTTATCTTTGCTATGCTTGTTGTTTTGCCTGCCCCGTTTGGCCCCAAAAAAAGCATTTTGTAGGGCTCTTTTTTTTCTTTTATTTCTTTTATCACGTCGCGGGGCTCTGTTTTCATCATTGAAAGCAGTATTTCCGATATTTCTTTTTTAACGGCTTTTTCAATGCCCTCTTTTTTTGAAAGCTTTTTTCCCAAAAACCTTTCCTTTATTTCCCGGCATATTTCTTCTGCAGTGGTTTGCTCTACGTCTGCTTCAAGCAAGGCCAGTTCCAGTTCCCATAAAAGCCCTTTAAGGTCTTGTTCTTGCAGCTGCACTGTGCCGGTTATTGCTGCTTTTAGTCTTCCTTTGACTGAAATGCTTGGCTTTATTTTTCTTGCCTTTTGGGTTTCCTTTTTCTCTGACGCCTGCTCTTCAGCCAATGGCTCTTGAGCTTTTTCAATTTCCGGTTTTGGTGTTTTCTCTTCTGGAATTTCTGGTCTTTGTTCAACGGCCTCTTTTTCTGCCCTTGGTTCGATTTTGGGGCGTTTTTTGGCTTCAGGCTTTTCAGAAACAGGTTTTTCTTTTATGGCTTTGGTTTCCTGTGCTGGCGGTTCCTGCTGTGGCTCTTCTTTTTGTTTTTCGGTTTTTTTCTTTACTTTTTCTGCAAATTTTCCTAGCTTTTTTTTAAGTAGGTCAAACAATTTAGCTCACGCTGCTTACGCCTTTGTCTCTCTGCTTCTTTTCCTGCATTGCTTGCTGTCTTTGCTTCATAAGCATTGAAACGGTTCGCATGTTTTGTGAGACTTTCTGCCTTTGTTCTGCCAGCTGCCTTATTTCTTTTTGGACTTCGCCCATGTCTTTTTCAATTTTTTCGGTTGCCGTTTCCACGGTTACGTCAGTGAGCACGTTTCCAGCAAGGCTTGCTTTTACCTTTTTCACGTTTTTTGTCTTTGCTTCTGTGTAGATTCCTGCTCCTAATGAAACAAGCATGTCTTGTTCGCTTTTGGCTTTTTTCAATTCTTTTAGTGAAACGACAGCTGTAGCCATCTCTGTGATAACCTGCTGAAGTTCCTGTTCCCTTTTTTGTATTGCTGACATTCTTTGCTCGTCAGCCATGTAGGTGTCAAGCAGTTGTTTGGGAGTAAACTTAACTTGTTTTTCCGGCATTTTCTTTCACCTCTTTTGCTTCTTTTACCGAAATTCGGTTTCTTTTTATTTTGTTCTTGCTTCCGAAAAGGCATAGCGCTTTTTCTATTGCAAACGACTGGGTTTTTGCCCTAACCTTTTTTGAAAAAGGTTTTTTTACGCCCTTTTCGGTAACTTCGCCTTCAACTAAAAAAATCTTTTCTTCTTCCATAAAAAAACTACCCCCTTAGGCCTTCATCAATTCTCGCCATTTCAAATCCGGTTGTAAAAATGCCTGCAAGCCCGGCTTCCGAGCTTGCAACAACACTGTTTCCCAGAAACGGGTCGCCTGCGTTTGCGGTCCCTTTTGCTCCTTCAAGGCCAAAATGTTTTTCTATTGCTTTTGCTTCCTCGCTGGTTGCGTTTTTGTTTAAAAGGAAGCCCTTGTTTGTTGCAACAAGGCTTGCGCCAACAACATCTGAACCAGCAATCCTTGATTTCATTAATTTCACTTCAAAAAACTCTTCTATTTCTTTTACCTGTTTTTCTGAAAAGAGCCCTGAACAGATTCCTTTGCTGTCGTTTAATGCCAAAAGGTTTCCGACCGCAGTGGCTTCTGAAAGCTTTTTGACTTTGATTCCTGCCTCTTCAAGCTCTGTTTTTTCAGCTTCCTCTATTACGTTTCCAACCAAAAGCCCTTTTTTGTTGGCTATTCCCAGAACGCCCAAGAGCGTGCTGTTTGCAATGCTTGTTTTTATTATTTCTTTTCCAAAAAGCTCTGATGTCTTTTTTTCCTCTTTTTTTGAAACGGTTTTTGGCAAAAAAAGGGTTTTTTCTGTTGCAATTGAAAAAATTCCTACAAATGGGCTTTCCCTAACTGTGCCAAGCTCGAGCTGCATTTTTTACTCCTTTCCTCTCTTTATTGCGGCTTTTTCTGCAGCTTTTTCTGCAAGCCTTTTTTCCTCTTTCTTCTTTTCAGCTTCTTGCTCTGCTGCCTTTTCTTCCTCTGTTTTCTTTTCTGTTTTCTTTTCAGGCTTTTTTTCCTCTTTTGGCTTTGGGATTTTTTCTCCTTTTAGGAAGAGGTTGGCTTTTCCTTTTGAAACTACCACCTTTATCCTTGCTTTTCTTGGAACGTTTTCACGGCCTTTGTGCCACAAAAACTCGTTCAAGTTGTTGCTTATTAGAACGTTGTCTTCAGCTATCCTGAAGTGCTTAAAGATAAATCGCTTCAAAACCATTATTCCTTTTTTTGCACGCTTTGGCTTTGGGTAGTTGTAAAGCTCTTGGAGTCCCACTATGAAGTCTTTTTTTTCTTCCTGTTTTGCCTGCTTTTTTTTAGCCATTCAAAAGACACTACTCCTTTTGCCTTCTTTTTGAGGCTTTCGCGCGATGCTTTCTTTTTCGGTATAATTTTCCCAGGCCTGCTTCTTTCCAGGTCCTTTTTCCTTTAGGGTTCCAAATCCTTCGGCCTGCTTTTTGCAAAACCCATACTGGGGCGTTGGTCATCCCTGGCCTTATCTTTTTTCTTGCACTAACCAAAAAGTCTTTGAATTCCTGGTCTTTGTTTTTAGCCATAAAAAAAAATCACTTTCTCTTAATGTTTATTTTTTTCTTGTTCCTTATTTTGTCTAAAAGCAAACGCAGCTCGTCTTCCTGCATTTTTCCTTGAAGCTGTCCGGCGTTTGCAAGGTAAACAATTGCCTGCACTGCCTTGTAATACAACTCGTTGTTGACCAGCTTTACGTTGCCAAGCCTTGCTTTTGCTTCTTCGCTTAGCAGGCTTCTCAAAACAGAGTCCATTTTTGCTTCTGCTTCAAGCCTTTGCTGTTCGTCTGCCTGCTTTTTTTGCAGTTCCCCTGTTTTTTGTTTTTTGAGTTCCTCGTAATCCATTCCTAGCTTTCCTCTTTCTTTTCGTGCTTTTTTTCTTCAGCCTTTTTTTCTTTTTTCTTTTCCTCTTCTGCTGCTTTTTCTTTTCCTCTGGCAGCCTGCTCTTGTTTTTTGAGTTCTGCTTCGACTTTTTTTTCTTCCGCGGTTTTTTCCTCGTGTTTTTCCGCTTTTTTTTCTTTAACTGCCTTTTTTCCTGCCTCTTTGGCTTCCTTGGCTTTGCTGTTCAAGTATCCTTGGCCTTTTGCCGTAATAACGCGGCCTTTTTTGCTTTTTTTTACAAGGCCCTGTTTTTCAAGCTGCTGCAAGCACAGCCTGAGAATTTTTCCGCTTGCTTTCCTAAAATGCGGCTTTTTGACTCCGCGCCTTCTTTTTCCCCCGTAATATGTTCTCAGGCTTTCGGTTCCAAGAGGCCCTTGCTTGTAAATGCGGTACAAAACGCTGGCACTCCTTTCAAAAAACCAGTTCGGGTTGTCTGGGCCGCGTTCCCTGTGGGCGCCTGTTTTAACGAATTCTGACCAAGCAGGCTTTGAAAAACCCTGTTTTTTCAAGTCGTCTGCAACTGCCTTTATTAAGGACGCTGCCGGAACATCAAATACACCCAATCGAATTCCTCCAATTTCACCTTTCGGTGAGTTTGCTCAAATTCTCTTCCGAGAATAAGCCTCCAAAAAAAATTAGAAGCTATAACAAAAACTGCCTTAAAAAGCTTTAAAAAGCTATTACTTGCGCCTTTTTCTGGGCTTTGGCCTGCCCAAACCAAACCTTATCCTTTTAGGGGTTCCCTGCCTTGCCCTGTCAGGCCTAAACAAAACAGCTGCATCAATGCTTTCCCTTCTTCTTACATCAAAAACAGTTCCAACCACCTGGTTTATTTTTGGGTTTTTCTTAAAAATGGCTCTTTCTGCTTCGCCAACAAGCGCCCTTTCCACCCTGCCAACATCTGCCTTGCTTAAGCCAAACCTTTTGGGGTCAATTGTAAAGGAGCCGGATGTCATATGCAGCAGTTTTCCGTCCTTTGAAATCGTGTACTCTGCTGAACCAAGCTGAACATAGTTAGTAGGGCTTTTCACTTCAAAGAATTTTATTCCCTTTTCCAAAACCTGTATTTCAAAAGCATGGTTTCGGAACTTCAGTTGCACTTTTTCCAAAAAAAAACCACCTAAATCATTACACTTTTCCGGTTATTATTCTTTTCCTTTCTTGAAGCTGTAGCCACATTCCCTGCATTCAATTTCAACCATTTTTCCCAAATCCATCCATTCCGCGTTTTTCCCCTGTTTCAAAAACGCGCCGCATTTCTTGCAAAACCTTTTCTTTAAAGCAGAGGGAATCGGGGCCTTGTTTCTCGTGCTCAACTTGCGCGCAAGCTCTACATACCTTTTGCTTCTTTCCGGCTTTTTCTCAAATTCCTTTTCCGCCAACTCAAAAAGCCTGCAAACCCTTTCCAAAGCAATCTCTTTGCGCAAATTCTTTGAAGCCATTGAAGCAATTATGCTGCAAAAAGGATTAAATACTGCGTTGAACTAAACATTATTTGGTTTGCATGAAAAAACCGGTATTTGCTGCAGCACTGTTGCTGTGTTTTATTCTCTTAGCAGGATGCCTTCAACAGCCTCCGCAACCTAGCTCTCCTGCCAACAACCAAAACCAAGGTCTCCAAAAGCCTGGAGAACAGGTTAAGGGTGACAAGCAGCCTGTTGAACCAAGCCAGGACCAACGCTTGGCAGAGCAGGCAGTGGCCCAGGGAGATGCAAGCCTCTGCAATTCCATTTCCAGCCAGTCAAAAAAAGACAGCTGCATACTAACTGTTGCAGACTCGCTTAACGACAGTTCGTTATGCGCCTCTATTTCTGATCATTCCAAGAAAAATTATTGTGAAAAGAAGTCAGACTAGGCCTTTTCCATTGTCCCGTCTTCGCTTGGAGGATTCCCGTAATCCAATGGGTGGGAAAGCGTGTAATAAGTCCAGTCTCCATTTGATATTCCTGCAACGTTATCCTGGCCAGAATACAAGTTCACGTAGTTGTAAAGAAAGTAGGCATTCCCGTTTTGGTAAACCTGCAATTCAAAGTCCGAGATATATGCGTCGTCCCAGCAGCTTTTCCAGCCTGCCCACCTAAAAGTAACATGGTCTCCGTATTCGCACCTGTAGACAAGTGTGCCGCCGGATGGGCAGGAGTCAGCATAAAAGGGAGCGATTATTGCCTTTCCCTCAATATAATCAAATTCCGGTGAATAGTCGCAGTAGCCACCGTCCATCATTATGTAACCGTTGTCGCACACGTCCACTACATTAATCTCCTGGTCATAAAAGAGAAGCGGCCATCCAAGGCTTGACTCAAAGCTAAATTGGTATGAGCAGTCGTCACATATGTATTCTTCATTATCCAAGCATTCATCCCAGCTCACACTGCTTCCTGAAAGGTATGCATAGTCTGCAGGGCATCCTGGCTCGTTGTCACAGTCGTTGTCATCGCAGTCTGTGCTGCCGTCGCAGTCGTTGTCTAGGCCGTCGTCACAAGTT
>CAZMUN010000029.1:0-14367 GCA_964569815.1 uncultured archaeon
AATAGAGGGGCAACCCTCTATTTATCCCTATTTATAAAGGATTTCTACAGAGCGTGTTGGCACAAGAGGCAAAAGAGGCAATGGAATGCATTGACTCGGAAACAGCTCCCACAAACGTGGTGCAGGATGAAGCAGGCTGCTATGTGTCACTGGACTGCCCTGAAGATTAATAAGAAAAGCAAAACATCTCGCAAATTTCCGCTATCCGCCTGTATTAACCGTTCGCTTTGCCAGCTTTGCACCCCAGGCACCAGCCTTCTTTAATTCGCTTTCTTCCAAAGGCCCTTCCTTGCCTTTTACTCCAAAGCCTGCCGGCTCTGCAGCAATTTTAGCCCCCTTTTCTTCAAGCTCTCTGGAAATCCTTGGAGCCGCAAAACCCAAAACCTTTGAAACACCGCGCAAAAACATTCCTTTGCTTTCCTTGGAAATATGTGTATCAAAGCCTGCTGCTTTCTTGCCTTTCAAGCAGTTTTCAGGAATCCCGTCCAAAAACTTTTTCACTGACTCCATTGGCTTTCCCCCGTGGGTTGGCGAGCCAACAACAAGCAGGTCGAAGGTTTCCAATGAAACCGCTTTTGCAGAGCCTGCCCTTATGGCCTGGGCGCCGCAGCCCTTTGCTATCTCCCGTGCAGCCTTTTCACAGTTTCCGTAAACCGAGTCATACACTACCACTGCTTTCATTTGAATTCCTCCTCTTTTTTCTTGAATTCCAGGGCGCATGAGTTAATGCAGTACCTTTTGCCTGTTGTAGTTGGGCTGTCTTCAAAAACATGCCCTAAGTGGCTTCCGCACTTTGGGCAGACAACCTGAACGCGCTTCACTCCAAGGCCTTTGTCTTCTTTTGTTTTTATTTTGCTTTTGGCTTTGTCAAAGCTTGGCCAGCCTGTGCCTGAATCAAATTTTGCCTCTGAATCAAAGAGCTCGAAGCCGCAGGCAGCGCACTTGTAGCTGCCTTTTTCCTTGTTGTGCAAAAACTTGCCTGTAAAAGCCGGCTCTGTGCCTTTCTCACGCATTACCTTGTACTGCTGTGGAGCCAGCTTTTTCCTGAATTCCTCTTCCTTCATAACATATTACTCGCCTTTTAGGTTAATTAAGGGCCTGTCATAAAATTTGCAATCAAAGCTTTCTGCTGTCGTAAGCCCAATGCAGGACAGCCTGCCTTTGCTTTGGCCTGCAGCCAAAATCATGTTTCCTGCAATTCTTTTTTATTTGCGCTATGTGCCTTTTGATTGCCTTCCATCTCTTTATCTGCCTTGCATCGTCTTTGCAGCGCCGGCCCAGATAGTAGCGGCAGTACCATTGAAACCATCCGCGCGGATCCTCTTTGTATATCCAGCCTTTTTTGCGCCATACTGAAAGCGGCTGCGATGCGTTCACTTCAAAAAAATTGAGCTTTGGGTCATGCTTTTCAGGGCAGAGCTTTGCCTTTGCAAACCAGTCTTTTGGAAACTCTTTCTGGCAGTCGGTCATGTACTTGCCTCCAAAAACTCCTAGTGCAAGCATTTGCTTTGGCGTCAATTCCGGCTTGAATTCTGAATCAAAGTTTTTTCCAGCCGGTTCAGTCAAATAATAGGTGTAGCCTTTCTGCATTTTGTCTTTGACAGCGACTTTTTTCTTCATTTTTCCTCAAAATAGAGGCCTTTTTTGCTTAAAAGCATATTTCTTGTAACCAATGCCTATTTATGCAGCCTTTTCCTAATTATTGCATAGGGGGAAAGAGATTGCCAACTATTTGGTTGACCTTGCTTTGATTCTGGTTTTTTTTGTCGTCAGGAATTACCGGGCTTTTGAAGTTCCCTGGCTTTTTGGGCTTGTTTGGCTACAACTACAAGCACCTGCAGCAGTTTGGGCTTAACTAGGTTCGCGATTTTTCCGGCATTCTGCTGGTTTTGCTTTTTCTGGTGCACCTTGCCCTGAAATTTCCTTGGCTTGCTGCAATGGCCCAAAAAAAAAAGTGCTTTTCAGGGGCTGTTCAAAGTGAAGCCTGTGCTTGCCGCTTTGGTTTTGGCTGCAGTGCTGCTTGCCGGCTGCCTTCAGCAGCCTGTTTCTGAGGAAATAAAGCAACTGCAGGAAGTTGAGGTCCAAAAATATGAAGGCGAAAACCTTTCCTCTGTTGCTGGCTTTAGGGAGAATTCCATCAAAGGGCCTCAAAATGTGCCTATTGATTCTTACAGGCTGCTTAAAATCTTTTTTGTTTCTACTATATCTTCAATGGACCGCAATTTTTACGAGCAATACCACAGGCAGGGCATTGGAAAAGGCAGCCTTGTTCAGAATAAGATTGTTCCTTTGAACAGCAGGGCCAAAGCGCATTTTGTCCAGGGTTTTCTTAAGGGCCTGGTTTTGGATGTTGGCTGTGGCGGTGGCTTTGATGCCGCTTATTTTAAGTCACAGGGATTTGAAGTGCAGGGCTGTGATATCAGCAAGGCCGCTGTTGTAAAAGCAAAAAAGCGCTTTCCTGAAGTGAGCTTTTTTTTGCACAATTTTGAGGAAAGGCCTTTGAAGAAAAAGTTTGATACAGTTGTTTGCATTGATGTAATAGAGCACCTTTTTCTCTACCGTGGTTTCTTGAGAAACCTTTACTTAACCCTAAACAAGGGCGGCATTCTGGTTGTTTCAACCCCGAATGTTTTCGGTTTGAAAAGCTGGCTTAGGCTGATTAAAAAGGATGGCTCGGTTTTTGGCCTTGGAACAGAAGACGAGTCCCATATCAGGTTTTTTTCTGTCAAAACATTGGAACAGGCTTTGAAGGATGCAGGCTTTAGGGTCAGGGTTTTGAAGACTTTTTCCCAAGGCGGTTTTTGGCTGCTGGGGCACTGGAATGGCTCCATTGTTGCCGTTGCAGAAAAATAGCTTATTTGACTTTTTTGCTCATTACAACTTGTGTATGCGGGTAGGCAAACTCTATGTCTTTTGCTTTTCTGATTCTTTTGTAGACTTCTTTTGTCAAGTTGCTTGTCACTTCCGCTACCCTTTTTGCCGGAGCAAAGAACCTTATTGAAATGTTTATGCCGCTTGCCTGAAAGTATAGTCTTACATAGGGGTCTTTTTTAATGGTTTCATAGAATTCGTCGGTAATGCTTTTCGCGGCCTCAAAACAGCTTTTTTCCGCTTTCTTGAGGTTGCTTTCATATGTGACAGATGCCTCTATTTGTGTTAAGACAAATTCGTCCTGGTGCGTATAATTGATGATGTTTTGTTCAAAAAGAATGTTGTTTGGCACCAAGATTGTTCTGCCAGAGTTTTCCTCTGTCTGGATTAAGCCGCCCACTTCCTTCAAGGTAATGTGTGTCAGGGATATGTCTGTTACATCGCCTTTTACTGTTCCGATTATTATTCTGTCGCCTATGTCAAAAGGCCTCCTGGTCACAATCATTATCCATGCTGCAATGCCTGCAATCGGCCTTTGAAGCGCAAAACCGATTGCTGCCGAAACAAGCCCTAAACCAAGGCCCAGGCCTGTCCAGTCGCCGCTGTAGTAGAACACTACATACAACCCAAGGAAGAACACGAAAACGTATTTTACGACTGCTGAAAATATTTCCACGTTGGATTTCTGCTTCTTGGTTTTTGCAAACCTTAAGAGGTTTCTTTTAACCAGGGAAAAGAGAACCTTGAATATGACGTATGCTATTGCAAGGCTTGCAATCAAAGCCAGTGTAGGAACGTAAACGCTCAAACCGTTTACCATTTCCGCAAATCCAATCATATACTTAATAGAAGCCCGGCTGGCTTAAAATACTTTTTGCTTTCTCAGGCTTTTTTCGAACTCGTTTTCTTTTATTGTCTGCCTTGCGTTTTTAACCAGGGCTTGAACAAAGGAAATGTTGTGTATTGACAAAAGCCTTAGCCCGTTTTCTTCCCTTGTTTTTACAAGATGGTGCAAAAAGGCCCTTGAATGGTTTTTGCAGGCAAAGCAATTGCATTCACTGTCCAATGGTTTGAAGTCTTTCTTGAATTTGCCTGACTTTAGGTTTAGGTTGCCTTTTGAGGTCATGGCTGTCCTGTGCCTTGCAATTCTTGCAGGGAAGCAGCTGTCAAACGCATCAACGCCCAAAGAAATCGCTTTGAGAATGTCTTTTGCTGAGCCAACTCCCATCAGATACCTGGTTTTTTCCTCTGAAAAAATGCTGTTGCTTAAGGAAATCATTTTGTTCCGCTGCTTTTCGTTTTCTCCAATGCCCAGGCCGCCTATTGCGTTCCCGTCAAAGTCCAGGGCCTCGATTTCTTGGCTGCTTTTTTTCCTCAGCTTTGGAACTAAAGCGCCCTGGCATATTCCAAAAAGCAGCTGTTTTTTGTTTTTGTGGGCTGCCTTGCATTTTTTGGCCCAAAGCCCTGTTCTTTCAGCGCTTTCTTTTGCCCTCGCCTTTGAGCAGCCGTTTTTTGGAACGTCATCCAAGCACATTGCTATGTCGCTTTCCAACCTGTTTTGGATCCTTGTTGCCTTTTCCGGTCCCAAAAAGTCTTTGCTTAGGTCAAAAGGGTTTCGAAAATAAACGCCTTTGTCGTTTGCTTTCACCAAAAACTTGTCGCTCAAGGTTTGGAATCCGCCTGAGTCAGTGAAAATGCTTTTCTTCCAGCCAATGAATTGGTGCAGTCCTTTGGCTTTTTCCACTGTTTCCAAGCCTGGCTTCAGGCTTAAAAGGTATGCGTTGCAGATAATGCATTCTGTGCCTGTTTCCAACAGCTCTTTGTTGCTCACCAGCTTCACTGACCCCTTTGTTGCAACTGGCATGAAAAAAGGGGTTTGTATTGTGCCATGGGCTGTTTTCAATAAACCGGCTCTGGCTTTTCCGTCAACTGCTTTTAGTTTAAATTTTTTGCTCACAAAAAAACCAGGCGCTACTTTTTTCTTTCAATTATGAAGTCGACTGCTGCTTTGAGCTTGCTTCTTCCAGGTTCCTTGTCCAAAAAGCCGAGTTTTTCCTCAAAAACCTTTAAGGCCTCTTTTTTTAATTCAGCTGCCTTTTTTTCCGAGTACTCAAGGCTGCCATGTTCCTTCATCTTCTTAATCACGAATTGGACTTCTTCCTCGGCTTTTTGGTTCCGAGTTTTTTCCAGAATGGCCTTTATTTTTTCCAGGTCTTTGCCTTTTGCGTTCCTAAGCAGGTGCATTAGCATAATCGTCCTCTTTCCTTCAAATATGTCGTTTCCAACCTGCTTTTTTTGGCCCTCGAAGTCGCTTGTTAAATCGAGCAAATCGTCTTTTATTTGAAAGCATCTTCCCAAAGGAACCCCGAATTCAACCAATGCGTCTAACTGTTTTTCGTTCAGGCCTGCAATTATGCCTCCAAGCCTCAAAGGCCCGCAAATCGTGTAATAAGAGGTTTTTCCGCCTATTAGGAAGAAAACGTCTTCGTCTGTTAAATCTGTTCTGTTTTCCTCCATCCACTTTATTTCAACCGCCTGCCCTAAAGTGGTTCGCATAAGCATGTTGTTCATTTCATCCATTATTTTGAACGCTTTTTCCTGCCCCAAAACCTTTTCGTTGTCGCGGAGCATTTTCCACATTACTATGTGCAAAGCGTCGCCTGCATTGATTGTTTGGGCCACGCTGTGAATCCTGTGCAAAGCCGGCTTGCCTCGCCTTTCAAGGCTTTGGTCTTCCAAATCGTCGTGTACTAGAATCCAGTCTTCTGAGGCCTGCATTGCAGCTGCCGTCAAAGCTGCCTTTTCCTCTGGAATTCCTTTTGCTTCACATACAAGCATTATTAGTGAGCCTCTCACGTATTTTCCCTGCCTTTTTGGGTAATCTGTGATGGTTTCCCAAAAATAGGCATCCTCTTTTGGATAGCCTTTTATGTTGTCTAGGCCGTAAACCTGTTTTGTGTGCTCAGGCAAATAGTTTTGGTATTCTTTCCATATAACTGCCTTTTTTTCTGCCAAAACTTCTTTGAAATCCAAACCCATATCCAGCCCCCTTAATCGTACTACTTATTAGGTATTTGACTTTTTATTGGTTTTGCAAAGGCAAAATCTTAAATATTTCAACGGCTTTTCTTTTAAAGGAGGACTTTTCTTGTTCAGAGACCAAAAGGCCGGCTACAAGCTTTCTGCTTTGATTCATTTTTTGGCAACCTTTTTGCTTGTAAGCTTTAGCATAATTGCCTTGGTGCAGGGCATAAAACTCCAGTTTTCCGGAGACACCTATTTTGCCATAACATTGTACTTTGCCACGCCCTTAATGGTTTACGTAAGCTTTTTGAGCTTTCAAAAGGCCCACTACAAGCTTCGCGTCCTTGCCATGGCCCGCAGCTAGTTGCTTCTGTTGAAAAAGGGCAAACGAAGCAAACCGCTTTCTATATGCTTGTGGTAAACCCAAAAAGGCACAAAAAACATCAAGCCATAGATTATAGGGTCTACTGCCCAGTTAAGCCTGTGGAAAACCAATGCTTCTGCCATTGGCCCCAAAAAAATCCAAGCTAAAACAGGAACCCAGATTGGCTTTCTGCGGAATGCAAAAAAGCTGGCTGAATAAATCAGCCCATACCATGCGAGAAAAAAAATTGGCCACGTTTGCGACTCAAACAGTTTTCCGTCAAAAAAGATGTTGGCGTTCAATTCAAACAAAAACGCCACAAAATACGATGCAAGCAAAAAATACAGGTATTTTTCCATACCTTTACTTGTTGTGTTTCTAAAATTATAAATGTGTTGTTTTCTTTCCACCCCCCCTTTTTGGGAAACAGCCAGGGCCTTAAAAAAGCAATAATTTAATACTGGAACAGCATACTATTACCTGGTTTAAATGGAGCCAAAGAAGGGTTTTTTTGACAAAATAAACAATGCGTTCTTCTCAGTCATAGACGTCTTCCTGGAAACACTGGAGGGCCGAGGCTGGAACATTCCTGAAGAAACAAGGTTTTTGTACCATACCGCGATATTCGTTTTTTTGCTATGGCTTGGCTTTCCCCTAATCCTGCAATACTTCTTTGAATTCGAAATACTGGTTCTTCTGCTTGCAATAACCTCCTTCTGCATTGCAAACATGATGCCGATAAGAAAGCTTTTAGGGTACTACTCAAGCGAGGAAAAGGTTCACGGAATTGTTAACAGGATAAAAAACAACCAGATTTCAATAAAGCAAGTCAGAAACCACTTGCACAAAAACCTTTTGCCTCCGCACCTCTCGCTTTCAATAATCCGCGCCTACCAAGCCAAAGGCCAAGGAGTTCCACCTGAAATAACCAGAGCCATAATAAGGCAGCCTCAAGAAATAACAATCTTCAAAGAGCTTTTGAAAGAAGAGCTTAACGAGTCGGATTTCTCGCTTTTGATGAGAAAATACCGGAACAGGGTTCCAAAGCCGCTTCTTTTGAAGACTGCCGACTCCCAGAAAATGAACTGGCTTACAGTAAAAGACCTTTTGTTCTACCAGGAAAACGCTTACCAGGCCATAAACGAAATCGGCAAAAAGGCAGACGACGAAGAAATAATGGGCTTTGTCATTGCAGAAAAACACCACTACAAGCAAAAGATGATGAGCAAAAACTTTTTGCGCAACCACCACCTTGCTTTGTCGCTTTCAATTGCAACACTGGCTGCTGCCTCAAGCATTGTCCTGCTTTCAGGCCCTTTCATGGTTTCGGCTGCCTTTGCTCTGGCATGGCTTCTCGTATTCGAAGCCCTGTACAATTACGGAATCAGATCCATTTACTTCAGGGTGTGACAAAAAATGCTTTACTTTGCAACAGGAAACAGGCAAAAGTTTGAGGAAACCGCTGCAATTCTCCAAAAATACGGAATAGTCGTTGAACAGTTTCCAATGGACCTTGAAGAAATTGACTCAAATTCAGCCAAAGAAATTGCACTGCACAAGGCAAAGCAAGCCTTTGAAAAACTCAAACAGCCTGCAATTGTGGAAGACTCCGGAACCTACTTTGAGGCCTACAAGGATTTTCCTGGAACAATGTCCAAAAGGATTTACAACTGCATTGGCTTCGAAGGGCTATTAAAGCTTTTGAAGGGAAAAAAGCGCGGAGTCTACTTTAAGAGCACAATCTGCTTCATGGAAAACCCGAACCAGTTCCGCTTTTTTGAAGGGAAATGGCTTGGGCAGGCCACAAAAAAGGTTTTCAAGCCAAACGCCAAAAGAATGGCCTACGAAAAAATCGTCATACCAAAAGGCTACAAAAAGCCCTTGGTTGAAATCCCCCTAAACGAAAAAAACAAGGCAAGCCACCGCGCCCAAGCAACCCGCGCCTTAGGCGAATGGCTCAAAGAAAAAGCCCTAAACGACCTGCTTGACTCGATTTAAAACCATGGGGCAAGGCTTTAATTGTTTGCACTCCAAGAATTTATTACGCAGGGATAGCAAAGTGGACAAATGCGCTAGGCTTAGGCAGCAGATAAGCCTTAACCGGTTCTCTGCTGAAGATACCTAGTCCCTTAGTGGGTTCGGGGGTTCGAATCCTCCTCCCTGCAAGCTTTCTTTTTCAAAAAAGAAAGCTTTACCAAAGAAAACTTTTTGCTCTGCGAAAAGCAGGGGCCCTGCAAGCAAACTATTTTTTTATTTCAACCAGGCCTCCAAGCCTGATGTTTGCCTCTGCAAACTCTGGCCTTACTTCCAGGACATAAAGTGCATCTTTTTTAGGCCTGTAGCTTTTACAGGGATCGCTTTTGCATGGTTCAGCGTAAGCTATGTGCACTACTTCCATTTCCCTGTTTATCCAAACAACTGCCAGCGGAATCAGGGTATTTTTCATCCAAAAGCTGTACTGGCCTTCTTCTGGAAAAACGAAAAGCATTCCCCTGCCTTTCTTCAACGATTCCCTGAACATCAGCCCCTGGGAGCGCTCTTGCTGTGTTTTTGCAATCTCGGCTTCAACGCATTTCTCGCCAAAGCAGACTATTGCAGTGCCTTCCTCTTTTTCAGGCTCTTCAATGGCTGTTAAAGCCAGGCCGGCTACTGCTGCCAAAAAAATTGCCCCCCAAAAAATTTTGTTCCACATCCGCAATTACAGCCATTTGGTTCTCTTAAAATAGTGAACCATGCCCAGGCCAACTGCAAGCATTACAAGCAAGGCCCCAAGGTAGCCGTATTCCCATTCCAGCTCAGGCATGTATTCAAAGTTCATTCCATATATTCCTGTAATAAAGGTAAGTGGAATAAAAATGGTTGCAATAACCGTTAAGACCTTCATTATTTCATTCATCCTGTTGCTTACGCTTGAAAGGTATATGTCAAGCATTCCTGAAAGCATGTCCCTAAATGTTTCAATTGTTTCAATTACCTGAATTGTGTGGTCGTACAAGTCCCTTAAATAAATTACTGTGCCCTTTTTGACCAGTTTTGAGCCATCCCTTTCAAGGCTTGAAATCACGTCCCGCAAAGGCCAGACCGATTTCCTTAAAAAAATCATTTCCCTCTTCAGGTTATGCAAAACTTTTAGAGTTCCAGGGCCAGATTTTTTGACAAGCCTTTCCTCAAGTTTTTCTATTTCTTCGCCAAGGTCTTCCAATATCACAAAGTAGTTGTCAACGATTGCATCAACAAGGCAGTAGGCAAGGTAGTCTGCTCCCATTTCCCTGATTTTTCCCTTCTTTTCCCTAATCCTTTGCCTTACATGCTCAAAGACGTCGCCCTCCCTTTCCTGGAAAGAAACCACGAAGTCCTGGCCCAAAACAAGGCTAACCTGTTCAGCTATGACTTCCTGGTTTTCCCTGTCAAAGTAAAGCATTTTCAGAATCAAGTAAAGGTACTCTCCAGAATCCTCTATTTTTGGCCTCTGGTTTGTATCAGCAATGTCTTCAATTATCAGGGGATGCAGGCCAAACCAGTGCCCGATTTCCTGGATTTTTTCCTGCTCGTGCACGCCGTCAACATTTATCCAAGTAACTGTTTCCTTTTGCTTGAACTTGGCGCACTCGCTTGCCTTTTTTATTGTTTTTTCATTAAACCCCCCTTTGTTGTAGTCTATAAGCGTGATCTTGGCTTTGTGGCTTTTTTTCCCGCCAACATAAACAGGGCTTCCTGGAAGCATTCCCTTTTTCTTTGAAGACGCTCCAACAAACTTTTTCATTCTTTTACCCCTTACACTGCTTCTTTGAACCAAAAGAAGACACTACTTATTAGGAGCCTTTGCTTTAAATATTTTTTCAAGCACCCCTTTTTTAGCATGGAATGCAAAAAACAGGAAAACGAAAAAGAATGCCCCTGTGTTGAAACAAGCTGCTCAAGGCACGGCCTATGCTGTGAATGCGTAAAATACCACAAAAGCCATGGTGACCTGCCGGCCTGCCTCCGCTAAAAAAAAACCTATTTCCTTATCAGGTCGCCTATGTTGAAACGCTTTTCTTCCCTTGGTTTTTCTACACCCTGGTTTCCAAAAGCCCACTTTCCTCTACGGTCATCCTGCGACTCCTCCAAAACCTGGGACGTTATCGCTTCATCACCCGGGGAAAAACCCGTTTCAGGGGCTTTGGCCTTGCCATAAAGGCCTTTCTTCAAGGGAAGCCTGTCCTTAAACTTGGCCAGCAAAACAACCGCCAAAACTGCCACAACCAGTGCTGCAGCCAACGCAAAATACTCCTGGTTAAAAACCCCAATAGAAGCAAACCCCGCACCTAATGCTTCCTCTTCAGCCTGCGCCTGCGCTGCCCGATAGTTTCCCAAATCGTCTGCAAGCACCTGCATCTTCAAAGAATCCTGCTCCTCGTTGCCTTCAACTTCGGCTTCCAAATTTGCGAGACCTGCCTCCAGCCGGCTTATCCCCAATTCAAGGCTTTGAAGGTCTTCTGCAGTCAAATAGTTTGACAAAGTTGCTTCAAGCTGGTTGTATTGCTCGATAAGGGTTGCAACACTGCCCTTTACAGTGCTTACCTGCTGCTCCAAGCTTGCCCTGCCTTCAGCGTCATATATTTCAAAAAAGTCCACTTCTTCCCTGCCAACAATCAAACCGTCCACTTCCAGCTCTATCTCATGGCCCCCTTCCTCCATTGGAGAAATCAGGAAATAAACGGTTTCGCCCTCTGTCTCCGTGTTTGAAAAAACCCTTGTTTTGTCCACGTCATCTGAATCAAACTTTATCTTCCCATTGTAAGTGTAAAAAGAAATAAGGCTGCTTCCATCAAGCCAGACCTTTGCTTCGCCGAAATCGTTGGCATTTGGAAGCTTTGCAGAAAAAGTCCATGGCGTGGTTGCAGGAAGGCTTTCCTGCACGTCAATGGATACACCAAAAGCCGAAGCAAGCATCAGCACCAGAAAAGCAAAGGCAAGCTTTTTCATTTTAACCACTAAAATTATCTTATACTTAGTATTTAAACATTTGCCCAAAAAAATTATTTTGACTAAGGGCTCGTGGTCTAGTGGTTAGGACATCGCCTTCACAGAACCGGCCGAAGCGCTCGCTTACGCTCGCTTTCGGCCCGTTCACGGGAACGAAAAAAGGTTTGGAAACGGCGAAGACCGCCGGTTCAACTCCGGCCGGGCCCATGCACTATTGAACGAAATGAAATAGTGCCCGAGTTGTGCTTTTTCGCAAACCTTTTGAAAAAAAGGTTTTTCGGCCGGGCCCACTCGCCAAGCAGCCGACTTGTTGCCCTGGCCATCTAAGTTCCTTTGAAAAGCGAAGGGTTAATAATTTCAAAGCCTCTTTATTTTAACGGTGGGAATGGATAAGGGAAACATAGCCAATGTCTTAAAGCAGGCCGAGCTAGGCCTGTTTCGCGTAAACAACCAGCTTAAGGAAAGCATTGCCCTAAGCAAGGAAATTGAAAAGATTTTGCAGAGCCTTGCTCTTTCAGAGGAAGCTGCTTCAAGAAACAAAGAGCTTGAAAAGGAATTCGAAAAGCAGATGCATGAGCGCAAAATTTCAGAGCAAAGCCATGCCCTTTCCAAACAGCTTGACATGCTGCGAAAAAACCTTCAGGGCCTGGTTCCACTGGAACAGAAAACAACGATGTTTTTGGAAAAGTTTCGCACTGGAAGGCTTTACCAGTTTCATGACAGCAAGTCCGCCCTTGCCTTCGCCAAACAGATACTTGAGCTTTTTTCCATTCAAAGGATTTTGTTCAAGCCAAGGTTTGTGGGCGCGATAAACCTTGAAGACATAACCAAGGAGCTCAAGCTTGAAAAGTCCGGCCAAGCCCTTGTTTTGAAACCGAGCCAGCTAAAGCCTTTGGTTAACCATTTGATTGCAAAAAAGTTCACTTCAAACATTTCTCTTGAAGCATCAGGCATAAAGCTCATTTGGATGGACAAAAAAACCATTGGATTGCAGGCGCCTGCAGAAAACCTTTTCAGGACAGACCGGCTCTGTGACGCGCTTTCAGGCAAATGCATAGAGCACTGACTTACTCCAAAAAGGCTGAAGCTGTAACGCCTGCATCCCAGGAAAAGCGCGGCCTTACCTTTACCATCCAAATTTTTTCAGTGTTGTCGTCAACTATTAGTGCATAGCCCTTGCTTCTCGGCATTTCCTCAAAGTAGTGGGCGAAATCCTGGTGCATGTAGCTAGGGCTTATTGCACTCACTGCCTCAATGTCAGGCCTTGCAGTCATCCTATGGCTTATGAAAAGGTCACACTGGCTTATTGCATCAGGGTGAAGCTTTTCAGTTCTCTGCGTAGCCAAAACAAGGCTTAGCCCAGGCTGCCTTCCAACACGCACCCATTCGAGAAGCACTTTCAACGCAATGTTGTCTTCGCCTTTTGGCATGAACATATGGGCCTCGTCAATAAACATCCAGACAATAGGCATTCCTGACTCGCGCTTTTCGCCTTTAACAAGCTTCATTTCCTCCTCTTTTCGGTAAAGCATTCTTTCCTCAAAAATCCTTTTTCCAACCAAGGCAACAATTATATCTTTGGTGCCCTCCATTCCTATGGCTTGCCTGTAAGCGCTTACATCTATGATGCTTATCTTTCCCGGCTTAACAAGGTCCCTGATTTTGGTGCCTCTTTTCTCAATAAGCCCCCAGCCTTTTGCGGCATTAAGCCTGTTCACGATTGCCTGCCTTACAACCTTTTCCGCTTCATCGTCCTTTTTCACGGCAGAAATCACGTCGTCAATGCCATAAAAGGTTCCAAGCTTTTCCTTTACCTTTTCAATAGCCCTTGAAAGCAAAACCGCGCCAGGCTCCGACCAGTTCATCTTGAAAAGAGCAAGCCATTCGTTTGATTCAAGCTCTGACGCTTTAAGAGTAAAGCTTCCGTCTATGGGAACGCCACGGCTTTTGTAGAAGTCGATTTTTCCCTTTGGGACAAAAACCTGTGCATCTGTTTTTTCAGGCTTGAGTTCCCATTCAGCCAAATTTTCCAAATCGCCTTTTGTTGGAATCTTAAGGCTCCAAAAAATTCCAACCGTGTCAATCACGATAACGCTTATCCTGTTCTTTACAGTGGGAGGCAGCCTTGCCATCTCTTCAAGCAAAACAGACATGGTGTAGCTTTTTCCGCCGCCGCGCTTTCCGCAAATCAAAACAAGATGTGGCCTTGAAACATCCATCAAAACCTTGCTTCCCAAAACAGGCCTTTCACCGGAAGACATTAAGACCTTTCCAAGGTAGGCGGTTCCTTTCTTTCCATACTTTTCTATGTCGTCCAAAGACCTGCCTATTACGTTTTCGCCTTCGCCGATTTCCTCAACAGCCATAGCAGTTAAACAAACGAATTAGTTGAATATAAAGTTTTGTTTTGCCTTTTTCCCAGAACTGTTTTGCGCAGCAAAACGTTCTTTTTGCAAAATTTTTCTTTCTAAGAAAAAGTTTTAAGGCAAAGGAGGGGGCATTTAAGGGGAGGAATTTTTATTGGCAAAGGAGGTGGGGGTTGGGAGTTAAGGAGTTGGGGTATTCCTTGCCAAATAAAAGACTTTCCTCCCAGATTGAATTTTTCTTAAATGCCCTTCTTTGAATAAGCGGTTCAGTCTTTGCGAGGCCGCGTTTCTTCCCCTGTAGCCGAGTTCCGCTTTTATTTCCTCGGCTGTGGCCTTTCCGTTTGTGTGGACCATGTGCATTATCATCTGGTCCTGCTCTGAAAGCATTGAGCTAGGCAGCTCTTGTTCTCTTTGCTGTCTGGGTTTTTCGGATTCTGTTGTTTTAAGCTTGAACATGATCTGGTCAAACTTGTCGTGAATTTGGTCAAGCATTTTGTTCGTTTTCTCGCGTTCGTCTGCAAGCTTGAACAAAAGCACTGCCGTGAACATTGGGTTCTTGCAGTGCTTGCTTACTTCCTTGAGGTCCAAGGTAAGCTCTGCAAACTTTGGGGAAATCTTCTTGATTGCCTCCTGGCTTTCAAAAAGATCCTCCAACCCTTTGATTGAATCATGACCAGACATGATGTATCATGATAGTATCATGACCTTTATATACTTTTCCTTTTTTGGAACCTTGCACAAAAAGAGAGCGCAAGTTTGCGTTTCAAACTCCCT
>CAZMUN010000030.1:0-12764 GCA_964569815.1 uncultured archaeon
GCAGAACCATAAAAATGTGGCTATTTATATACTGCTAAGCATTTCTACACCGCCTAGCTTTTGCAAACAATAAAATACTTCCTTGCACTTAAGAAAAAAGGATGTTCTATTTTTTGGCATCTTTTTCAAGGAAGTGGTTTTAATGGCAAAAATGGCGAGAAGAAAACTGTCAGAATTGTTGGATGAGGCAACCGCCCCAAAGCGAAAAGGGTTCTGGGACACAAAGCTCAACGAAATGCTTGAATTGCTCAAGGAAAAAAAGTACAGGGCCCTTGAGAGAAGAATAAAGGACCTTTTGGAAAGCGACATGGTGACAGGAAACAAAAAAACAAAAGAGACGCTAGCCCAAAGGCATGCAAGACTTGACAGTGGCTAGAGCCGGTTGCTGCAATCTAATTAGGAACAGGAAAAACTGCTTTGCCCCTTTTTTGGTTGCAATTCCGACAGCAAAGCCTAAAGGCACAAGAATGAAAAAGGCCTTGTAATTTAACTTACGTTGGCTGTTGAGCCTTGCGTTTCCAAAAAACAGCAACGAGAACAGCTGCCAAAAACCAAGGGGGCTAGAAAGCCAACAATCGCGGCAACCAAAGAAAGGCCCATTCAATTAACCAAAAAAAAGGCAGGGGAACAATTTAAGGCTTTGTTTTCAGTTTTTGAGAATTTTGCTGGTTGCAATCAGGCCTGTTCCGACAATGCCTAAAACAATGGCAATGCCTGAATTGTTTTCGGGAAACACGGAGCCGTGGAACAGTATGAAGACCGCAGTTAGGGCTATTGCAGTCCCTGAAACGGATTGGGCAAGAAAAATGGGTTTCTTTGGCATCAAAAATATAACGGCTGCCGAGAATTTAATACTATCCGGGGCCTGTTTTGCCAGTTTTTAAATGCTTTTCGCTCATTCAGTTGAAAGAGTGTTTTTTGAATGCGGTGTGCAAAGTGCGGAAACCAGGCTTTAAAGTATAACAAGCAGGGAATTCCTGTTTGCTCAAGGCACTCAAAGGCAAAAATTGTTCCGCCAAAGTGCCCAAACTGTGGCCTGAACATGGCGATAAGGGAAAGCAAGTTTGGCAAGTTTTGGGGCTGCCCTGCTTTTCCAATGTGTGATGGAATCCAAAAAATCTGATTTCAAGGCAAGTAATAAAATAACATTGAACCTAAAACCATTATGATTTTCAAGCGCCTTTGCAGGGAGTTTTTGCTTGCAGTTGCGTTTACTGCGGGCTTGTTCTGGTTTTCGGATTACGTTGGAAAGAGGGCTATTTCTATTGACGGTGGCTTGGACATAACTCTTGGCCTGTTTGCTTTTTCGCTTGTAATGCTTGTTTTGCCTGCGTTTCTTGGAACGATTCCAAGCGGTTTTTTGCTTGCAAAAAAGGAAAAAAAAGCGCTTCCAGGGATCTTGGTCCTTGCATTAGGGGCAGCGCTTGGCGTTGTCGCAATGATTGCGGTAAACGCTGCTTTCATTGTTTTTGCATCAGACCAGGTTTTGGAGGCCCAGATTGCGGGGCTGGCCGGCAGGGGAGTAAGCTTGTTTAAGGATATGGGTGTGCAGGAATACCGGGGCCTGTTAACTGCTTCGCTGGTTGTTGGCGCGCTGTTGCTTGCCTTGATAAATTTTGGAGTTGGCTTGGCAGGAGGCTTTTTTGGCAGGATTCTGGGAAAAGGAATGCAATTAAGAAAGGCCGGCAAGCTTTAGCTTCTTTTTTCTTGAAAAGGATTTTATCTCGGCTTCCCTTTTCAAAGCCTTTTTCTTGGAATCAAAGCGTTCGGAAAAGACGAGTTTTGCCGGAAGCCTTGCCCTGGTGTATTTTGAGGCTTTTCCAAGGTTGTGGGCTTTGAGCCTTTTTTTCAAATCGGGTGAATAGCCGCAGTAGAGGCTTGTGTCATTGCAGAGCAAAAGGTAAACGAAGAAGGGCATGCCAGAATAGGGGGTTTGGTTGATTTAATGTTTTGCTTCATTGGTCTATTACCACAAACACGTACCTTTTTCTCACTGGATTGTAGTATGTTAGGATGTTTCCTTCATGCAGGTCTGTAAGCGTTATTTTTCGCTTTTTTATTCTTCTTTCAAAGTCTGCGTACTCGCTTTGAAGCTGTTTTAAGTGGCGCCTGCTTTCAGCATCCTTTTTGGCTGCAAGCTCTTCTTTCAGCTTTTCAACCTTTTTTCCTTTCATGAACTCCATTACGCTTAGGTCTCGCATTCTTTCCCCTGGCGGAAAGGATGCAACGGCAAAGTATTCAGGAACCTCGTGGATTGATTTGGACCGGAGCATGCTTCTCCTAATGTCGTGCATGTGGTCAAGCTGGCCTTTTGCAGACATCCCTGAATGGTGCTCTTTGGCAACCAGTGGCGTGTCGCCTGTTTTTATCAAAAAAATGTTTGAGTTTCCGCCCTGTGTTAAAAGGAATTTTTCGCCTGCAAGAAAGCGCTTGATTATGCTTTTGTCCCGTTTAAGGATTGTTACGCCTTCAGGCGTTAGAATCAGGAAACCGCCTTTTTTGAACCTGTAAAGCCTGCTGCCATCCTGGTACAAGGTTAGGGAAAGGCTGGGTCTTTCAATGGTTCTCATTTCCCGAGACCAGGGAAAGAGCTTTAACTGCTTTTGGCTTGCTGGCTTGACATGCTTTTTCTTTTGCCCTTTTTTGAGTTTTGGGCCTGGTTTTGGGTTTTTCTTTTGCGCTGGGTTTTCATGGTTTGGGCCTTTCTTGTGGTTTGCTTTTCCGTTGGCAGACTTTGGCGGAATCCGCCTGTTTCGCCTTATTGGTTTTTTTGGCGGCCTTTGGGGCCTTTTTGGTTGTCTTTTGGGCATAAAATAATTGTTGTCTTTTAAGCATTTAATGCTTCCGCTGCCTGGTTTTTTGAAAAAAATAAAAAAAGAATTAGAAACTGTTTTTTTGAAGAATTTTGGTCTTACAACTAGTACCTTTCTCTTCTTTCTCTGTTGAATGGCTTTTTGTGCTTTTGGTAGCACTCTCGGCAGTAAACAGGCCTTGTTCCGTCTGGCTTGAATGGCACTTCGGTTTCCTGCCCGCATTCTGAACAGGTTACTTTATGCATTTCTCTGCCGAATCTATCTTCGCTCATATTGTTTTTTTCACCTAATTTTTTGTTTTAAAACACACTTTTAGTCAAAGTGCTTAAATAAAACCTGCATGCAAGGGTTTAATAAAGAATGCAACGCCAAGAAAATCAGGGTTTTAGGGCAGGCCTTGCGCCCTTTTCAAGCCATTGGTTGTGCTTTTCCAAGGCCTGGTTTTGCTCCAGGTACTCTGAAATCAGGAGGTCTTCAAAAAACCGCGTTATTTCCTTTACACTCGGCCTTTGAGATGCGTTGCGCTGCATGGCCTGCCATGTTTCGTCACTTAAAAGCCTTTTCTGGAAAAGCCTTGTTTTGGCAGCAATTGAAATCGCTTTTTTTTTCGCTCGCCAGGCCTTAAAGAGGAAAGCCTTTTCAAAGCCTTTTGGGCCTCGGAAAGCACCGGGCTTGAGGCAAGGGCCTTTTGCTTTGCTTTGAAAGTAAGCTTTCTTACCTCTGCTTCTGAGGGAATGAGAACCTTTGGCTTTAGAGGCTGGCCGTTTTTGTCAACCAAAACCTTGGGTTTAGGCTTTTGCCAAAAAGGCTTCCCTTTCACGCCAAGAGCAGGCCTTTTTTCCTCCAAGCCAAAGGGCTTGCTCCAGCGGTCAAGGACTCTTTTAACATGGCGTCTTTTGTCTCTTATAACAGGCATAATAAAAACTGTGAACAGGCGATATTTAATTTTTGCCCTTTTTTCAGGCGTTGAGAACCCATACAGAAAAGTTCAGTGCGGCTGCAAAGCCAACCCAGGCAATGTAGGGAACCAAAAGAAGGGACGCTTTTCTTGAAAGGGGGTAAAAATTGTAAATGGTTAAGGCAATTGCAGCCCACAAAAAAGCTACTTCAAAAAATGCAATCATTGGATTTTGAAAGCCGAAGAAGATAATCGGCCAAAGCGCGTTTAGGGCAAGCTGCAGGCCAAAAAAGGAAACCGCTGTTTTTGCTTGCCTGGTTTCAAGGCCCTTTTCCCAAACAAGGAAAAGAGAAACGGCCATCAGGAGGTAAAGAGTTGTCCAGGCAGGTGCAAAAAGCCAGTTTGGGGGAGTGAACCACGGCTTGCTAAGGGAAGCATACCAAGTTGGAATAGAAGAAACCGTGAACAAAGAACCCAAAAAGCCGGCTCCCAGGCATAAGGCAATTGAAGCAAGCAGCCTGGAAAGCCTTGAAGCCATGAAAAAAAGGACGCTGGAAAAGAATAAAAAAGCGGTTTAAACAATTAAATGCTGGATTTTATGAGAAAACGGAGAAAAAAGCCTGAAAGAACCAAATTTGGCGCAGGAATGGTGCATCACCACAAAGGCCACAAAAGCAAAGGCCAAAGAAAGGCTGTTGGCCGCGGGCGAATGTCAAAAGAAAGGGAAAGGCTGATGAAAGAAGTGCCAAAAAATTTGAGTCCGGAAAAGCAGGCCCGGTGTTCTGAAAGGATACCTTGGGAAAAGCATTAAGGGTTTTCGTTGATTGCAGTAAACTTTTTGGGGGTTAAAGCTTTTTGGGTTTTTTGGGTTTTGCATGCGCTTCCTGTTTTTGGCGTTTGCCGTAATCCTGTTTTTGGGGTGTGTTCAGGAGAAGATGGAAAAAACCAGTGCAGAATTGGTGGTTCGTGTAATTGACGGCGACACCCTTGAATTGGCTTCTGGTGAAAAGGTTAGGCTTATTGGCCTTGATGCTCCTGAGATTGGCGAACCTTGCTCTCTGGAAGCAAAGCGCCGTTTGGAGGAGCTTGTTTTGGGAAAAGAGGTTTTTCTTGTCAAGGACGTTTCTGGTCGCGACAAATATGGCCGTTTGGTTAGGCATGTTTATTTGGATGGCCTTTTTGTAAACCTTGTTCTTGTGGAGGAGGGCCTTGCTTTTGCTTTTCCTTTCCAGCCGGATGTTTCTTTTGAGGAAAGCTTTCGTGGGGCAGAGCAGGGCGCGGCAGATGCAAACGGCTGCCTTTGGTCATAGCTGAAAGAGGCATTTAAAAGGCAGCTGGCTTTTTTTAGTGAAAAAACCAGTGCCAGTGTTATGGCTACTGTTGCCCCGCCAAAAATGAAGGCTTCTGCCATCGTGTTTCCAATCATTTGTCTGAAGGGATTTGCCCAGACAAGGGCGTTGAATAGGAACGACAGAGTTGCCGCGATTCCTGCTTCTAAGGCATTGTTCATTTTTTTCCTCCTTTGGTTTAAAACGGCTTTTTTAAAACGCGTTATTTTTATATGCCGTCTGTTCTTTTTTTGGCCAGTTTTTAAAATACAGCAGAATTTGTTGTCGAAAAATATTTTTTTTGACCATTTCTTATGGAAAGAGCAAAAAGTATTTAAGCTTGATTTTGTTTTTCGCTGTTTTCTTTTTCTTTCTCTTCAAGCAGAGGCTTTTTCTTTTTTACAGGAATGTCTTTGAAGGGGTTTTCTATTGCTTCGTCTTTTTTTTCCTGGCCCAGGGATTCTGTTGCTTTTTCCTTTTCCTCTTTTTGGGGCCAGGTTTCAGGTTTCTGTTCTCCTTTTTCTGCTTTCAGCCAGGGTGGCTCCTCTTCAGGCATTGGACTGGTTTTTGGCGCTTCTGTTTTTTCTTCACCTGGCTTTTCGGGTTTTGGTTCCTGTTTTGGCAGAGGCGTTTCTTCTGGAATCTCTTCCAATGGCTCTAGCTCTTCTTTTTTTGGCTCTTTTTCTGGTTCGGCTGCAAGGAACTCTTCCACTGGCTTTTCTTCAAGGCCTTTTAAGTCAAAGGGCTTTTCAGCAGTGGGTTTTTCTTTTTTTGGGTCAGGTTTTTTAATAGGTTTTGAAACCGCAATCAATGGCTGTGGCTCTTTGGCTGGAAAAGCGCCTGTTGCTTTTGGCTTTGAAATTGGTTTAGTGGGCTTTTTTGGGGTTTTGGCAGGCTTTGGCTGCTTTGGCTTTGAAGGCTTGGCAGGCTTTGGCTTTGGCAAGGGCTTTTTCTTTGGAACCGGGTTTGCTTGTTTTTTGGCCGGCTTTTTTGGCTTTGCTGGGTTTTTTGCCTGCTTTTCTTTTTTTGAGGCTTGGTTTTTTTCTTTTTTAAGCTTGTAGAGTTCAGTGGTTTCTTTTTTGATTCTTTCTTCTGTTGCTTGAAGCTCTTTTTTGATGTTTGAGGTTTTTTCACGCAGCTGGTTCAAGGCCAGGCTTTTTTTCTCGAATTCGGCTTGTTTTTTCTTCAAGTCAGAGATTTTTTTGTTCAGCTCCTTTTCCCTTGATTTTGCAGCTGCCTTGGCTTTTTTGATTTTGTCTTTTTCTGATTTAACGCGCTTTGAAAGCATTTTTTTTAGCTTGTCTTCCAGTGAAATCATTTTTTTTATGAGCTTCATGCCTTTTTTGTCTCGTTCAAGTATTTCTTTGTCAAGCGTGTCTATTTTTTTCTCAAGCGAATTTTTGCCTTTGGACGGTTTTTTTGCCATTTATGCCCAGGCTCCTGCTTTCTTTTCAAGGGATTCAAGCTGTTTTTTCAGGGCCTTGTGCCTTTTTTTGGCCTGCGTTATTCTTTTCTTTTTCTCTTTGTAAACTTTGTTGAGCTTTTCAAGGGAGGAAAGCTTTTGCTTTAGGCTGGCTTGCTTGGAGGAGGAAGCTTTTTTCACTGAAGCCAGTTTTGCCTTTTCCTCTGAAAAGGTTTCTCTAAGCTTTCTGCTGAGCTCGTTTTCTGCGTACATTTTTTCAGCCAGGTTTTTCCCCAAAGCGGACTCGTTTTCAAGAAGCTGTTTTCTTAGCTTTGTTATTTCGGCGTTAAGCTCAGAAATTTTTTGGTCCAAAGACTTTGGCTTGGGTGTTTTCTTTTTTGCCTTTGAGGGCTTTTTTGTTTTTTTCTTAGCCAAAAAACCAACTCTGCTTTAAGCTAATCTATAATCGCTATTGTGCTATAAAAGGTTTTCCTATGATTGGCCAGGAGAGCTTTAAAAAGCCTTTCTAGAGCGATGTTTGAATGGCTCACGATTTTACCCAGGGAAGCCTTGGAAAGAAGCTTTTGCTGTTCTCTTTGCCGATTGTGGCTGGAATGATGCTTCAGACTGCCTACAATGTAATCGACACCATCTTTATTGGAATGCTTGGCCCTGACGAGATTGCAGCCGTTTCTTTGACTTTTCCGGTTGTATTTGTTTTTATTGCTGTGGCATCAGGTTTGGGAATTGGCGCAAACGCTTTGGTGGCACAGGCTATTGGAAGAAAGGACATTCATACGGCGAACAATTTTGCAGAGCATGCCTTGTTTTTGGCTGTGGGAATAGGCCTTGCTATCGCGTTCCTTGGCCTGGTTTTTTCCCCAATCGTTTTTTCTCTTATGGGGGCAGACCAAAAGCTTTTGCCTTTGACAATGGAGTATGCTGTCCCGATTTTCTTTGGAATCATTTTCATGTTTGCTTGGTTCATTTCTGACTCTATTCTTCGCGCGCAGGGAAACAGCGCTGTTCCTATGAGAAACCTCGCCATTTCCGTTGTAATAAACATCGTTTTGGACCCGGTGCTGATTTTTGGTTTTGGTTTTGTGCCTGCAATGGGCTTGTTTGGTGCCGCGGTTGCAACAGTTTTTTCAAGGATGGTTGCAGCAGTTCTAAACTTTTACTACATCTATGGCCCAAATTCGGTGGTAAGGCTTTCTTTGCGTGAATTCAAGCCTTACCCGAAATGCATTAAGAGAATGGTTTTTGTTGGGTTGCCGGCTTCTGCTTCGCAGACCTTGACTGCCGGCGGCTTCATGTTTTTGATGGGCATTGTCGGAAGCTTTGGAAGCCTTGCAATTGCAGCCTTTGGAATCGGCTTAAGGGTTATGTCTGTTGGGGTTATGCCTGTTGTCGGGATGTGGTCTGCGGTTGCAAGCATTGTCGGCCAGAATTTTGGGGCAGGAAACTATGCAAGAGCAAAGCGTGTTGCCTTGCTTGGAAGGAGAATAACTCTGGCAATAACTTTTTTGATTGCGGTTGCTGTTCTTGCCTTTCCGGAGCAGATTATGGGAATTTTTACCCGGAACGCGGAGGTTGTTTCAATAGGGGCCAGCTTTTTGGAAATCGTTCCGTTTGCTTTCCTGCTTTACGGGGCATACTGGGTTTTTTTTGGGGCCTTTCAGGGAACAGGAAAAACCCATTATGTTTTGATAATAAATTTCTTTTACTGGGTTATTGCGGTTGCCAGCGCTTTCTTTTTTTCCCAGGTTTTTGGGTTGCAGGGAGTTTGGCTTGGCTTTGTAATAGCGCCTGCAGTCGAATTCGTGGTTGTGACAGCGATTTTTGTTTCAGGAATATGGTTCAAAGGCGGGAAAGAGAAAAAGCCTGTTTCCTACAGTTTGTGAATTAGCTGTAAGCAAGAAAGTCAAGAATTCTGTGGGATGCTGCAAGCAAAACCGGCAAGACCGCGAACAGCTTGCGCCATTTTATGTTCGCTTTTCCTTTCATTGCCAAAAAGCCCAAGGAGGCTGTTGCAAAAAGAAGCAGGATTGTTGCAATTTCCCAACAGAACTATAAGCCTTGTGCCAAAAACTTGCATTAAAGCGATTTCTTGAAGGGCCGGCATTAATGGCAGCGGTTGCTTATTTAACTTGTTTGCTGCGGAAGAAAGGGTTATTAGGGTTTGCCAGCAAAGGGGGTATTATGACTGCAATTGGCTCAAAGCAAATTGAAAACGCGTTGGAAAAGGTTTCCTCAAAGGACTTGAAAAAAGCAGCTGAGGGAATAGAGGTTGCCGCAGGCATTGAATCAGAAAGCATTGGCTTTTATGAAAGGCAGGCTGAAAAATTCAAGGGCGGGGAAACAGGGCAGTTTTTCATGTTCTTGGTTGGGCAGGAAAAAGAGCACCTTGAAGCCATAAGGAAGCTAAAGGAAGGCCTAGAAAAGCAGGGCAAATGGGTTGAGGTAAAGGTTCCTGAAAGCAAAAGGCCGGACATTTTTTCAAAAAAAGACTGGGACAAGGGCAAAAAAGAGGGCCTTACAGCTGTCTTGTTTGCCTTGTGGAAAGAAAAGCAGGCCCAAGAGTTTTACGAGGGCATTGCTTCCAGAGTAGAAAACCGGGCTGTAAAAAATTTTTTTAACGCACTGGCCGAATTTGAAAAAGGGCATGCAAGGCTTTTGTCAGAGTACGTTGACGACAGCTACTATTCAAGGGAACTCATAATGGGCTAGCTTGCGTTTAAGTGGAATTGTAAAAACTGGTCCACTGCTTAAAACTTTTTTTCTTGCAGGAATTCAAACCGCTTTTGGCTTTAGGTAAAAGTCAAGCACTTTTCCCAAAATAAGGATAAGCAGTGAAATGATTGTTGCCGTTACTGCCAAAAAGTAGTAGCCAAAGCCAACAGCCATTCCAATTGCAGCCAAAACCCATATGTCGGCTGCAGTGGTAAGGCCACGCACCCTGTTTCTGTCGCGAAAAATGGAGCCGGCTGCCAAAAAGCCGATGCCGGTTACAACGCCTGCGGCAATCCTTGAAAGGTCTGCAGTGGTTGAAGCCGAACCCATGAGCGAAACAGAGATAAGCGTAAACATGGCTGCTCCCATGCATACAAGCACATGGGTTCTGAAGCCGGCGGCCTGGGCCCTTGTTTCCCTTTCAACCCCAATAAGGCCTCCAAGCAAAGCGCTAATCAAAAGCCTTTCAACAAAAACCCATTCCAAAACCATTGCTAAGGATAAGGCTTGCTTTCTTTAATAATTTTTCCCAAAGCCTTTTGCAATGGCAGCAAGCTCTTCAAGGGTTTTTGCTTTCTCAAGCCTTGGCACCAAGCATTTGTGTTGGGAAAAGAAGGAAACGGCTTGTTGCTTTACTCTGCCAAAGTAGTTTATTTCGTGCTTTTTGCACAACTCCAAATATTGGAAAAATGCCTGCTCCCTTGAAACAGGCTTTTTGCCCAAAATTTTGGCAAAAATGCCTGGGTTGCCGATTGCAGCCTGGCCAACCATTGCTGCATCACAGCCTGTCTTTGAAAGCGTTCTCTCAAAGGATTCCATTGAATCAATGCCCCCGTTGCCGATAACAGGAATTCCAATGGATTTTTTTATGCGCTTTAAGGCAACAAAATCCACAAAACCGCGGTTTTTTTGCTTGACAGGCCTTGCATGAACTGCAATGCAAGCCGCGCCGGCCTTTTCAACCTGCTTTGCAAGCTTGATGGACTGAAGCACGTTTGGAGAAATGCGGATTTTGGCTGTTGCAACAGCCCCCAAATCAACCCAAGAGGAGATTATTTCAGAAACGCGGGAAGGCCTTTTCAAAAGAGCGGAACCGGCCCCCTGGTTTAAAACATTGTCGCTGGGGCACCCAAGATTCAAATCCAGGAAGTCAAATTGCCGGGATTCAAGGACAAGGGAAGCAGCTTTTTTCATGCTTTCAGGCCTTGCCCCAAAAAGCTGAAGGGAAAGGGGCCTGTCCTCAGGGCAGGATTGGGTTAAACGGCGGGCAGCAGCATTGTTTCTGATAAGGGCCTCGGAATTGACCATTTCGGAAAAGCAGAGGCCTGCTCCCTGCTCCCTGCATAAAAGCCTGAAGGCAAGGTCTGTAATGCGGTACATTGGCCCCAAAACCAGGTTGTTTGGCATTTTTTGGCCAGAAATGCGGAAAACCATGGAATAATTAGGGGAAAATAGGGTTTTATTGTTATTGGGGGGTTGGAGGGCAACAGAAACCTGTTATGTAGAAGATGTTTTTTGTGGTTTTTGGGTAAAAATTTTTTGCGGCAGAAAAAATTTTTGGAGAATTTTTTGAAAAAAACGCGGCCAAAAAAATTTTTTGAAAAACAAGGCAACCAAAGAACAGGCCGGAGAAAACCCTTTGAACAAAAGAAAGACAAGAGCCTTGCTTTGCACAAAAAGCAGGCAAACGGCTTCAAAAAAACCCGAAACAAATTCCTAAAAAAGGAAAGCGTTTTCGGTTACCTTTCCAAACAGATTCTTGCAAACCAATTCGCAAAACGAACAAAAATTGGGCTTTTGCCCTGTTTTAACGCTTAGTGCGGGGGTTTTTTGGAAAAAAGGGGCCAAAAAGCAATCAGGAAATTTTTCGCAAAAAAATTTTTTGAAAAATGCACCAAAAAAGTTATGTATAAGGACCTGTTTGTATTGTTTTGGGGGCTTTCAAGGCGTTTTGGTTTTTTCAAAGCACAAAGAGGGTCGTTTTAAATATTTTGCAATCTAAATTTGGAGTGCCTGCTGCCTGGCTTTTTTTCCGCAGTTGCAAAAAGAGAAGTTTTTTTGGGCCAAAGAAAGTGAATTCAATTGAATTGGAAAAAACTTGAAAAATGGGTTTTTGCAGCCATAATAGTGGCCGCAGTTCTGTTGAGGGCTTACACCCTGGCAATAATGCCTGACGCCCCTTTGACCGATACATTGTATCATTTAACTATCACTAAATACATTGTTCAAAACCAGGCCATTCCTTTTCAGGGCATTGAAAGTTTTGGCGTAAAAGACATGCCTGTGCCCCTTTTCCATGTTTTGGTTGCCGCTCCCTTCATTTTGCTGCCTGTTGAGTTTAGCCTTTCTGCAGTAAGAATTTTTCCAGTGGTTTTTTCCTTTGCCCAGCTTGGGCTTTCCTTTGTTTTGCTTAGGCGGCTTTTTCCAAAACACTGGTTTTATGGCTTTGCCTTTGTGGCAATCCAGCCTTTGCTCGTGGTTTACGGGGCTTTGAATTATTTGGAGACATTGGCGTCTGTGTTTGTTTTGCTTTCTTTTTACATTTTTGTTCGTTTTGCCGAAACAGGCAGAAGGGCTTACCTTGTTTTAATGCCTTTCTCCCTGGCCGCAACGGCTCTTTCAAAGGAAAGCGCTACTGCTTTGCTTCCTGCCTTTTTTGCAGCGTTTTTGTTAGAGCTTTGGAAAAAAAGGCCTGAACGCGGTTTGGGGGGCTGGGCCAAGGAAACGGCTTTTTTTGTAGCCTTAACTGGTTTTCTCTCAGGGCTTTGGTTTTTGGTTACAAGGCTTGTTGCAGGCCGCATTTCCACAACCATTACTTACGGGGTTGGGTTTCTTACTGGCGCAAAGGAATACATTGGAACCTTTCCCGTAGTGTTTGAATTGGTGTACTTGTTTCCATTGAACTTCAACTTTGCGTTCTGGTTTTTCCTTGCACAGGCTCTTGAAACCCTGCCTTTCCTCGACCCTGTTTTGGTTTCAATGGCTTTTACAGCGGTTTCTTTCCCTATTCTGATGCTTTTGGTTTACGGCCTTGGGAAGGGAGTTTTTCAGAAAAAAAACTATGCCTGGCTTTTGCTTCTTTTGCTTGCATCGGTTGCTTTGCTGCTTGTTGCAAGAAGGCGTTTCATAAGGTACAGGTTTCTCATACCAGTAATGCCTTTGCTTGGAGTTTGCTTCTGCCTTGCATTTAAAGACCTGAAAAGCCTTGATTGGAGAAAGCTCTTCACTGCCTTGTTTGCGCTTTTGAGCATTTATTCAGTAGTGGTTTCAGCCGGCTATGCCTTGCATTACCATAACCAGTTCCAAAGCCATGAGCCATTATACAATTTTTTTAAAACCCTTCCAGAGGAAAGCGTTGTCGCAATCAACTCAAACCAGACAAGGCAAACCGAGTTCGTTTCCGAAAGGGAGACTGTGAGCTCTTACAAGGTTGGCTATGAGTCTGGTTTTGAGGGCGTTACCCATGTTGCATCAACATGCTACAAGGACTTTTGGGACAGAGGCAGGCTTGAGTCCTTGGAGGAGGCAGGCGGGCTTGTGAAGGTATATGAAGACAGATGCAGTGTTGTATACGAGGTGAAAAAATGAGC
>CAZMUN010000031.1:0-12653 GCA_964569815.1 uncultured archaeon
GTCAACCATTGCACAGTCCATTTCCCCGTTGTTTATGAATTCAGCCAGCTGTTCAACCACATGGGTCTGGGGCGTAATAGGGTACATTGGAATAACATCAGGCCTGCAAAGCTTTGCGCCGATTGCAATTGCATGCGATGCCTCAATAACCTTGTTCATCATTTTTCCTCCAAAGCCTTGTCAATTGCGTTAACAGGGCACTGCTTTACGCAGATTAAGCAGCCCTTGCAGTAAGTGTAGTCAACGAAAACTTTTCCTGTTTTTTCATCAACCCTTATCGCGGAATCAGGGCAAACCTGCCAGCACTGGTAGCATTTAATGCACTTTTTCTGGTTTACCACAGGCCTGAAAGTGCGCCATTCCCCTGTACGGTAGGCACGGCTGCTTCCAGGTTTCTTGACAACGGCCCCAGGGTTTATTTCAACGCCTTTTTCGGTTCCGGCTTTTGCCTTAGCCTTTTTTTTCTTTGCCAAAAAAAAATCACCTGCATTCCTCTGCAGCCCTTGCAGCAGCCTTCTTGTTTAACTCTGCGACAGCAGCCTTTCCCTTTGCAGCAAACAATTCATCAATTGCCCCATTCAAGGCATTCAAAGAAACCTCTTTGCTTAATTCACAAAAGGCCCCAAGTGAAGCAATGTTTACAAAAGGCTTGCCAATCACATCCAAAGCGATTTTAGTTATGTTTATTGCATGGGCATCCAGGCCCTTGAGCTCTTTCTTAAGCTCGGAAGCGCTTTTATCAGTGTTGACAATGATTTTTCCGCCCTTTTTCAAGCCAAGAGTTACGTCAACTGCATCCAAAAGCGAGCTGTCCAAAACAATTACGTAATCAGGGTCGTATACATGCTGCCTTAGGTTGATTGGCTTTGAGTCTATCCTTACATAGCTTTCAACCGGCGCTCCGGTTCTTTCAACCCCAAAATTCGGAAAAGCCTGGCTGAACTTTTTGCCCTTAAAGGCAGCAATTGCCAAAACCTGGGTTGAGGTAACCGCCCCTTGGCCGCCCCTGCCATGCATTCTAACCTCTTTTAAAGCCATTTCAGGAAAGCCTCTCGACAAAAGAATATAAATAAGCCCTTTAATAAGTTTATTGGTGTAAAAATGGCGCAGTTCCATGCAACGGTTTTTGGACGGGTTCAAGGCGTTGGATTCCGCTATTACGCGGCAGAAAAGGCCAAAAGCCTTGGAATAAGGGGTTTTGTAAAAAACAATTCCGATGGAACAGTGGAAGTGCTGGCACAAGGCCGGGAAGACGTTTTGAGGAAATTTGAGGACTGGTTAAGGCAAGGGCCAAGCAGTGCCACAGTAAAAGAAGCAAAGGTTTCAAGAGAAAAAGAAAGCCATAGTTACAGAGAATTCTCAATAGAGCATTAAACTGCCTTCAACTCCAGGGCAACCTGCTTTTCAAAAGCCTGGCCGTTTATTTCAGCGCTTACCTTAAAAAAATAGGTTCCTGTGTAAACCTCGGAGCCAGGCATAGGGCTTACGGCAAAAGGGCTTAAGGTGCGAGATTCCGCTCGGCCCAAAGTCGGAATATTTCTGCTTTTTGGAGAGATATGTATTGCATCAGAAGCCTCTGTTTCAACCAAAACAACCACATCGTTCGCGGTTTCAGCGGTTACGTTGTTGACGGTGACCGTCAGGTAAGAAACCTTTTCCCTGCCCAAAGAAATGTCCAAAGGGTTTGGCTCCAAAAAAGCATCCAACGGCTTCGGCGCAACAGCAAGCATTATAAGCAAAACCATGGCAAGCAATGCAGCAGCTGCCAAAACGCCCAAAACAGGGTACTTCATCTTCTTCCAATCAAAGTCAAACTTGAAGTTCAAGTTTGGCCCTGACTTGCCATCATACAAGCCCATTCACAACCAGAATAATAGGGTATTTTGGTTAATAAAAGTTGCGCAATCAAGGCAGGGGTGAAAAGGCAACTATAATGCTTCAGCCTGCATTAAGGTAAGGTAAACAGCTTGCCATCTCCTTTTCCGTCCAAAAACCCTGCTTTTACGCCGGCATCAAGCCAGGCATGCGCATAAGAAAACGCAGCCAAGGCAAGGGCATGCCGGCCCTTTTCCTGAAAATGCTTTCCATCAGCCAAATAGTTGCGGGCCATTTCCAAAAAATCTTGAGCCCTTTTGAAATCAACACTGCCTTTCTCAGCCTTGATTGAAACCTTTTCCAAAGCAGCCTCAGTAAGGCCCTTATACCTATCAGCCCTTTGTTCAACGGCTTCACTCAAGCAAACCAGCCCAAAGCCTCTTTTTCCTTTTCATTCAAGGGAGCAGCAACAACCAAGCTCTGCGGATACAATGCAAAACTGCTTTTCTGCAAAACCTCAAGGCTGGCCTGCTTTACCCTCTGGTTTTCGTTGCCCAAACCATAAAGGCCAACCAAAGAAGCCTTTTTCAAAATGCCTTTGCCTCGCTTTTTCTCAATCTTTTCCAAAACCGTTAAAGCCTGTGCAACAGACATCATCCTGCTTTGCTCTGCATCAATGTCCAAAAGGCACAAGGTATGCATTCCTGCCTTGAAATTCTTTTCAATCACACCATAAAAGGATTCAGGCTCGTAGCCAGGCTTTGGCTCCACAATGGTGCAAGTGCGGCCAAACCTGTACTGGTCCAAGCCAGTCTGGGCCAAAAAATCGTAGACGGAAATGCCTGGAACGACCTTTGTTTCCAAGCCAAGCTTTTTTGCATCAACCAAAAGCTGGATATGTGTTGTGGCACTCAAAGGGTTTCCAAAAACAAGCAAGGCAACGTCCTCTTCCTCGGCTTTCGCATTCTTTAACACAAGCTCAAACCCTTCCTCCAAGCCTTTCCTGTCCAAGCAAAGAATTTCCTTTGCAAGAGCCTCCCTCAAGTCCTTTACATTGCCCTGAGCATAGGCCGAAGTATAAGTATCCAAAAACACTCGATTGCATTTTTCAGCAGCCTGAACAGCCTCCAAAGTCAAATGGTCAGGCCTCAAGCCAACCCCAATAAGATAAAACATAGGAAAAGTTTTGATTGGAAGAAGTTTTAAAGCCTTTTTGCCGCAGCCTTGTCAACCACAAAGACAAGGTTTTTGTGGCTCTTAAGAGAAGCAGCAGGCCATTTCTTTGCCTTGCCTTGCTTGAGCGTTCCCGCAATGGCCTCGGCCTTGTGCTTTCCAGAAGCAAGAACAAGGATTTTTTTTGAGTTGGCCCTGATCGTTTTCAGGCCAACTGTAAGGGCCTTTTCAGGCGCCAAGCCATCGGAAAAACTTTCGCCGTTAACCTTCCTTGTTTCTTTCTTCAATTTTACCACCCGAGTCAAAGAAGTAGAAGAAGAGCCAGGCTCGTTGAATGCGACATGCCCGTTTCGGCCAATGCCAAGAATGCACAAGCCAATGCCATGCCTTTTTATGGCAGCCTCATGCCTCTTGCATTCCCTGCCAAGGCTTTTTGCAGCACCGTTCAAAAGGAAAATGTTCCTCTTTTGGGCACCCACTTTGCCAAAAAAATGCGTTTGAAGGAAAAAAGCGAACCTGTTCCCGTCTTTTTGGCTCAAGCCAGCGTACTCGTCCAAGGCAAAGAACTTTGCCTTTGAAAAAGAAACCTTTTTCTTTTTGCAGGCTTTTGCAAGAAGCCGGTACAATTCTTTCGGGGTTTCTCCTGTAGGCAGAGCCAGTGAAGCAGAAGGGTTTCTTTCCAAAAGGGAAATTACTTCACGGGCCACAAAGCCGCTCATCTTCTTTTTGCTTCCGGCAAAAACCAGTTCAGGCACATTGTTTTTGTCAATGAATGAGAAAACCTCTTTTGGCTTTGGCGCAGCAAGGCCGTGCTGTGCAATTTTTTTTGCAGCAACAAAGTTTCCAGCCTGCATGCAGTTGCTCAAAGACCAGCCCTGCAAAAGCCCAAACATAAAACCCGAGTTAAAGGCATCGCCTGCTGCAGTCGAATCAACTACACGTGTTGCAACAGAGGGAAAGGTTTCGGAAGAAAGCGATTTAGCAAAAAGCGTTGCACCCTTTCCCGCACGTTTGACTGCAACAACTTTGGAGCCTTTCTTAAGCAAAGACTCGGCGCGTGTCTTCATTGCCCTTCCGCGGGCAACGTGCTTCAATTCGATGTCGTTGACAAACAGGTAATCAACGAACGGCAGAAAAGAACCAATGCTCCACTTGCCATGCGTATCAAAGCAAGTGTCAAAGCACACTATCGCATTACGTTTCTTGATTTTTTCAAGCAAGGCCTTGAAGCCAGGCCTAAGGTTCTTCAAATGGTAGAAGCCTCCAAAGAACACAATATCCCCTGCTTTAAGCGAAGGAAGAAGCCTTTTTTCAACTCGGCTTGCAGTGAGTTCCTTCAAAGAGTTTTTCACAGACTGGATGGCACGCTCGCCCCTTTTGTTCACCGTTATTACGCTGAACGCGTTTTCCTCCCGGCTTTTGATAAGCTTTGCTTGAACGCCTGCATTTGAAAGGCCTTTTTTCAGGAAAGAAGTGGCAAAATCCTTTCCAATTGCGCTGATTAGAACAGGCTTTAAGCCTAGTTTGGAGGAGATTACTGCAACGTTGGCTGCATTGCCTCCAACACTAAAGTCAAGTTCCCGGAGTTTGTGTTCCTCGCCAAACAAGGGCTTTGAAGCAATTTCCTGCAGGATGTCAACGCACAGGTCGCCAACGCTAAAAAGCTGCCTTTTTGCCGCCATTTCACACCTAATAGCGCAGAAATGGTATTTAATCGTTTGCACCCCTTATTTGGTTTATGGCCAAAGCTTTAGTGATTGTGGCACACCCTGACGATGAAACCATCTGGTGCGGCGGCCAAATTCTGTCCAAACCAGAATGGAACTGGGCTGTTTTAAGCCTTTGCAGGGCTTTTGACAAGGACAGGGCCCCGAAATTCAGGAAAGCCTGCAAAAAGCTTGGCGCAAAATGCGCAATGTCTGACTTGGAAGACGAGCATCCAGAGCAAAAGCTTGCTTCCCTGAATGAAGCGAAGGAAAGGATACGCGCGATGATGAAAGAGCTGAAGCTCGGAAAAGCTTTTTCAGCACTTTACACACACGGCCGCAACGGCGAATACAACCACAACAGGCACAAAGAAGTTCACTGCGCAGTGCGAGAAATGATTGCAAGCGGAGAGCTGTGCGCAAGAAAAGTTTTCTTCTTCTCCTACAAACGCTCACGCGATGGAACGCACTGCATTGCACGGACTGGCAATGGGCACGCGAGCAAAGAGCGGGCAAAGAGCGAAAGTGCAAGCGCAAGTTCGCGTTCAGTGCGCAAGCGAGCGCGCGTCGTCGTGCGATTGCGCGACGAAATCGCGCGAGAGAAAGATTTATTAATCACTTCCACCTACGAGTTTAGTGAGGACAGCTTCGAAGCGCGCTCTGCGCTCGCAACCGAAGCGTTCGAAGTGGAAGCGAAGAAATCATGCGATCGATGATCTTGTATCCCTATCCACCTGAACTGGATGGGATCAGCATCCAAGGCGACATGCTGTACAAAGGGCTTTTAAAAAACAAGCTCGAAGTCGCGCCTTGCGACCG
The DNA here is from genome assembly GCA_964569815.1 of uncultured archaeon. GTDB lineage: Archaea > Iainarchaeota > Iainarchaeia > Iainarchaeales > CAZMUN01. Next base: position 5,514 of record CAZMUN010000031.1, read on the forward strand.
AAACGCTGATTCGGAGAAAGAACTTCTTTACGAAACTTTTAACCCGGATGTAGTGATCGGCATCGGCTACTGGGCTGACGCGCCCACAATAATCGAGCACCCGCTGAAAAAAGGAAAGCAGCCTGTTCCATGGCTTAACGCAGACGGCTGGGTGGCAAACTACCACGACGTTTTGGATTCACTGCCTTTGATTCTTACAACAAGCAGCTGGGTAAAGGAAACCTATTACAGGGACGGAGTTACAAACAAGGAAATTTACCCAATGCCAATAGGCATTGACACCCAGCAAATGTCTCCACTGCCAAAAGACGACCCCAATGTGCAAAAAGTAAGGGAAATGCTTGGCGTTAAGCCGGAAGAGAAGATGATTTTAACAAGCGGGGGGGATACGACAAGCAAAGGCTTCCAGGAAGTGCTTCGCGCTTTGGGAAAAATCAACGGCGATTTCGAAAACTGGAAGTATATTGCAAAAACGTGGGAAAAGGGAAAGCCATGGTACCACTGCAGGAAAGAGATGGGCATCATCCGCGAATTCGACATGAAGAAAAAAGTGAATTTTATTGATGGCCCGCTTTCCCGGGACTTCATGAGGTATCTTATCAGCGCCTGCGACGTTTACGCTGCACCAAGCAGAATCGAGGGCTTTGGAATGATCCAGGTCGAAGCAATGGCGTGCGGCAAGCCAGTTCTTTCAATCGATGCAATGGGAATGAAGGACACAATCATCCACGGGGAAACAGGCTTCCTGGCAAAGGTTGGCGAGGAAGTGAAGCTTGAAGAGGAATGGGCCTACAAGTGGATGGGCTTTGGCAAAAAGCAAAAAATTCAGTTCGACAAGCCGAAAACCTTGGCTTACAGGGCAGACATAGGCGATTTGGCAGAGAATATGCTCAAGTTGCTCAGCGACGACGCCCTCAGGGAAAAAATGGGCCAGAATGCAAGAAAGCATGCTGTAAAAAACTTTGATTACGTGAAAACATCAAAAGACATTCACGATTTGATTGAAAAAAAGCTTGGCGTTAAAGAGGGCCGAGAACAGGCAACTGTTTCAGTTCAAGAGAACTAACCGCGTAAAGAAAAGAGCCAGCGCTCCAAGCATGGTAAGAGCTTCCCATTGCTTTTTTGTTCAAAGGGTTTATCCATTCGTTGAATTCCCATTCATTCTTTTCACCAAGCTTGTTTGCTTCAGCAAGCGAACTCAAGGCAGATTCCGCTTTTTCAAACCTGCCGGCTTTAACCAGGGCTGAAACATAGAAGCCGCCAACGTAAGGCCAGATGCCGCCGTTGATGTACCAGTGCGGCTTTTTGGCAATGCATTTTGAAAAATAGCTGTGCCATTCCTTGTCGCCCTTTTTTATCGGCGGATAGAGGACGCGGATTGGATAGGGCTCAGCAAGCTTTTTTGCCTCGATGAAATCAAGAATGGAGTCGGCCTGCTTCTGAGAGGCAAGGCCTCCGCATACTGCAAGCAAGTTTCCCAAAGAGTCAAACCATGTCTCGTGTTCGAGGTCGCCGTCATGGTTTTTCCACTGCCATGGAAGAAAATAGCCGCGCTTTTTGTCAAACACCTGTATTTTGGAAACGGTTCTTGCATTGGCTGCTTCACGGACCTTTTGGGCTTCTCGCTTTTTGCCGTAAAGCGTCAAAGCAGTGTAATACAATGCAAGCGAATTTATTGTATGGCCGTACTTGTGGGGAAAGGCGTCCTGCCAGTCGCTGGTTGGAAGCTGTTCAGGCAACAAATCCTCGCCGGAATCCTGGCAGTCCAGCCAGAAGAAGGCTTTTTTCACGCTCTTCCTGTGCTTTCTGAAAAGCTTATTGTCTCGATAGTTGCGCCTGTAAAACTGGAGGCCCCAAAGATACCACAGCGTGCTGTCAATTGTTGCAAACGTAACCTGTTTTTCCCTGTCGCCGAACAAGTCGACTGCGTTTGGAATCTGGCCGCACTTGCTTTGGTGCTTTGCAAGCAAATCAAGTGTTGTTGAAAACTGGATTTTGAACTCTTCCTCCAAGTCATAGCAGCTTGTTCCAATCAGGCCAATCATGGAATCACGGGCAAAAACCATGTCATAGCCGTCTTTTCCACCAGAAGCAAATGTTCCATTTGGAGTGGAACAAAACATCATTGCCTCCTTTGCACGCAAAACTGCTTCGCCAATCAGGTCCATGTGCAAACATATGGAAGAAACTAATATTTAAAGGATTATTATGGGAAGAATTTCTTATGAAAGAAAGCAAACTCTTGCCGGGAATTTTTGCAAAAGGCTTTGGCCTTTGGATAGAGAAAGATAGGGCATTGGTTATAGCAGACCTTCATTTGGGCATTGAAGGGGAATTCAACAAAAGGGGAATGCTTTTGCCAAGGTTTAACTTCAAGGCCATAAAAAACCATTTGGAGAAAGAGGTTTTCCAGGACATTGGACCTGAACTGATTGTAATAAACGGTGACCTAAAGCATGAGTTTGGCTCTGTTTCGGAACAGGAATGGTCCGAGGTTATAGACCTGCTGCGCTTTTTGCAGCAGAAAGCAAAACGGCTTGTGTTGGTAAGGGGAAACCATGACACAATTCTTGGACCGATAGCAAAATGGGAATCTTTGAAAATAGAAAAGCAGGGCCTTTTTTTGGAAAAAAGCCTTACCTTTGTTTGCCATGGCGAAAAAATCCCAAAAGGCCTTGATTACCAGAAAGCTTCAACTGTGGTAATAGGGCACGAGCACCCTGCAATAAGAATTCGTGACCAAGGCAAGGAAGAGCGGTTCAAGTGCTTTCTTGTTGGAAAGTTCGGCAAAAAAAATTTAGTGGCATTGCCAAGCTTGAACCAGGCTGCAATGGGTTCAGACCCGCGCGAAGAAAAGGCTTTAAGCCCTTTCCTAAAGCAAGACATTTCAAAATTCAGGGTTTTTGCGGTGGAAGACAAAATATATGATTTTGGCAAATTGGGAAAATTGGATTGATTTTAAAGTATTTTGCAGAGAAAATTGTTTTGCGAAGAAAAACGTTCTTTTGGCGAAGCCAAAAGGTTTCTTTTGCAAATTTTTCTTTTCCAAAGAAAAGTTTTGGGGCGTTAGTCTAGTTTGGTAGGACTCAGCGTTCGGGTAACCTTTTTCGGAGCGCTCGCATGCGCTTGTATCCGAAGGGTTAACGAAAATGTTCGGAAAACGCTGCAGCAGGGGTTCAAATCCTCTACGCCCCAATCTTAGAATAACTTTTTAAAGAGCAAGCACATAATCTACTAGGTTGGGGTTTAAGTGAAGAAGGACATTTTCAGCGAGATAGCTTCTGCTTCTTCAGGCTAATTTTACACCCCGCTGCCCTCTGGTTATAAGCCTGGAAAAACCAAGTACGTTGTGGTAACAGGTTCAGTGATAAGCGGGGTCGGAAAGGGCACTATTTCAAGCAGCCTTTGCAAGCTTTTGCAGGACCGAGGCATGAACGTTGAGCCAATAAAGCTTGAAGCATACCTAAACGTGGATTCTGGAACCTTGAACCCGTTCAGGCACGGCGAAGTCTTTGTTTTGGACGATGGCTCTGAAACAGACCTTGACTTGGGAACGTATGAAAGGGCTTTGGACAAAAACCTCGAAGGAGAGAATTTTGTTACATCAGGAAAGATTTACCAAAGGATAATTGAAAAAGAGCGGGCTGGAAAGTATTTGGGCAGGGACGTGCAGTTCATTCCGCATGTTACCGGCGAGATAAAACTGGTTTTGAGAAACCTTGCAGTGAAGACAAAGGCAGATGTTATAGTAATTGAGATAGGGGGCACGGTCGGCGACTACGAAAACATGTTTGCTTTGGAGGCACTGCGCGAGCTAAAATACGAGGAAGGGCCGGAAAACGTTTGTTTTGCAAACATTACCTATATTCTTGAGCCAAAAAGCCTTGGCGAGCAAAAAAGCAAGGCAGCCCAGCTTGGCATAAAAAGGCTTTTGGAGATGGGAATCCAGCCCCAGATAGTTGTGTGCAGAAGCAATTCAAAGCTGAAGGAAAGCATTCGCGACAAAATGTCCCTTTATTTGAACCTGCCGAGGGAAAACATTTTCGGGGTGCATGATGTGAGCAACATTTACAGCCTGCCTTTGTCTTTGAGAAACATTGGCTTTGATGAAGGGGTTTTGCGAGAGCTTGAAGTTGAAAAAAGGTTTAAGGCAAACGGCAACAAGGCATTGAAAAAATGGTCAGAGAAAACAAGCGTTAAGGGAAAGAGAAAGCCTGTCACTATAGGGATTGCTGGCAAGTACACTGAGGGAGGAGACACTTACATAAGCATTCTAAAGGCATTGGAACACTGCTCTTTTGCATTGAATAAGCCTGTTGAAGTGAAATGGGTTGAGACAACCAATTTGGAAAAGGAAAACATTGAACAGGCCATGGAAGGAATTGACGGCATAATAGTTCCAGGAGGCTTTGGGACACGCGGCATAGAGGGAAAGATTGCCGCAGCCAGATACTGTCGTGAAAAGAGTGTTCCTTATTTAGGGCTTTGCCTTGGCTTCCAAATTGCCTTGATTGAGTTTGCAAGAAACGTTTTAGGCATAAAAGACGCGAATTCCACAGAGTTTGAACCAAAGGCAAAGCATCCCGTGGTATGCCTTCTGCCAGAGCAGCGAAAAATCGAGGGCCTTGGAGGAAGCATGCGCCTCGGAGGCCATGACGTAATGCTTAAAGAGGGCACAATTGCCTTCAAAACGCATGGAAATGAGAAAAAGATAAGGCGCAGGTTTAGGCATCGTTTTGAATGCAATCCAGAGTACATTGAAGCCTTTGAAAAAGCAGGCCTGATTTTTTCAGGAAAGGCTCCAAAGGTGCCAATAATGCAGGTTTTGGAGCTTCCAAAGCACGAAAGCTTTATGGCCTCGCAGTTTCACCCCGAATTCACAAGCAGGCCCACAAGACCAGACCCCTTGTTTTTGCGGTTTGTAGAAAAGGCTTCAAAAAGCTGACAAAAAAATTTTTATTACAAAAAGCGCTAATTGTACTATGCCTTCAAAGCCTTTTTGGAGAAAAAGAAACGAAATACGGCGCGTAAAAATAAGCAATGGTTCCAGGGGGCCTGTAAGGATAGGCGGCCATTTTTACGGCCATGTTTACGTTGGCAGAATTTTTTTCAAGGACGGAAAAAGCAAGCGCGTGGCAATAAAGGTGTTCAGGGCAAAAATTCCTGCCGAAAAAGCAGCCCTTTACCAAAAGGCAATAAAGGATTTGGCCGCTGCAGGCGTAAGAATTCCAAAAATGTCAATAGCCAAAATGCCTACTGAGCGGTCTCCCGAAGGGGAATGGGTGCTTGTTTCACAGCTTTTTGGCTCAAGCAGGAGGGGCTCTAAAATAGAAAACAAGTCCTGGCTGTCTTTGAACACTTGGAAAGGAAAACTCGAGGCAGTGGACGAGCTTACAAAAGTTGCAAGCGCAGGGTATTGCCCGGCAAGCGATCTGTTGGAGCCCTTTAAGGAAGAATCAAAGGGCGTAATAGTGTTTGACTTGGATGAGGTCATTGGAAGCCGCAGGAGTAGAAAAGCCAGTGCGCAGGCCAGGGCAAATGTTTTGGCTGCCTCAATTAGCACAATAACAGCCCATGACAGCCCAAAAGTAAAGCAAGTGCTTTTTGAAAAAGCAATGAAAGCAGCCTCTCCAGAAATAAGGGCTTTTTTGCGCGAACATGGCGCTTAAATCTTTTCTGCTTCTTCTGAAAGCATTATTGGAATGCCGTCTTCAACAGGGTAAGCAAGCTTGCATTTTTTGCACTCAAGCTTGTTTTTTTGCTTTTTGTAGTTTAGGCTGGCTTTGCATTTAGGGCAAGCCAGGACCTCCAAAAGCTTTTTGGAAACTTCTTTAGGCATTCTAAGAAACAATACTGGGCAAAAGCATTTTTAATTAAATCTTTTCTTACTCCTTTCTTAAGTGATCTGATTGATTCAAGACAGGGTGAAAGCTGCAGGCAAGGAAATCGTTTTGGTTGGAACAGCCCATGTGAGCAGGGAAAGCATTGAGCTTGTAAAAGAAACCATTGAAAAGGAAAAGCCCGATGTTGTCGGCGTGGAATTGGACATTCAAAGGCTTTACCAGCTAAAACAGGGAAGAAAATGGAGCCAAATGGATTTGGGGCAGGTTATAAGGGAAGACAAGGCACACCTTTTCCTTTTGAACATTCTTTTGTCAAATTTGCAGAGGCAAATCGGCCAAGGCTTTGGAGTAAGGCCTGGCTCTGAAATGCTTCAGGCAGTCAAAATCGCTTCTGAGAAAAAGCTCCCTGTTGCACTGCTGGATCGGGACGTAGGAATCACGCTTAAGCGCGCTTTGAACAGGACCAGCCTCAAAGAAAAGCTCAAGCTGGGATACAGCATTTTGGGCGGATTCTTGGGCATGGGAGAAAAGCTTGACCAAAACACAATAGAACAGCTTAAGAAAAAAGACGTTTTGAATGCATTAATGCAGCAGCTTGCAAAAGAAATGCCCTCAGTTAAGGAGGTTTTGGTGGATGAAAGGGACATCTTTATTGCGAACAGGGTAATGCAGACCCGTGGAAAAAAAATAGTGGCAGTTGTTGGGGCAGGGCATGTTGAGGGAATAAAGAAATATTTGGACAAGCCAAGAAATCTTGCTCCACTGCTGAGCGTTAAGAAAAAAAGAAGCGTGTTTTCCCTGCTGAAATACTTGATTCCGTTGGCTGTTGCAGGCCTCATAGGATACGGGCTTTACACAAAAGGAAGCGCGATTGCATTGAACCTGCTTTTGGCATGGTTCCTTATAAACGGCGTTCTTTCCGCCTTGGGAGCAGCCCTTGCAAGGGCACACCCTTTATCTGTTTTAACTGCCTTTCTTGCAGCCCCTTTCACTTCACTGCATCCAGCTCTTGCCGCAGGATGGTTTGCAGGACTGGTGGAATTGAAAATGAGAAGCCCAAAAGTAGCCGATTTTGAAAAACTGCCTGAATTAAGCGATGTGAAAGGAATCGCATCAAACAGGGTTACACGCGTCTTGCTTGTGACAGCGTTCGCAAACATTGGTTCAACGGTTGGAACAGTGATAGCGCTTCCATACATTGCAAGCCTCTTGCTTTAACTATTCCACTTTTGTGCCAGGGCCAACGCTTTCGTCAACCGAAAGAAGCTTGTAGTTGCCTTCCGTGCTTTTGGCTGCC
>CAZMUN010000032.1:0-12124 GCA_964569815.1 uncultured archaeon
TCAACCGAAAAACAATTAAAGGCTTCTGGAGAGTGCGCCGTAATAAGGTTTAAGCGCAGGGGACGAGATTCGAACTCGTGCTTCCTTTCGGAAACGAGCTTTCCACAGATTGCTTGCCATCAGGCAAGCGTTCTTTTCGCAAACCTTTTCTTTCAAAGAAAAGGTTTAGCAGGCTCGCGCATTAAACCACTCTGCCACCCCTGCATGCCGGCCAATTCCGGCAGGGAATTGTACTGTCTTCGTGCCTGTTGGCACTCGACAGAACTTGCAAATTCCTGCAGGAACTTGTGCCATCTTCGCATTCAATGCTTGATGCCGCCCTGCCAAGAACTTGTATACTAACTTAATTAGGGTAACTATTTAATTGTTTATTCCTGTCTGGTTTTTGGCTTTTGCTTTGGCTAATGCGAAACTATTTTTTTTGCTGCCTTTTGGCCGATTCGCTCATTATTTGCCTGTAGAGCCTTTTTACCAAGGCAGGGCTTACCTCAAATTGTTCTGCTATTTGGCCTTGTGTTGCAAGAACCTGTTTTTCCCTTGCAGGCCTTCTTATTGCGCTGCCCTGTGCCCTTTTTATGTCGCCAACCTGTTCCGCGAGTTTAAATCTTTGGCTTAAGAGCTTGATAATCTGCCTGTCAACTGCATCGATTTCCTGCCTTAACTGTGGAATTCCTTTTTTTGGCTTTTTTGAAGCAGGCTTTCTTCTATGTAAAGGCTTTTTGGCCATAACAGATTATTATTTTTGCTGGAATTTAAATCTTTGCCGGGGAAAGCAAAAAGGCTTTTTAAGAAAGGCTGCCTTGTTTTAATAGGTTTGCATGCCAAAAAGGAAAAGAAAGCCTGTGAAGCAGTCCAAAAAGGCAAGGCCGAGGGTTCAAACAACGGCAACTAAAACCGTTAGGGATATTGCTTCAAGGTTTCCCGGAAAGGATGCAAAAACAGTGCATGCCGTCGCAGACTTTGTTTTTGGCTCGACCAGGCTAAAGCACGATGTCTTTGACCGCAACAAGCGTTTTAGGCGAACTGCAGAAGATGTTTTGATGCGTGAAAAGGTTGACTTGCTGCACTGCTATGACAGGTGCCATGCCTTGATTGCTTTGCTTTCAGCCAAAAGGATTCCGGCCTGGATGGTGGTTTCAATGGATTACAGGAACTTTGTTCACAGCTATGTTGAAGCACAAATAGGTGGAGAGATTTACACGATTGCGTTCAAGGCACACGAGAAACCGATTTTTGAAAAAGGCCGTGTTGAAAAAGTTCTACAGCATGCCCCTGGCTCCAACTTTGTTCGCGCCCGCGAGTTTTCTGATTTGGGTGTCGGCGACATTCAAAGCTTTGAGGCCTTTGCTGAAAAAATGAAAAAAGGCAAGGTAAAGGATTCAATCTGGCTTCCGAAACAATAAAATACTTGTTTGGATATAGGGGTTGCATGAAAGAAGGTTTTTTGCTGGCTTTTTTTGTCTTGGTTGCACTAGCCTTAAGCGGCTGCACTTCGCCGCCTCCCGCCCCTGAAATGGACTGTCAAACTTATTGTGCAAAACAGCCTCATGTCCAGTGCGTTGGCCAGTGGAATGTGTCCGGTTCCTTTCCAAACTGCGAGTGCGAGTTTGTTTGCGAGCAACAAAAATGCGTTGATGAAGGCCAGGCTGTTCCAGTAATTGCAAATCCCCCTGAGTGCTGTGAAGGCCTTACTTTGATTTCCCCCATGGCTCAGGGCACTGTTGGCATTTCAGGTTTTTGCACTGCAAAGTGTGGTGATGGCGCCTGTGGAGAAATTGAATCCAGCTACAATTGCCCAAAAGACTGCACTGCAGGAGACCAGGTTTACAGCCGCGAGTACATTGAAAATAAAATCGAGGAAGCAAACTACTGTGAAACACCCGAGGACTGTGTTTTGGCCCAGCAAAAATGCCCTTTTGGATGCTACGTTTTAGTGAACAGCGAAGAGGTTGAAAGGATAAATTCATTGATTTCGGCTTACAAAGCAACTTGCACGCAGACCTGCACAGATCTTGAAGAAAAAGACTGTGTTGAAGGCAAGTGTGAAGAAATATTTTACGGCAAGTTTGTTTAGGGTTTTTGCAAATGTCCTTGCAGGGTTTTTTTGAATGGCTTGAGGAAGCCTCTGAAGAAAACGCCGGCTTTCTTTCCAAAATTTGCTCCATTTTCAAAAACGCGTTTGAAAAAGAAAAGGACTACCTTTTCTTTGCCCTGGCTTTGATAGCAACCGTTGTATTCCTTGGCTTTGTTTTTCCTATAGCTTTCACGCTTTCAAGAGCTGGCTTTGATGCCTTGCTTGTGTTTCTTGCAGTTTTTGCAATCCTTTTCTTCCAAAACCTGCAGAAGGGAACAATTTGAAGTGCGCTTAGTGGTTTAACTCTAATTTTGGCAAAATCCAAAAAGCGAAAACAGCTGAGACGCCTGCCAGAGCCCAGAAGAACATGGGACTAAGCTGTGATGCCACGGCCAAGGTCAGCGAAACAAGCAAAACTGCGATAAGCAGAATAACCAGAAACTGAATAGCCTTCTTTTTCATAACGCATCCTCCAAAAAAAAAGAGAAAACGCCCCGGGAAGGACTTGAACCTTCGACCTTTCGGTTTCTGCAAAAGGCCTCCAAAAGGAAGGTACACAACTGAAAAACGTGACTTTAACAGCCGAGCGCTCTACCTATTGCTCCAGAGGAAATCGCTTTTAGCGACTTGCCTCTGTCTGAGCTACCGAGGCATAATTTTATGTAGCTCATCTACACTAATAATACTTTTTTCTATAGGTTTATAAAAGCTTTTCAATTCTTCTGGAAGCTGCTTTTTCCGCTTCTTTTTCTAGGGTATTCGTGCTTAAACATATTATAGCGATATTTTGGCGCCCACTACAAGTGATATATACATTGCGCAACATTATGCTGATAGCCACTTAAATTGGTCATGTAGAATCCTCCTGCGCGGTTCTTATAGTGGCACGCCAGCGCCGCGCCGCGCTAGAGGCATATTGTACAAAAACAGAGAAATAGGCTGCGGCTCGCTCTCATCCTTGCCTTAAAAGGCAAGGTTTTCCCGCTCGCGCACCTAACCAGATGGCCTTTTTGCGTTTTAAGTGTATATTTTGCCGCTTTTTTTTGGATCGATTGTATTGAGATTTAGGATAGGGCCCAGGATTTTTCTCTTTCGTTTTTTGTGCCTGTGTGGTGACCGCTGATTATAATTGTTCCTGGGTTGCTGTTGGGCTAGGAAACTTGCCCTGGAAAAGGTTCTAAAAAGCCATTGATTCAAAAATAAACCTCAGATAACGCTTTTTTGCTATTTTTTGGTTTTGTTAAGCGGGTTTTGCCCTTATTTTGAGCCTTTCTCGGGAATTAGGTTGATTAAAGGCATTTTAGACATATACATAACGATTTTATTGTTATATCGCCTGTTTTTCGAAAATAAGCTTATTCTGGGCTTTTATACATAAAAGTGAACCTATATTAAGGAGTTTAGCCGCTATATTAGTGGCAACCTTTTTGCCGAAAAAAATACTCTTTTGGGAGGGGTGATATAGTGAAATCGATAGTTGAAGATGCCATGACCAAGACCACTAAGATGGACGAGGACAGGCTTGAAGAGTTTGGAACACCAAAGATTATGGTAATTGGAGCAGGGGGCGCAGGATGCAATGCTGTAAACAGGCTTGCCGGAATGGGAATTTCTGGCGCGCAGCTGGTTGCAGTCAACACAGACAAGCAGCACCTTGCTTTGGTCAACGACGAGTTGACAAAAATCCTTGTAGGAAAATCCGTGACCCGCGGCTTGGGTGCAGGCGGATACCCTGAAATTGGGGCAAAGGCAGCCGAGGTTTCAAGGTCTGCTTTGGAAGAGGTTTTAAGCGACGTAGACATGCTTTTCATTTCAGCTGGAATGGGCGGCGGAACAGGAACAGGTTCGGCGCCAATAATTGCTGAAATAGCCAAAGAGCAGGGCGCAATCGTTATTGCAATTGTAACATACCCTTTTGCTTTGGAGAAAGCAAGGCTGATTAAGGCAGAGGAAGGCATAGAAAACTTGCGCGAGGTAACTGACACTGTTGTCGTAATCGACAACAACAGGCTGGTTGAGCTTGTGCCAAACCTGCCGATTCAGGACGCTTTCAAGGTAGCTGACGAGGTAATTGCAAGGACTGTCCGAGGCATAACTGAAACCATTACCCAGCCTAGCCTAATCAACTTGGATTATGCTGACGTAAGAAGCGTTATGAGCAGCAAGGGCCTAAGCGTTATTGCTGTCGGCGAATCAAAGTCTGTGGATAAAGTAAATGAGGTTGTTGAAGATACCTTGAGAAACGCCTTGCTTGATGTCGACATTGGAGGGGCAACTGGCGCCTTGATTCACATCACAGGCGGGCCAGAGCTGACTTTGGGTGAGGCAAACGCTGTTGGTGAGCTTTTGACTGAAAGGATTGACCCAAAGGCCCAAGTCATTTGGGGTTCAAGAGTCGATCCCACCTTTGAGAACAAAATGGAAGTAATAACCATTTTCACCGGCGTGCACTCGCCCTATATCAGGGGCCCTGCACACGAGGCTGCAATCTCGAAGTCAGGCGGCTGCCGCAGCGACCTAGACATAGAATACGTAAAATAAGTGGGGGAAGCCCTCCCATTTTTCTCTTTTTTCTTTTTTTTATAGGAACATTGGCAGCACGTTTATCAGTAGAAGAATGCCCACTATCCAGAGCATTAGCCTGCCGATCAGCCTTTCGGTGTCCTTTTTGTTCATGCCCATGAATCCAAAGCATGGCAAAAGAAGTATTTTTGCTATTTTTCCGCCGTCCAATGGATCCAGGGGCAGAAAGTTGCCGATTGCAATGAAAAAGTTGAGTAGAATAAGCCAGGTCAAAAAGCTGGATATGAGGGCTGCAAGCGCAGTGTATGTGATGTATTCCTGGGGCGCCTTGTAATCAGGGTTTGGTATTTCGTCAACCGAAAATCTAACTATTCCAAGCTCGTTTGGCGCCATGGCGACATTCAGGTCTTTTCCCTGCGTGTCCACTACCTGGATTTGGAATTCTTCATCCTGGTTTGCTGACAAAACGTTTCCCAGAGCGGTTGCCGTGCCGGCAGCAGAGATTATGGTGTATCGTCCGATTTTCTTTATCTGCATTCCTTGCTTAAGCTTTCCAAAAGCCGGGTTGTCGTAATGCTTGCCGCATAGCTCGATTGTTTCAGGCACCTCGTCTATTATCACGGCTTGAACCGAATTTTGTTTGACTTCCAAAACCCAGTCTGCTGTCAGCGGGTTTACTACAAAAAGGATTGAGAGAAGCATCAGGTATGGGATTACCATGCTTGCAAAAAGGTTTGAGCTTGGGCCTGCACTGTAAACGCGCAACTGTTCTCTTGCAGGCTTTTTTGCAAGCTTTTTTTCGTCCGGTTCAACAAATGCTCCTATTGGAAGCAGTCCTAAAAGCATTACGCCCGTGCTTTTTATTTTGAGGCCGACTTTTCTCATTAGGATGCCGTGCATTCCCTCGTGAATTACTAAAATTAGGAGAAAGCTTAGCCAAGCGTGAACTGGCACTACAAAGGGAACATTGGGAAGCTGTACTCCGGGGATTATTGGGGCCACGCCGGGGCAAACCGACTGGCCTGCAAAAAGGTTTTGTAAAACGTAAAGCCCGTAGGTTGCAAGGACTCCAACTATTAAGCCTGATAACCCGAAAACCAAAAAGCTTGCTTTTAGCAGGACTGCATACTGTTCTATGAACGGGTTTGTGAAAAACACTTCAAACAGGGGAAAGAAAAATGAAAGTGCTTCAATCAGAATGTAAAGCAATGGCAGTGAAACCAAGAATATAGCAGTTCTTTTTCCTTTGGTTTGCTTTCTCCCATACAAGTAATCTATTGCTATGGCTCCAAATCCAAGGATAAGGCCAATGTCTGTTACAATGTTGAGAATGCGTTCGTGTTTTGCAAGGCCGTCCATGCTTTTGTTGAAACGATGGGTTTTTACAATTGAAAGTGCCTTGCCGACCGTTTGGGCGCTAGTTATTTTTCTTACTATATAAGTGCCGCCGAATATGAATGCCAGTATTGCTGCAATCCAAAAAAGTAGTTCCATTACCAAGAATTAGTCTGTTTTCTTTTTTAATTCTTTGCAAAAGCCAAGGCTTTACTCTTCTTTCTTTTTCAGTTCTATGCCAAGCTGTTTTTCAAGCTTTTCAATCATTTGGTCTGAGGGCTTTTTGCTCTGGTTTTCTATCCTGTGAAGCAGGGACTCTTTTTCGAATATTTTCATTGCAAGCTCTTTTACGGTTAAGCCCTTGGCTTCTCGGGCTTTTCTGATTCTTTTTCCAAAATCGGGCACTATTTCCAGGCCCAAGTCAAGCTCTTGTTCCTGGAATTTTGGCGGCAAAACCCTTCTTGCATGAATTGGTTTTTGTTCCTGCGGCTGTTCAACTTCTTTTCCAAAATTAGCGCACTGCTGGCATGCAACCATTGTGCTTCCGTCTATGTTTACAAGCTTTCCTTTGCCTGTTTCTCGCCCACAAATTTCGCACTCCATATTATGGGTATTGCTGGAAATGGTTAAGAAACTATTTTTTGGGAAATAAAAAGAATTCGGGAAGAAAGGCCAAAAGGCCTTTCTTCACAGCAAAGAGAGTTGGTCGAACCCAGCTTTAAGAATTGGGATAGGCTCACCAAGCCAAGTTCTATGGCAGATGCTAAGACCCGCCATTATAGTATTGCCGCTGGGGTTATATTTAAACATTTCGCTGTTTTTATTGATTTAAGGCCTTTTTTTGGGCAGGTGTGTTTTTTTTTGAAGGACCTTTTGGTAAAAAAGCTGGAATCCCATTACTGGAAAAGGCACAAGTCTGCGTGGCTTTCTTTTAAGACTTGGCCCCGCTCCCAAAAGTTTTTTGAGTTGTGGCAATCTTTGCGTGAAATGAAGCCCATGGTTTCAAAGGCCGAGGGCTTTCTTTTGTACAGGCTTGCATCTGACTTAAAAAAGGTAAAAGGCCATATTGCTGAAATTGGAAGCCATGAGGGCTTTACTGCAACGATTTTGGCAAAAGCTAAAGGTCGGAAGGAACTGCACTTGTTTGACACTTGGTCTGGTTTTCCTGGCCAGATGTCCAAAAAAGACTATGCCATAAACAGGAAAAAGTATTCAAAGGGCCAGTACAGGGTTGTTTTTCAGGAGGTCAAGGAAAGGCTTTCAAAGTTTGAAAAAGTTTTTTTTCACAAGGGCGTTTTTCCTGAAACAGGGAAAGCGGTTTCAAAGAAAAGGTTTGCCTTGGTTCATATTGATGTTTGCCTGCATAAGCCGACTTTGGATGCCTTCAAGTTCTTTTACCCAAAAATGCCTGTCGGGGGCATGTTTGTGGTGCATGACTCAAACTTTCCTGGAGTGCAGTCAGCTGTAGAAGAGTTTTTTTCAAAAAAGGCTGAAACCCCTGTACGTGTCTACGACAACCAGACTTTGGTTGTAAAGGTGGGGCGTTAATGGGGCTTTTTTTTCATAAACTGGTTTTGTTTTTTAACAGGTTTAAAAAATACCCTTTTGTGAGGAGGTCTGCAGTCATTTACCCTGAGGTGGAAATGCCTTGCAACACTGTTGTTGGCGAGTACTCAAAGCTTAAGGGCAAAATCAGGATCGGAAAAAATGTCTTCATTTCGGATTTTTGCCATTTGTGCACGCTTGTAACAGTTGGCGACAACACAAGGATTTGCCGTTGTGTGGACATCGTTTCAGGAATCCCTGAACGCTTTCAAAAGGGCCGAAAAGATTTCGAGGTTCCAACAAAAATTGGAAAAAACGTTTACATCGGGCACCAGGCAATCGTTTACGCTGGCGTAAAAATCGGTGACAACGCAATAGTCTACCATGGCGCCGTTGTTCAAAACGATGTTCCTGCAGGGGCAATTGTTAAGGGAAACCCTGCAAGGGTTGTTGGCTCTGTTGAAAAAAGGTTTTAAGGCTTTTTTGGGGTTAAAGGTCGGGTATGGGCACTGCTATTGGCGACCTTTTGGAAAAAGAGGAAATTGACTTGAATTTCCTTGAGGCAAGAAAAATAGGGGTTGACAGCCACAACATTTTGTACCAGTTTCTTTCAATAATCCGTGGCCCTGATGGCACGCCTTTGATGGACTCCAAAGGCAGAATCACTTCCCATTTAACGGGCTTGTTTTACCGCACAGTAAACCTTTTGGAGCGCGACATAAAGCCTGTTTTTGTTTTTGACGGCAAGGCCCCTGAATTGAAGGCTGATACCAGAAAAAAGAGAAACAAGATCAGGACCGATGCCAAGAAAAAGTTCAAAAAGGCCCAAAAAGAGGGAAAAGACAAGGATGCAAGAAAATACGGCCAGCAGGCCGTTCGCTTAACCGGCCCAATGGTTGAACAGGCAAAAGAGCTCATAAAGCTCATGGGCTTGCCTGTTGTTCAGGCTCCAAGCGAAGGCGAGTCCCAGATTGCTTCAATGGTTGCGGATGGAAAGCTTTACGGGTGCGTTTCCCAAGACTATGACGCACTTCTCTTTGGAACCAAAAAGCTTTTCCGCAACATAACTGTTTCAGGGAAAAGAAAGGCTCCGGGAAAAGACTACTATTATGATGTAAAGCCCCAAATGATTGAGCTTGAAAAAACCCTGAAAGCATTGGAAATCGATAGAAGAAAGCTTGTCTGGATTGGGGTTCTTGTTGGCACTGATTTCAATGAAAAGTTTCCAAAAGTTGGCCCAAAAACCGCTTTAAAGCTTGTGAAGGAAAACGATTCCTTTGAAGAAATAATCAAAGCCTCTGGCCACAAGCCAAGCTTTGACTACCATGACATAGAGGACATTTTTTTGAAGCCAAAAACCACTTCCCAATACGAGATGGGTTTCAAGCTGCCTGATTCCGCAAAAGTGCAAGAGTTTTTGTGCGAGGAACACGACTTTTCCAAGGCCAGGGTTGAATCCTCTTTGACAAAGCTTGAAGAAAAGCTGAGCGAACGCGGCCAGCAGTCAAGACTGGACCAATGGGGCTAAAGCTTTCCTTTGAGTGGAACAAAAACAAAACAGCATTTTTTCTCCCTTTCAACAGCTTTTCCATTTTTCTTCTCCAATAGAACCATTTCCTGGGAAAGGCAGCCTCCTAACGGCGCAACCAGCTTTCCAGATTCCTTCAGCTGCTCTATCAATGGCC
The DNA here is from genome assembly GCA_964569815.1 of uncultured archaeon. Taxonomy (GTDB): domain Archaea; phylum Iainarchaeota; class Iainarchaeia; order Iainarchaeales; genus CAZMUN01. The sequence continues at coordinate 9,163 of CAZMUN010000032.1, forward strand.
TTGGAACATTTTTGCAAGCAGCGCTCACCAAAACGCGGTCAAACGGCGCAAAATCTTTCCATCCTTGGGTTCCATTCCCTGCCTTTAATGAAACGTTTTTGCAACCAATTTCTGCAAGCCTTCTTTTAGCTTTTTGCTCCAACTCTGTTAAAAGCTCTACTCCAAAAACATGGCCCTTTTCTCCAACGATTTTTGAAAGCAGTGCCAAAACATAGCCTGAACCAGAGCCAATTTCCAAAACCCTTTGCCCTCTTTCAGGGTCCAGCATTTCCAGCATTATCAAAATGGTTGTTGGCTGTGAAATGGTTTGGCCTAAGCAAATTGGAAAAGCGCTGTCCTCATAGGACAAGTTTTGCAGTGATTCCGGAAAAAAGTTCTCTCTTGGAGTAGACAAAAACGCTTTTTTTATTCCAGCTTCTTTTATTGGCAAGCTTTGAACAAGTGTTTTCCTTTTTTCTTCAAAGCTCATTCTGAAAGCTCGCGCTCCCTCAAAAGCTTCATGAAATCCTTGAATTTTGAAAAGGAATCCAGCTCTTCTTCACCTACAACAGGAATATGCGAAACATGGCTGTATCTTAGTTCCTTTGAAATTATGACCGGCTGCCCTGAAAAAGCCTTTTTTGCCTTTCCAAGCTCTTCTGCCTTTCTTTCAAAGCCATGCTTTTGGTCAACCTTTCCAATCAAAAGCTCTTTCGAGCCATATGCTTTGAAAGGACTGTGCTTGAAAACAGCCACTTTTATGCCCAAACCATGAACCTTTTCCAAAGACCTGTCCTCAAAGCTTTCTTCAAAAAACTCCTTGCTTTTTAGTTCAGGCGTGTCCTGAAAAAGGTTTATTTTTTTGACAAGGCTTGCATCCAAGGCATCTTCAAGCTTTTCAGCTGCATTCAAAGAAGCGTTTGTGCCCTTTTCATACCTGTGGACAGACTCAACGCTTGAGCCTATTTTTTCAGCAAGCTGCTGCAAAGTCAAGCCAAGCTCTTTTCTTTTCAAGCGAAGCTTTTTTGAATCCAATTCAACAATGCTTTTTCCCTTAAAATAACGCACGGAAGGAAAGTTTTCTGCCAAAAGCAGCTGCAACGTCTTCAAACTCAAAACAGTCAGACCGTGCCTTTCATACAAAACGCTTTTCTTCAAAGCAAAGGCCTTGCTTTTTTCCCCCAAAACCAGGACAGTTGCATTGAACAAAGAAGCTATTTTTTTCAGCTCCAAAGCATGCTCTTCCCTCAAGGCATCAATGTTGTTAAACGCCTTCAGCACAATCGTCAAATCAGGTCTTTTTGCCACCAAATCAAAGCACGCGTTGCTGTGAGCAAAGCTCTCAACGTCAAAACCGTGCTCTTTCAGCAAAGCAGCAGCCCTCAAAAGAATTGTTTCACGCATAACCAAACATTTAACTATTAGCAAGAACAAGTTTTTATAGTGGTTTTTTTGCCAAGAAAAAAAATCAGGACCCAGGCATACAAAGGCCCTAACAGGCGCAAAGGCCAGAGAAGAAAAGGAAAAGAAAGGCTTTCAGAAGACGGCGGAACATTTTACTATTCCAGCAGCCAAAGAGGAGGCTGGGGCCAGACTTCGTCTAGAGCAAAGGTTGGGTTGAACAGACGCAAAAACCCTGGGCAAAGAAAGGAAGACCAAAAGCATTAAACTGCGCCAAGCAAAAAGCTGATTAAGGCCAAAAACATTGCCCCCTTTGAAACAACCTGTGCACGGCCATAGTCCTTTGCTCTAGCAAGCTTGAAGCTGTAAAGGAAAGCAAAGTTTGCAATCGAAACCAGGGCAACAAAAGCCAGCCTCTGGAAAGAAAGCAACACAACAGGAACATAGACTGCAACTATTGCAACCAGGTAATAAAAGAAAACCACGCTCTGGACCCTGCTTTCGCTTAAAACCATTGGAAGCGTTTTCTTAAAGCCGCGGTCCGCCTCAAGGTCCTCCAAGTCCTTGGTTATTTCCCGCGCCAAATTTGCAAACAAGGCAGCAATGGCCAAAAAGCCAACAAGGTAATAGCTTGAAACAAGAGAAGCGCCAAAAACAAGGGTAAAAGCGGTTCCGGATGCAACAACCCAGTTCCCCAAAAACTTTGCCTTTGAAAGCACTGCAGAATAAGCAATCAAAAGCACCGTGAACGCAACTGTAATTGCAAACGAAACAACAGGAAGAAAAAAGAAGGCAAGCAAGTTTCCAGCCAAAAACAAGAGCATTGAGTAAAGCAACGCGGTTTTTGCCGAAACCCTGTTGCTTGGAATCGCCTTTTTTGGATGAAGCTTTCTGTCAACGTTTCGGTCAAAGTAGTCGTTTACAACCATGCCGCCGGCACAAACAAGAAACGCAACAAGCATTGCAATCCCAATGCCCCTTTGAAACTGCAGAAGGCCAGAGCCAATGCTGTATCCAATAAAGGTTCCAAATGCAGCCATTGCGCAGTTCAACGGCCTTGCCATTTTGACACAGTCTGCAAGCATAATTGCACTAACTTATTGCTTAAAAGGAGTTTAATAAGATTACTTTCCGGCCTTTTTGACCTTGTGCTTTAATCGAAGCCTTTTAGAACCGCATTTCCTGCACTGGTTTGGCTTTCCACTTGGATTCCTGTTCTTTGCATTGCATTTCATGCAAATCCACACGTTTTTAAAAGTCCTTGCTTCTGCTTCATCAAACTTTGCCATACAAAACCACTTAATTAGCAGAATAACTTGAATTCCAATAGCTTTTTAAAAGCAACTTTGCCTTTAATCTTTTAAGCTCTTTTAGCCAGCTTACAGGCCCCGGTAGTGTAGTCCGGTTAAGCACACAAGCCTTTCAAAACTTTTCTTTAGAAAAGAAAAGTTTGCAAAAGAAACGCTTGGCTTTGCCAAGCAAATCTGAAGAAAGCTTGCGGCCCGGGTTCAAATCCCGGCTGGGGCATAAGGAAAAAAGGTTCAATTGCCCCTTTCCTTAAATATGCTGAGGAAAGGAGTTA
>CAZMUN010000033.1:0-11964 GCA_964569815.1 uncultured archaeon
CTAATTTTACTGTTTTTTTGGAGAAGTTTTAAATAAACTTATGTATCCTTATTATACATAAGTATTATCAAGTATAATATAATAGTCAATACTGGAAGAATGGGGTGTCTATGGGGGTTAAAGGGTATTTTATCCAATACAAATTCATAATTCCGGAAAACATGCGTCATAGCAGCTACACCTACCAAAAACTTTTTAGGGCGCTTTACGGTTATACACAAGCAGTTTTCAAGTCAAACGGCAAAACATACCACTATCATAGGCCTGGCGTTTTATCCAATACCCCTTATTTAAGGCCCGGCAAGAACTGCGTGATTATTCCCCCGGGGAACTTTCAGAAACTTCTTGAATTCTTTAAAACCGGCCGAAACCCAACCCATGCTTGGAAAGGCAAGGGGGACTGGAAAGCCGTTTATTATATGAACGAAAAGGACGTCAGCGAAAAGAATGCTATTATAGCTCTTGAAGACCTTCTTTCAAGGCATTATGTTTCTACTGACTCTGGAAAGAAGGAAAAACTAAGCGCTGAGCTGAATGTCGTTCTTGAAAAGGCTAAAAAAGGCGGGGTTGAAAAGGGCTACTTGGGCATGCTTTTGGCTGAAGCTCGGCCGGTAATATCAAATGACTGGTTTAAGGCCGTAAGTGCCCAATCTGAGAAGCTTAAGAGCTTTTACTCTGATTACAAAAAGGCCAAAGCCGCAATTTTTTGATTTACTTCTTTTCTTCCAAGCCTTTTTCCTTGTTTTTCTTTTTTGCTTCGACTGCAACTGGTTTTTTTTCACTTTCTTTTTCTTCAATTTTTACCAGTAGGTCGTGTTTTCTCCACTGCATTCTTCCGCCAACACTGTTGCTCTCTATAAGGCCTATATCTGTAAGTGTTTTTAGGTATGGGTAAAGGCTCCGTTCGTTTCTGTAATCGGCCCCAAAAAGTTCGTTTATTCTTCTCCTAATTTCTTCCATATCCACCCATTCGTCAAATCCCAGCACGTTTGCCAGGTGGAAGGCCTGGGTGTTTTCCTTAAATTTTAAGTAATCCCAAACGCTGTGTATTTGGTCGATTCCTGCTTTTTTTTCCTCTTTTATTTCATAAACAGGTTTTTCTTCTATGCTCCAGTCTTCTACTCTGTGGAAAAACCTTATTACGCTTCTTACTATTTTTTTAAAAACCATGTTATTATTATAATGAGGGTAATTACTTAAAATAATTACTGTAATGAGTTATAATGATTGTAATTATTGGTAATTACTTGTTTTTACTGTTTTTGGTTCTTTACCTGCCCTGTGAGCCTGCTTTTTTGGTTCTGTTTTCAAATCTTTTTTTGATTTTATCAATATCTTTCCTTTTCCCTGATTTTTTTAATAGGTGAGGCCTGTTTTTTGGTTTTGCTTGCTCTTCTTTTTGTTTTTGTTACTAAAGAAGCTAGCTTGCTAAACTTTTTGTTTTTTGTGAGCGCTCTTGAAACAGGCTTGTTTTATGCTTTTTCTCTTGGTTTTGGAAAATCTGTCTTTTTGCTTGCTTGTGGCCTTTCCGAAAAAACAGAAAAAGGGGTGTTTGAAGCCCTGCTTGCCTTGGCTTAGCCAAGTGAGTTATTTAGCGCGGGGAGGATTTGAACCTCCGGCCTTCGGGTTATGAGCCCGACGGGCACTCCTGGCTGCCCCACCGCGCTGTAATAATCGTTGACCAAAAAGGTTTAAAAAGAAGCTTTTTATCTTTTTTTTGGATTTAAACGCTAATTATTGCTTTTTTTCTCCTTTTTAGCCTCTTTAATCCTTTAATCTAATTAAAAACCTTTTATTGGTCTTTTTTTAATGTGTTTTTTTGTTTTTATATTTGTCCAAGTTTTTGTGTTTATTTGGCGTTTTTCAGCTTGTTTACCTCGTTTTTTAGGGCGTCTATTTCTTTGTTTATTGTTTCCAAATTTTTTGTGTAATCGTAGGCATCCATTGTTTCCCCGCATTTTGGGCATTTGAACTGGTATTCTGCTGCAATTTCAAAGGGAAGAAGCTCGCAGCTCTGTTTGCAGGTAAAGAAGCTGTAGTTTTCTCCAAATTGCTGTTTTGCTTCGAGTTTTTCTATCCTCTCTTGCTGGGTTTCCAGTATAAGCTCAATTATCCTCTTTTTCTTTATCTCCCAGGTGTAGTTATACCAGCCGTTGCGCTTGTTTTTTGTTTTTTTGTAGCATGCTATGCCTCGGTAATGTAGCCTATTAAGGACTGTTCTAATTTCCGTAACCTTCATCCTCATTTTTTTTGCAAGCTCCTCGTCTGTGACCCGTTTGCCTTTCCTTTCATAAATAGTGGTTACGTTAATGGCTGGCTCGCCTCCAACCTTTTTTAGGAATTCTTGGACAAGGCCAATGTTAACAAATTTTTTTTGGGCAGTCAAGGCAATCAACTGTTTTAATTTCTTTTCAAAAATGAATTTAAACAGAAGCCTGTTTTTTCACTTTTTTTCCTCTTTTTTGGGGCAATACTTCTATTTTTGCGTTTTTGAAACGCTTTTTAAGTTCTTTTCCGTTTTGAAGCCAATCTAGTGCTACTGCCAATGCAGCAATTTCGCTGTGCGGCTGTCCTGTTACCGCTATGTTTGCGTCGCATTGCTCGTATACTTCTTTTTCCACCTTTTGGCTCCCTATTACCATCAAAACCTTTTTTTTGCTTCTTAGCTTTTTTATTTCCTTTTGCAGGGGCTGGCCATACATTGTAAGGTGGATTGAAAAAAACCCTCTTTTTTTATGCTCGGTTAGCGTTTTTTTCCAGTTTTCTGAAAAACCTATTTGAAAGACGCCGCCCCATCTTTTTACGCTGTCTGAGATGCTTTCTTTGAGGCTTTGGTCTTCGTCTCCTGCAATAATCATTTTTTTTGCTCCAAACGCTCTTGCTACAAGGCAGCAATGTGATGTAACGCGGTAGTCGCGAACAAACCGGTGCCCGTATCGCAGGACGGCTATCTCTTCACGGAGCATATTCTTATTTAACTACAAACCATTTTTATTAGTAATTAGAATGGGGGCGGCATTTTGCTTGATATAAACCTTGTTAGGTCAAATCCAAAGCTGGTTGAAGACGGCCTTCGTCGAAGGCATGACCTTGAAAAACTTGCTTGGCTTAAAGACCTTGCAGCAAAAGATGGCCTCTGGCGAAGCCTTAAGCAGGAGCTTGATGTTTTAAGGCAGAAGCGCAACGCTATCTCCAAGGGGGGCAAGCCTGCCTCTTTCCAAATTGAAGGGGCGAAGCAGCTTGTTTCGCAGATAAAGAAAAAAGAGGCAGAGATGGCAAAGGCCCGCGAGAAAATCGATTACTATTTGATGCGTTTGCCAAACGTTCTTCATGAGTCGGTGCCTTTTGGAAAAGACGCTTCTGAAAACGTGGTTGTAGAAAAGTTCGGCAAGCCTTCAATGCCAACGTTTGAATTGAAGCACCATGGGGCTTTAGCTGCCGAGCTTGGCGTGGCCGATTTTGAGAGGGCTGTAAAAATTTCGGGAAACGGTTTTTTTTATTTGAAGGGCGACCTTGCCCTGCTTGACCTTGCCTTGCAGCGTTATGCGATAGGGCTTTTGCTCAAAAGAGGGTTTACTTTGGTTCAACCGCCTTTTCTTATGAAAAAAAAGCCTTATGAGGGCGTGGTTTCTTTGGACGACTTTGAGAACGTTATGTATAAAGTTGAGGGTGAGGACCTTTACCTTATTGCCACATCTGAACATCCCATGGCGGCAATGTACCAGGGCGAAATTTTAGGGGAAGAAGATTTGCCAATAAAGTATGCTGGCTTGAGTGCCTGCTTCAGGCGTGAGGTTGGAAAACATGGCCTTGATGAAAGGGGCTTTTTTCGTGTCCACCAGTTCAATAAAATAGAGCAGTTTGTTTTTTGTCGGCCTGAGGACAGCTGGAAGCATTTTGAGGATCTTGCAAAAAATTCTGAGGAACTCCTTAAAGGCCTCAAAATTCCTTTTGAGAAGGTCAATGTCTGCACCGGTGACATTGGAAGCATTGCTGCCAAGAAATATGACATCAACGGCTGGTCTCCAAGGGAAGGAAAATTCATTGAACTCATGAGCTGCAGCAACTGCACGGACTACCAGGCAAGGCGTTTGGGTATCCGCTACAGGGGAAAGTCTGGTGAAAAGGGGGTTCTGCATACTTTGAATAACACAATGGTGGCCACTACAAGAATGCTTCGCGTTCTAATTGAAAACTATCAAACAAAACAGGGAACTATTGTTGTTCCTGCTGTTTTGCAGAAGTATATGGCTAAGGTAAAGGAAATTGGCTCAAAAAAGAAAAAATAGCACCTTTAAATATTTTCCCAAACCCAACTTATTTATACTCCTTTTATACAAGAAGTATTTTTGCCCTTTTTGGATGGGCCCGTAGCTCAGTCTGGCAGAGCACTTGGCTTTTAACCAAGGTGTCCTGGGTTCGAATCCCAGCGGGCTCGCTGGCCGTAACGCCCGGCTAATGCGAGCAAGGCGCTATTTTGCCTCTAGCTCAATAGTGCGACTTCGCATAAATTAGGCGGTATTACTTCATTGGGCCCGTAGCTCAGTCTGGCAGAGCACCTGGCTCTTAACCAGGGCGTCGAGGGTTCGAATCCCTCCGGGCTCGCTGGCCCTCACGCGGGGCTGGCACGAGCAAGAATCCTATTTTGCCTTTTGGCTCAATAGGATGACTTCGCAAAAGGGTGTGAAAATGACTAGCAGAATTAGTTGGGACCAGTACTTCATGGAAATAGCCAAAACGGCTTCCAAAAGGGCTTCCTGCCTTCGCGGCAAGACGGTTGGAGCGGTTTTGGTCAATGAGAAGCAGATTCTTTCCACTGGATACAACGGCGCTCCAAAGGGCGTCAAAAACTGTTTGGAACACGGCAACTGCTTGAGGGAGCAAAAAAAGCTTGCTTCTGGTGAAAGGCTTGAAGTATGCCGTGCAACGCATGCCGAGCAGAATGCTGTTGCTCAAGCGGCTTTTCAGGGCGTTCGCACAAAGGGAGCAACCTTGTACTCCACGCATTTTCCCTGTGTGCTTTGCACAAAACTTTTGGTAAACGCTGGCATAAAGGAGATAGTTTTTCTTGAAGACGAAAAAGACGAGCAGAGCAGGTCTGTTTTGGAAGAGGCCGGCGTAGAAATAAGGAAGCTTCAAAATGACTGAAAAACTGTATTTGGGGGACTCTTACTTGAAGGAGTTCGATGCAAAAATCCTTTCAGTTTCAAATGGCCGGTTCTTTGTTTTTGACAAGACTGCATTCTACCCGCAGAGTGGCGGCCAGCCGTCTGATTCAGGAAAAATAGTTGACGCTGGGGGAAACGAACACCTTGTTGTTTTTGCAAAAAAATTTGGCCAGGTTGTAAGCCATGAGATAGAATCCTGCTCCCTGGAAGCAGGTGGCCGAATTCATGGCATTATTGACTGGCAAAAGCGCCACAAGCATATGCGAATGCATTCCGCTGCCCATGTAATCCACGGCGTGCTTTTCAGCGAAATGAAGCTTCTTATTAGCGGCAACCAGCTTGGCTGGCCGCAGAGCAGGCTTGACATCAACATTGAAAACTTTGATCGGGAAAAATTTTCAGAAATAGAGAAAACTTGCAACGAGGTCATTTCCAAAAACCTTGGCATCTCTGCAAAAACCATTTCAAAAGAAGAGGCAAAAAGCAATCCTGACTACTTTCGCCTTCTGGGTGTTGGCAGGGAACAGCTTTTGGATCGTTTAGGCAGCGAAATCAGAATAGTAAAAATTGGCGGCTTTGATGAAAGCATTGACGGCGGAACCCATGTCAAAAACACCTCTGAAATTGGAAAAGTCAAGTTTGTCAAGTTTCAGAACAAGGGAGCCAAGAACAGGCGAATTTACTTTGAGCTGGTTGATTAGGGGAAACTGCTTTTAAGAAAAGTTTGGTGGAAAGGCGGCCTCTATGCAAAAGAAGCTGTCTTTTCCCTGCCTGCTTTTTATATGCGTCATATTTCTGCTGAAGAATGCGAACTTATTGGCGTCTTAACCGGTGATGGCCGCGTTCACAAAAAGCCTCCCAAATATTATTTTGGTTTTACAGGGAACTTAAAGACAGACGCCTGTTTTTTTCAGAAAAATTTCCCGGTTAATAAAACTCGTTTGGGCAAAAGAGGCACATTCGTTAAAAAGCGGCCGAGGTTTAAGAATTAGGGCCTGTTTCAAAACCGTTGCAAATCGGCTCGTCACGGGTTTTTCCTTGCCTTTCAACAGGGGAAGTGTGGCTCTGTGCCACTTCCTGGAACCATTGCAGCAAACTTCAATAATTCAAAGCATATTACGCGGCATATTAGATGCTGGCGGTTCCGTTTTTGTTTCTAAAAAACCCGGCTCTTCAAAATACCTTGCAATAGCGACTACAAAAGTTAGTCCGCTTCTGGCTCTTCAAATCAGGGAGATTCTGCTTTGCGCAGGCTTCAGGGTTACGATACTTCGCTTTTGTATTTCAAAAAACTCTGCAGTAAGGGCGTACAAAATATGCCTTTGTGGAAAAGAGAATTTAAAAAAAGGGCTGGAAGAAATAGGTTTTTCAAATCCTTATGAATTGGAAAGAGCAGCCAACGCCTTATCCTAATCGCTTTTAAATATTAACCCCTGCAAATATACCTAACACGGGATCGTAGCTCAGCCTGGGAGATAGAACGCTCGGGGCTTTTAAAGCCTTTTGAGGTTTTACCCATAAGCACATGGCTGAAGACCATGGTGTCGCGGGTTCAAATCCCGCCGATCCCATTTATGCCTGATTTGAAGCCTGGTAAGGATTTTGTTGGTGTGGGCGTTGGCGTCATGGTTCGCAATGAAAGGGGCGAGTTTTTGCTTGGCTTGCGGGCCAAGAATGCGAGGAATGAGCCTGGCAAGTGGACTTTTCCTGGTGGGGGCTTAGAGTTTGGTGAAACTCTTTTTGACTGCGCGAAAAGGGAGTCTTTAGAGGAAGCTGGAATAGTTGTCGAGCCTTTAAAGCTTGTTAAGGTAATTGACCACCTTATCCCTGACGAAAGCCAGCATTGGGTGAATCCGATTGTTGAGGCAAAACTCCTTTCAGGGGCTCCTGCAGTAAAGGAACCTCATAAAATGTCTCACTGGAAGTGGTTTTCTTTGGATGCCCTTCCGGAAAATCTTACTATAAACCTTGTAGAGCTTTTTGGTGAAATAACGCTGGGGAAAATAAAAATCGATTAGGCTCATGAAGCACCTTTTTAATCATTTTCAAGCTATTTTTATTCTATGCTTGGCTTGAAACATGTTTTGCTATTATGTTTTGTTTTATTTATTCCTGCTTCCTTTGCCTTGGAGGCTCCTGTTGTTACAAGTGCTACGCATCCTGAAAATGAGTGGAGCCGTTACGAGCCCCAGTTTTCCTGGCAGGACATAAATAAGGCCGTTCGCTACTGCTATATTTTAGATGACCAGCCTGGCACAGAGGCCCCTGATTTTGATCCTGCCAACCCTGAGGAAGACTGCACCGAGTTCACCCGTATACAGCTCCCTAAAAAGCTTTTTAGTGGGGATTACTATTTTCATGTAAAGGCTGTTTCTGTTGCGTCTGAGAGTCCCACCACGCATTACCATATTAAGATGGATATTGAGGCTCCGACAAGGCCAGAACTTTCAGCCGAGCCAACAAGCAATGGAAACATAAAGCTTGCTTGGGTTGAGGCTGAGGATGATGCTTCCGGCGTAAAGGAGTATGAGATTTACCGCAAGCTTATGGGGGGCTTTACGCCGAGGGACACGCCTTTGTATGCCACGGTTGATGCCTCTGCAAGTTCTTTTACTGATGCCAACAATCTTAACCAGAGCACCACTTACCATTACATAATTCGGGCCATTGACAATGCAGGCAATGTTGGTATCACGAGCCCTGAGGCTCATGCTGCAACCTTGGCCAAATGTGATCTTGACATAGTTTTTTCTGTTGGGTATTCGTCCGACAAGAGCAAGCTTGAATTGGCTGTGGATAGCCTTGACAATGGCGAAAGCAACTACGGCATATACCATGGCAGCCTTAAAGCCGAGCTTCCTGATGGCTCGGAGGAATTTTTTTTCCAGGATTCGGATCCTTTTACTTCTTGGAGCGGTGAATTGGACTTGTCTGGTGTTGAGGAGGGCATTATCAGCTTTTCCTTGATTGCTCGTGAGTTTTTTGGCGATGACTGCAGTGAAGAGAAGAGCTTTGTTTATGATGTTACAAGCCCTGAGGCAAGCTTCTCTTTTCCTAAGTACAATGACAGGGTAAGCGAGGCCATTTCCTTGGAACTTGAGGTTGACGACAGGGGGTCTTTTAAGAGTGGCGTTGAAACTGTCGAGTTTTTTGTAAAGGACCAAGGTAGTTGGGTCAGGATTGGGGCCGGGGAAGAGCAGGGAGGCGGGCTTTTCACGGTTTCTTGGGACACGTTTTCTGTTGAAAACGGAAAGCATGACTTGAAGGCCGAGGTTTTGGATGCAGGCGGAAACAAGGCTGAGGCAACCACAGCTTTGAATGTTTTGAATGCTTTTGAGTCCGGGGTTGACTTGAATACTGCTTTTGAAAACGCTTTGGAAGCGCGAAAGCAGGCTTTTGAGCAGCGTTGGGCTCTTGAAGACAAGGCGGTTTATTCTGAAGCGCAAGCCGGCTTGATTGCTGCTGCCGATTCAAATGTTGCTGAGGCCAGGCGGCTTTCAGAGTTTGGCGGAATCGAGAATGAGACAAATGCCAAGATGATGGTTGCCCAAGCCATTCTTTTGTATGCTCGGTCAAAGTCAATTGTTTCTGCTGTGGATTACAAGGGCAGTGATTTTATTTTCAACAAGGAGCAGGTTGACCTTCTTTTGAATGCTGCCGGGGTTTCTGGCCAGACTGCGGCCGAGGCAAAAACTTTTATTGAGAAAGCCGATCCTAAAAGAAAGCTTCAGCTTGTCAAAGTAGTTGATGACAACACCGCTTTTTATCGTGCTCTAATACTGGTGTCTTTTTCTCTTGATACCAACATTTTGGCTGACTCAAACCAGGGACAGGACGTTGTTACGGTTATTGAGGTGATCCCAAAGGAGTTCGCAGAGTATTCGTCTGAAATTGATTCAAACATATCTTTTGAGGTTTTGAAAGAAGACCCGTCGCTTTCTTTTACTCTTGCCAGGGACGAGTACAAGAAGAAAGGGTTTGTTTATGCGCTTAAGGAAAACTTAAGCGAGCAGCAGGCAGATGCCTTGGTTGAGGACAACGTAGTCAACAAGTTTGTTGCTCCGCCTATAATGGTTTCTGCGGCTTCGTCTGTGGGTGTAGGGGGGCCTTTTTCGATGGAGCTTTTGGCTTTTGTTTTGGTTGGGGTTGTGGCTCTTGCGGTTGTTCTGTTGATTATTTTGGTTTTTAAGAAAAGGCGTGGAATGCATCCAAAACGGTTTTCCAGTGGAGGCAATTTTTCAAAGGAAAAGCCTGAGCCAGCTTCTGGCAAAAAGAGGAAAGTCGGTCTTCCAAAGCTTAGGGTTCCAAAGATCGGAAAAAAGAAGGAAAGCCCTTTGAGTGTCTTTGGGAAGAAATGAAGCCGTTTTTTTAATGGTTTTTTTGGGGTTGTTTTTTTTTATGTCTGAACAAAATTTTTGGGCTGAAGAAATTGCAAAAAAGGTCAGGGATAGGAAAAAGTTCTTTTTTTCTGATGAAAAAGTTCCCTTGGTTGGCAAGTGGAATGTTAAGAGCAGCAGCTCGTTGTCTGGGGTGCTGCATATTGGCCGGCTTTCTGACCTAATCAGGGGGGAAGCGGTTAGCCGTGCATTGAGCGCCGTTAACTTGAACCAGGATTTCATTTACGTAACTGAGGACATGGATCCCTTGCGAAAGGTTCCAAAAGGCGTTCCAGCAAAGTTTGAGGAATACATTGGTGTCCCTGTAAGCGATGTTCCTGATCCTTTTGGTTGCCACAATTCTTACGCTGAGCATTTTGTTTCTTCTTTTTTTGATGTGATGGAGGATTTTCTTTTCCTTAAGCCCAAGGTTTTTTCAATGCGTGGCGAATACAAGAAAGGCTCTTTCAACAAGGCCATTGAAACAATTTTAAAAAACGCCTCGCAGGTTAGGGAAATAATTGAAAGCAAGCAGGATTCTGGTTTGCCCAAAGAGTGGAGTCCGTGGAAGCCCATTTGTGAAAACTGCGGCAAGCTTCAGACCACGGTTATAACAAAGGTTGATGGAACCAATGTAGAATACAAGTGCCAGGATTATGCCTTTGAAAAGCATGTTGCCAAAGGCTGTGGGTTTGAAGGGGAATCCGATTTGCGGAAAGCAAACGGAAAGCTTGTTTGGAAAAGCGAGTGGGCTGCACAGTGGCAGCATTGGAATGTCTGCAGTGAGGGCGCGGGAAAGGAATATGAATCCAGAAACAGCGCTTTTTGGGTTAATGCTGAGATTTGTGAAAAGGTTTTGCATTTTCCGATGCCTGTTCCTATTTTTTACGAGCATCTGATGGTCGATGGGAAAAAGATGAGTGCCTCTTTGGGAAACGTGGTTTACCCTAGTGATTGGGAGGAGGTTGCAAGGCCTGAAACTTTGAAGTACCTTTACATGAAGCGCATTATGAAGTCAAGGAGTTTTTCTTGGTCTGATATTCCTAATTTGGAGCTTGAGCTTGACCGGGCCGTTTTGGAGGAGAAAAACAAGCTTGTTGACTATTCTGCAATAAAGGGCAGGAAACTTGTTTATTTGCCTGTGGATTATTCAACGGTTGCTTCGCTTTCACAGCTTTTTCCCGATTCTGAGAAACTGGTTTCCGCCTTGGTTGAAGCAGGGCTTTTTCCTAAAAAGGTTGCGGGTGAAGAGCTTGCTGCTTTGCGTGAAAGGATTGAAAAGGCCCGTGTTTGGGTTGAAAAGTATGCGCCTCCTGAGAAAAAGCTTGCTTTTTTGGAAAGGCTTTCGGAAAGCGTGCTTGCCCAAATGGATTCAGATGCGCGGGCTGTTTTGCCAGAGCTTTCCATTGGTTTGTCAAAGATGAGTGATGCTGACCGGATGCAGCAGGCCGTTTTTGAGGCCTCTAAGTCTAAGGGTGTTTCGCCTAGAAAGGTTTTCAAGGCAATTTATCTTGCGTTGACAGGCCACGATTCCGGCCCGAGGGCCGGACTGCTTATTCTGGCTTTGGGAAAGGAAAGGGCCTTGCGCCGTTTAAAGGAAGCAGGTTCTTAGATTTCGCCGTATTCTTCTTCTATTTTGTGGACTTTTATGCCCTGCTGTGTTATTTCTATTGGATGCAGGTCTTCTGAGTGTTTTGTTGAGCGCATTTTCCTTATGTGCATGGTTCTGTTGCTTTGCGTGCCAACACCCATGTAATGCAGAACTATTACGCCGTCTACAACATATTCTTCGACGCCGTATTTTCCGAACTTGTTGACGCCTTCCTGTATTTCTGAAACCAGGACTGATGTTACCCCGCTTCTCATAAGCATGTAGCTTAGCTTTAGGACGGCTTTTCTCACTTCTGCTGGGGTTTCAAAGTTGAATCCTAGCGCAGGAATGCTGTCTATCACTACTCGTTTTGCTTCTATTCTTTTTATTACTCGCATTATTTCAAGCAATAGCTTGTCGACATCATAGCCTGTTACTGGCAGTGAAAATTCTTCTTCTGAGGGCATTCCAAGCTTTGCAATGCTTCCATCAACTATGTTTATCATGTTTTTTTCTTCCAGCTTTTTTAGGTCCCAGCCAAAGCGCATAACGTCTTCTCTTATCAGAGATGGCCTTTCGTCTAACGTTACATAGACGCCGGGCTCGTTGTGTTCTAGGGCGCCCTTGTATATGTACTGCATGCTCATGAGGGTTTTTCCTGTTCCGCATGCTCCACTTATCAGTATGCTTCTTCCTGCCGGAAAACCGCCTTCAATTAGTTCGTCTAGGCCGTTTATTCCGCTTTTTACTCTTTCCATTTTTTTTTTCACTTTTCTTTTTTTCCTAAACTATAAATGGTTCTCTTGTTAATATACTTTTTGTTTCTTTT
>CAZMUN010000034.1:0-11559 GCA_964569815.1 uncultured archaeon
AATAGAGGGGCAACCCTCTATTTATCCCTATTTATAAAGGATTTCTACAGAGCGTTTATAAAGGATTTCTACAGAGCCCTTTTTTAGCCTCTTCCAGAACGGATTCAACAAGTTTTTCAGGGCCTGAATCATAGGCTATTTTGGTTGGCATCTGCTTGTCCAAAACTTCTTCCTCGAATTCTTTTGCCTTGTCTGCGAAGCCTCCGCTTCCCTCTAAAACGCCGATTGGCCTGTGCTCAGCGTATGCGACTGAAAACTCGCTCATTGTTCCAATGCGGCCCGATACTATTATGATTGCGTCACAGCTTCTGGCCAGAACAATGTTTCTGCCCTGAAACCCGAATCCGGTGTAAATTACGGCGTCGCATGGCTCAACAGGGTACTGGTACTTTTCCAAATGCTCCTTTTGGCTTGAAGCAGGGCTTACTCCGACCACGGTTCCGCCAGCTTCCTTTGCTCCTTTCGCTGCAGCCAAAGGGTAGCCTATTGTGGCCCCATAAAAAAGTATTGCGCCATTTTCGGCAACCGTTTTTCCTATAATGCTGGCGTTTTCCAAAACCTTTGGGTCTTTGGCGCTTGAAGCCGCTCCCATAACGCCTATTTTGAGCTTCATGGCTTCACTCCAATGGCCCGATTGCTTCGTTTAATTTCTTTATTGCTTTGACTGCCGCGCCGGCAAAGTCGTCTGTTCCGGCTTTTTCATAAGCGTAGTTTATTCCGGAACTGGAATTGATTCTAGCAAGCTTTAAGTCATAGCCTGATTCTTTCAAGGCAGCTGCCGCGTCTGCGGCAGAGCCTCCTTGGGCTCCAACGCCTGGAATAAGCAGCGGAACCTGTTTTCCGCTTTCAACAAAAATCCGTACAACTGCCTTGAGCTCGTCCATTGAAGTGGCGCCAACCACTGCGCCAACGTTTCCCTCGGCTGACTCAGCCCATTTTGCAATGGCCTGGCTCACAATCTCATAATTCTTTTTTCCGCCTGCTTCAAGGTCTTGGAAGTCTTTGGCCCCTGGATTGGAAGTGCGGTTCAAGATGTACACTCCAAGGCTTTTTCCAGCTGTTTCTTCAATGAAGGGCATTACGCTGTCAGTGCCCATATAGGGTGCGATTGTAACGCAGTCGCCTTCCCAAAAGGAGAAAACCTCTTTTGCATAAGCCTTTGAGGTTTTGCCGATGTCGCCGCGCTTTGCGTCAACAACCAGTGGAATGCCTGAAGCCTTAACCTTTTCACAGACTGCTTTGAAGGCCTTGAGGCCGGGAAAACCGTACTGCGCGTAAAAAGCGTAGTTTGGCTTTATTGCGCCTGGCGCCGTTTTTTCGGAAACAGCTGCATCTATTATGGCAGAGTAAAACCCTGTTATCTTTTTTTCAATGTCTTGCTCTTCCAATGGAATCCTGTCAAGAACAGGGTCTGCGCCCATGCACACAATGCTTTCAAATTCTTTGGCTTTTGCTTTCATCAAATCAGAGTAACTCATTTTGCTTCGCCTTCGTGGCTTTTTGACCATGATTCAGGGTCGTTGAAATACTGCTTTATTGAGTCAAACTGTTCCTGGGAAATTTTTTGGGATTCCAGCAGGCTGTCCAAAAGCTCTGAAATTTTGAGAACTGAGTGAAGCTCGTAGCCTTTTTCTTTGAGGTCTTGTGGGCCGCCTTGCTCCCTGTCAATCAATACCACGATGTCTTTTACTTTCAGGCCTGCGTCCTCCAGTGGGGCAATGGCTTCGAACTTGCTTGTGCCTTTTGTTATCAAATCGTCGTAAACCAGAACGGTTTCCCCTTCCTTGTAAATTCCTTCAATGTTTTTCTTGGTTCCGTAGCCTTTTTGCTCTTTTCTTGGGTAAATCATCGGGTAGTTGGCTTGAAGTGAAACAGCTGTTGCAATCGGGATTGCTGCATAGGGAATGCCTGCAATCCTGTCAAACTTCAACGGTTTAGTGGTTTTGACGAGCTCTGAGGCCACGTTCCTCAACACGTTTGGGTGTGAGACCAGTACCCTTAAGTCTATGTATATTGGGCTCAAAAGCCCGCTTTTTAGCTTGAACACGCCGAATTTTACGGCTCCTATTTCAAACAACTCTTTGCACAATACTGTTTTCGAACCCATTCAACAATGCCTCTCCTCTTTTTCCAAAAAGCTTTCCCCCAGTTGACAATATATTATAAATCCTTTTAAAGTGGATTGTATTATGGCTGCATTGCCGGCAGAAATACAGGCCTTAGGGCTGTCGCCTGAAGAAATTTTAGAACTGCAGGCATTTCTCAAAAAAGAGGGCATTTCCAGGCCTTTGGTCATAAGAGAGTATAGGAAAAGGGGCCCGGTTTATTACTCAGTTATTTTTGATTCCGCAAAGCATTCCCCTGAAGTTTTTGGGCTGCCGTCGCTTAAGATGTCAAACTTTAAAGGAATCTATCTTGCCGATTCCTCTGACTATAACGAAAAGGTTTCAAAAATTGCTGAAAAGCTTCGCAATCCCAACACAATGGCTTCTTTTTCCACCGGAAAAAACAAGGCTGCTGAAAGGCTTCAAAAACTTGTTTCAGAACTCCAGTCTGAAAAATTTGAGCGGCTCCCTGGGAAAAGGCTTTACGCCCTAATAAAAAAATTCTATGATGTCAGGTACCCCTACACCCAGTACTCTTTTCTTTTTAGCACGGTAACCAAAAGCACGGAAAAGCTCTTGGACCGGCTTTTTCACACAATTGGTTTTTCAGATAAGGAAAAATACCTTGCTTACGTTCCAAGCAATGAAACCATTGAATTCGAGTACCTTAAAACGAAGAACCGTTTCCTCAAAAACCACGCTGAGGCATTGAAGCGCTTTGGCCTAGACCTTGAGAAACACAATTCTTCTTTTCGCCGTGACCTAAAAGAGCTTTTGGAGGAATTCGGCGACATGCATTTTGTTTGCTTTGAACTGCCTTTGGAAACAGAAAAAAATTTTCTTAAGAAGATTCTCAAACGCGGTGTTCTCGAGGAAGAGGCAAGCAAGCTCAGGTCGCTTCAGGAAAAAAAGCAAAGGCTTTTGCTTGAAGTTTTGTCCGAAGCCCACGAAAAAGGCTTGAAACAGGACTACGTTGAATCGCTGTTTGAGTTCGCTGGAAACCTTTCGGCTTGGGAAAGCAAAGCAAGGCACACTTGGACAAGGCTTCACAGAAAAGCAAAGCCCTTAATTGAAGAGATTGCAAAAAGGGCCTGTGAAAAAGGCCTGCTTGAAAAACCTGGGCAGATTTATCAAAAGGAGGTTCTTGAAATAATTTCTCTTGCGAAAAGGCTTTCAGAAAACTAGTTGCATGTTTTGCCCTTTTCCATCACAACTGTTCCTGCAACAATTGTGTAAACGGCTTTTCCTTTGACTTTCATTCCTGCAAAAGGCGTGTTTCTTGCCTTGCTTTCAAATTTTTCCGGGCCAATTGTGTGTTCTGCTGTGACGTCAATGATTGTTATGTCAGCGTCACTGCCTTTTGCCAGGCTTCCTTTTTCTATTCCCAGAATCCTTGCAGGGTTGCAGGACATTTTTGCGATTGCCTCACTTAAAGAAACCACTTTTTCCCCGACAAGTTTTGTCAAAACAAGGGGCAAAGCTGTTTCAAGGCCAATTACCCCGTTTTCACATAAGTCAAATTCCCAGAATTTTTCAACCAAAAGGTGTGGCGCATGATCTGAAGCGATAACGTCAATTGTTCCGTCTTTCAGGCCGGCCAAAACCGCTTTAAGGTGCTCTTTGCTTCTCAAAGGCGGGTTCACTTTTGCGTTTGCGTTGTAGCCGCGTACTGCTTCGTCTGTAAGGGTAAAATAATGCGGGCATGTTTCACAGGAAACCATTGCACCCTGCTTTTTTGCAAGCCTTATCAGGTCAACGCTTCCCTCTGTTGAAATATGGCAGAAATGAATCGGCGAACCGGCCAGTTTTGCAAGAATTATTTCCCTGGCAACCATTACCTCTTCGGCTGCAGCTGGCTTTCCTGCAAGACCAAGCTCTGTGCTTACCAGTCCTTCATGCATTACTCCTTTTGCTGAAAGCATTTTGTCTTCGCTGTGGGACAAAACAGGCATATTCCACATTTTGCAGTATTCCAAAGCTTTTCTCATAACGTTTGCATCCTGTATGTCAGAGCCGTCGTCGCTTACTGCGACAGCGCCGGTTTTTTTCAGCTCTCCTATTTCTGCAAGCTCTTTTCCCTGGCGCTTTTTGGTTATTGCTCCTACAGGCAGAACGTTGACAACCGCGTCAGTTTTTGCACGGCTTAAAACGAATTCTACCACTGTCTGGTTGTCGGCATCAGGTGTTGAATTGGGCATTCCTACAATGGTTGTAAATCCGCCTGCTGCAGCAGCTCTTGAAGCTGTTGCGATCGTTTCCTTGTCTTCCCGGCCAGGTTCCCTCAAATGCACGTGCATGTCAATCAGGCCAGGGGACACTACAAGGCCTTTTGCATCAATTGTCTTGTCGGCCTTGGCTTTGACTCCCTTTCCAACTTCCTTGATTTTGCCGTTTTCAACCAGCACGTCGGCTTCCCCGTCAAACTTGTTGGCTGGATCCACTACATGGCCGTTTTTTATAAGCAGGCTTGTCATCGCCTCTCACCGCCAAGCATCAAGTAAATAAGGCCAATTCTCAAAGCAAAGCCGTTTTCCACCTGGTCTTCAACTGCGCTTTGAGGGCCTTCCATTACCTCTGTTCTTAAGTCGACTTCCCTGTTTATCGGGCCAGGGTGCATTACAATTGCGTCTGGTTTTGCAAGGGCAAGCCTGTCGGGATTAATGCAAAAGCACTTGCTGTACTCCCTTACAGAAGGAATGTCTGCTCCCGCAGCCCTTTCCAGCTGGATTCTCAAAGCGTAAACAACATCTGCTCCCTTGATTGCCTCTTCAATGTTGCTGTAGGCCTTGCATTTGAATACCTTTTCCAGGCCAAAGGGCATCAATGTTGGCGGGCCCGCAATTTTTGGTTCCACGCCAAACTTGTTCAAGGCACGAATAAGCGACCCTGCGACCCTGCTGTGCTTTATGTCCCCTACAATAGCTACCTTCAGGTCCTTTATTTTGCCTTTTTTTTCCTGCATTGTGAAAAGGTCAAGCAGTGCCTGTGTTGGGTGTTCGTGCCAGCCGTCTCCGGCGTTTACAACAGGGGCCTTTATCTGGCTTGCAACCATTTTTGGCGAACCGGCCTTTGAATGCCTTAATATGATCAAGTCAGCATGCATTGCGTTAAGGGTTCTGGCTACATCGTTCAAAGTTTCGTTCTTTTTTTCAATCGTTCCGCCGCCTGTAACATTTATTGTGTCAATACTCAAGTGCTTTCCTGCCAGTTCAAAAGAAACCCTGGTTCTTGTGCTGCTTTCAAAGAAAAAGTTTATCTGGGTCATTCCCTTAAGCAGGTTAAACTTCTTGTCCGGCTTTATGACAAACTCCTTGAACATCTTGGCGCAGTCAAAAACAAGTTCCATTTCCTCAACTGAAAGGCGGTCAATGCTTACAAGGTCTTTGCTTTTCAGAGACCTTTTGCCAATAGTCTTAACCAAACGGTCTTCAAACTCTTCCTGCCAATCCCCAATTTCCTTCCAAAGCTTAGCTCTCTTAGGATGCAATTTGCCCCACCTTAGAAAATTAATCCTGTTGTTTTTTTAAAATGAATCACTGCCTCCACTCCGAATATTCTTTTGCAGAAACCTCTTTTCCTGACTTGAGCAAGGCTTTTTCTCCAAAATCCTTGGTTTCTTTGAGTTGTTTCCCTGTAAAAACCGGGCCGTCTTTGCAGACCAGCCATTTTCCAAGAGCACATGCCCCGCAAACTCCGAATCCGCAGCGCATGTACCTTTCAAGGTTCAGCTGGCATTCGACTTTTGCCGAACCGCATATGCCAAACGTTTTTTTAAGCATTATTTCAGGGCCGCAGCCAAAAACGCAGTCAAACTTTTCCTTCTTCAAAACCTTTTCCAAAACATCTGTTGCAAACCCTTTTTCTCCCAAAGAACCATCATCGGTTGTTATGTATAAATCGTTTGTTGTTTTGGATAGTTTTTTCCTGAAAAGGCATTCCTTTCCTGAGTGTGCGCCGTTCACAATGGCTGTTTTCACGCCGGCTTCCTTGAATTTTTGTGCCAGCGTCAGAATGGGGGCTGCGCCACAGCCTCCTGCAATAATTGCCGCCTTCTCTACATTGCGCGTATCAAACCCGTTTCCATAGGGGCCTCTTATTCCAAGCTTGTCGCCTGCCCGCATTTCAAAAAGCCTTTTGGTAAAACGGCCTTTTTTCTGGACGGTTATTGCGCATTGCTTTCCTGCGGCAGTCAAAGTGAAAGGCTTTTCATCTAAACCGGGAATCCAGATCATGACAAACTGGCCTGGCCTTGCACCAATCGCACAGCCTAAGTAAAAGGTTTTGATGTTGCCTGTTTCCTGTACAACTTTTTCGATTGAAACCATTACTGGCTTTTCCTGGCCTTTGCACATTCTTTTCCCTCCAATTTGCCAATAAGTTTTGGCAGCTCTCCGACATCTTTCAGAATATAGTCTGGCTGAGCCCGCTCAAGCTTTTCTTTTGTATCATAACCTGATAAGACCGCGACACTGGTGACGCCTGCATGTTTTGCTGTTTCAACGTCGTGGCACATGTCCCCCACATACAAAGTGCTCTCTTTTTCAATTTCGTGCTCTTCAAGCAGAGCATGAATCTTGTCCATCTTATTTTCATTGCTTCCGTCGACCGCGTCAATAAAACCAGTGTACCCGTATTCCTTTATTTCGCGTTCAAGAAGCTTGTGGTTGTGCGAGCTGAGCAAAACAACCTTTACGCCCTTTTCCTTAAGCCATTTCAATGTTTCAAGGCCATGGGGCAAAGGCTTTATCAGGTGGCAGTATTTTGGAAACCTTTTTTCCCATTCGGCATACTCCCATTTAGGGTCTACTTTGAGATTTATTTTTCTGTAAAAATTCATCCACGGCAGCTCATACCTTTTCCTGAATTCCTGAGCCGACATCTTGTTTCTGCCCCAAAACTCGAGGATTTCGTTTGTGACATGAAAAGTTGCATCCCAGTCACTGCTTAAAACGCCGGACCAGTCAAAAATAACAGACTTAATTTTCATGCGCTGCTCCCCTGATTTCCCTTATGTCCTTGACACTGTTTTCCCGCATCCACTGCTTTATCTCCTCGGCAACCTTGCGGAATACGCCAAAGCCATGGTAGTAGGCTGCGGAACCAATTCCTACTGCAGTTGCCCCAGCCATGACCATTTCAACGGCGTCCCTGCCTGAGCAAACCCCGCCCATTCCAAGAACAGGCGCTTTCACAGCCTGGCTTACCTGGTAAACACAACGCAAGGCAATCGGCTTTATGGCCGGCCCTGAAATGCCGCCGAACTTGTTTGCAAGGACAGGCTTTCTTGCTTCGGCGTCAATTAGCATTCCCGGTCCCAAAGTATTTACTGCGCAGATTGCATCAGCTCCTGCCTTTTCGCATGACCTTGCAATTCCTGCAATATCCAAAGCCTGTGGCGTAAGCTTTGGCATTACTGGAACAGATCCGGCCTTCTTTTTCACAGCTGCTGTCACCTGCCCCGAAGTTTCAGAATCAACGCCAAAAACCATTCCCTCTTTTTTCGTGTTCGGGCAGCTTATGTTTACTTCAATCAAATCAGGCTTTTGTTTTGCGACTGCCTCTGCAACTTCTTCAAATTCTTCTATTGAAGAACCATAAATGCTTGCAATCAGCGGAAAATTTCTGCCCTTTAATTCAGCCCACTCGCTTTCCTGTTTTTGGTAGCCTGGGCTTGGAAGCCCGACAGCATTAATTAGGCCGTGTTCCCACGCCAGAATACATGGATTTGGATGGCCCTCTTTTTCCTTCGGGCCAATGCTTTTCATTGTCACTGCTCCAGCCCCTTCATCTGAAACGCGTTTAAGCAAAGCAGCATTCGTTCCCAAGATTCCGGACGCCAAAACCAGCGGGTTCTTCATTTTCAGGCCCGCAAAACCAGTTTTTAATTCCAAAAAACCCGCTATCAAATGAATCCAAAAAAGAATTTAAATGGTTGCCTGCGTTTCCCTGCTTGGAAAAAAATCGGGTCTAATCCCTGGCTTTCTTCATCTTTTCCCTTAAAGACCCCAATAACCCCAAAAAAGGCTCCTGCCTCTTGTCCAAATCCAGCCGGTCGTACATTTCCATGGAAAAGTTCTTTGGGTCAAAAACGCCAAGCTCTGAAACAATTCCCTGAACATAAAACTCGTCCACGATGTCAAAAGCCGGGTTTCTTATCTTAACCCTTTTTGGCGGCCTTTCCCACACTTCCCCTGGCGGCCTTTCCTCTATCTCCTCCTCAAACCCATAATAGGTGGCAGGGTCAAAGCAGTGAGAGGATGTGCAAACAAACAAGGGGTTGTGGTGCTTTTTGGCAGTGTAAGCAACATGTGCAGAGCCAATCTTGTTCACAATAGAACCGTCGCTTAGCACAGCGTCGCATCCCATAAAAATCTTGTCAACAGGGTGCATGAATTTGTCAACGGCAGAATCCACAACCAGTGTAACGGGAATGCCGGCCTTTGCCAGGTTTTTTGCAGTAATCCTGCCCTGGAAAAGAGGCCTTGTTTCCGTACAGTAAACCATCTCAACCTTTTTCTTGGCCTTTTTGAAAATTTCCTCAACCGTGTGGCTGTGGCAATGTGTCATTAAGGTATCGCCCTTCTCAATAAGCCTGCTTCCATACAAAGCAATTTTTTCCATTGCCTTTTTCCTATCGGTTTCATAGTTTCCAATAACATGCAAAACGTTTTCCTTTACCTCCTGCAGGTTCCGGCTGTGAAGCGAAGCAGCTTTCAGGATAACCCTCAAAGCAGTTCTTGTTTCCGGCTCAGTTGCCCTTGCCATCAAAATTTTCAAACAATTCTTCTGCAGCTCGCGCCTTAACGCCACCAGCGTTTTTGCACGGCTTTTCTGCACAGAGCGCTTCAAGGCGTTTACAGCAGCCTTTCTTACTCTGCTGCTGCCCTGAATCTCCAGATTCTCAATGTCTTTAACGGTTCTCTCAAAATCTTTCGCCATGTGCAAGAATTAGTGCAAGGTCCTTTTTTTGGCTTTCGGTTCAAGGCATTCTCCTTTTCCTGCGCTGTTCCCTGAGCCTTTTCAGCTTTTCTTCCCTTGCCCGAAAAATTGCTGATGCCGAATCAAGCCCCCTTTCAAGCCTTTCAACGCCTTTTCCGCCAGGTTTCCGCAATTCGGCAAAGCCAGTGCCAACAAACTTTCGCGCCTTAACAAGCCTGTTCAAAGCCATTTCAAGGCCATAGCCTGTTTTCAAAATTTCCCGCCACTGCTTGTTGCTTCGCAAAAGCCCTCCGAGGGCTTCAAGCCTTATTGCACGCTGGCCGCTTAAGCTATCGGAATTCAAATAAGTTGGATGCGGCTTCAGCCTGCCCACTGTCATCATAAGCTTCCTGTCCCTTACTATGGGCTCAACAAGCTTAAAAACCTGCCCAGGCCTTGCTTCAACATCTGCATCCAGCGTAACCACAATAACAGAGCCCTTTCTTACACGATGGTCCAGCGATTTTCTGTCCTGCCCTAAATGCTTTTTTTCAGCATGTCTAATGCCTGCAGCAAACGCCGCTGCCTTGCCCCCGTTTTTGGGAAGCTCGATTACATCTGCATGGTGCATTCTTGCAATCCTTGCAGTCATGTCAGTGCTGCCATCGCTTACCACCACTATGTCGTGGACTATTCCCTGCCTTTGGCAGTCCCTCAAAGAATCAACTGCCTTACCTATGTAGGACTCCTCATTGTATGCCGGAACAATTGCGACAACCACCGTTCCCAGAGGCCACTGAACTTTTTCCATAAGAATAATAGTGTCAGGCCTGGTTAAATTTCTTTTGGGCGGAAAAAAAATTAGTCAAAGCCGATTATGTAGAAGCACTTTCTCATTATGTTTAAGTGCCTGAGCAATGCCTTTAAATTCCTTTTTGGTAGGAATTATTTCAATTACATAAATCCGGGGGTGCCTTATTTGCAAAGCGTTATAAAAAAAGCAGTTAAGAGGGCCAAAGCGCCATCAAAAAAACCAAGGAAAAAAATCAAGTCAACTCACAACAACGAAGACTTAATCAAACTTTTAGAAACCGCGAAAGCAAAAATCCGCGTGGTAGGCGTGGGCGGCGGCGGCTGCAATACGATTGAACGGATGACCGAAGTCGGAATTGCCGGCGCAGAAACATTTGCAGTCAATACAGACGCCCAAGACCTTTTGAACACAACTGCCGACAAAAAGCTTTTGATTGGAAAAATTTTGACTCGAGGCCTAGGTTCGGGTTCTGACCCAAGCGTTGGCGAAGGCGCAGCCCAGGAATCAATGGACGAGCTCAAGGAAACCCTTGCCGATTCAGACCTTATTTTCATAACCTGTGGAATGGGTGGCGGAACAGGAACAGGCGCAGCCCCTGTTGTTGCCGAGCTTGGCAAAAACATGAAGGCCCTTACAATCGGAGTTGTCACAATTCCCTTCACTGTCGAAGGCCGAAAGAGAATGGAAAACGCGCTTTCAGGCCTTTCTGCTCTGAGAAAAAACACTGACACAGTTATTGTGATTCCAAACGACAAAATCTTGGAGATTGCTCCAGACCTGCCGGTCAATGCCGCCTTCAAAGTCGCTGACGAAGTCCTAACAAATGCTGTAAAGGGCATAACCGAGATGGTTACCAAGCCCGGTTTGATAAACCTGGACTACGCTGACCTCAAAACCATTTTGAGCAGGGGCGGAGCAGCAATGATTGGCTTGGGAGAATCTCACACAGACGAAAAGGGCGAAGCTCGCGCTCTCGAATCAGTGGAAAACGCGCTGACAAGCCCTTTGCTTGACGTCGACATTTCCGGAGCAAACCGTGCTTTGGTGAACGTGATTGGCGGCGCGGACATGACTCTTCGCGAGGCAGAGATGATTGTGGAAACGGTTTCAAGCAAAATCAGCCCCAATGCACACATAATCTGGGGTGCAATGATTGATGAGAACCTGCCAAGAAACCAGATTCAGGCAATGGTTGTAATTGCAGGCGGCAAGTTCCCTTACCTGCAGGACCTTGACAAAATCGATTTGTCTGAGCCAATCGATCTGGGAATTGACTTCACTGGGTAAAGGTTTTCGGGCCAGAATTTTGGTTTTTAAACCTTTTCTTTTCTAATTTTCTTTATGAACACATTGGAAAGCATCAAAAGCTTTGTTGCCTCAAGCAGGCGCGTTTTTGTCATTGCAAAAAAGCCTGACTGGAACGAGTTCCAGACAATGGCAAAGGTAACAGGCATTGGCATTATCGTAATTGCCGTTCTGGCATACGCAATACAGTTGATTTTCGCTTTCATAGGCCTTGAATAGGCCAAGAAAAAGCTTTTTAATGGTTACCAGATTAAAAGTTATTCAAGGAAAAAGGCCTTTTTTTTTGGCTCCAATTCCTTTTTCTTTCATGATTACAAGCTTTAAAGGTGTGCACAAATGATTTACACTATCAGAACAACGGTTGGCCAAGAGTCTTTGGTAGTTGACATTATTGCCAACAGGATAAAAAACGAGGAA
>CAZMUN010000035.1:0-11331 GCA_964569815.1 uncultured archaeon
CTACGAAACAGCGGAAACAACTTGTGACGACGGCCTAGACAACGACTGCGACGGCGATGCAGATGGCTATGATTCAGATTGCATTGTGGTTTCAGGGCTTGAAACCGATGAAGGATGGGACAATGGATCAGACGACTACATTGATGAAGTTAGCGGGTTTCCTTTCAGTTCAACAGGCTGTGAAGGCGGCAACTGTCTTGGATATTACGTGTTTTTCACAAGCGGGTCTTATGCAGGCCAAGCCTTTGAGATTATTGACACCTGCTGCGGTGGCTATGGATGCTGGGACTCAGAATGCGCTATGCTTTCAGGGCTTGATGCAACCAATGACAGCCCTGGCAATTTTGGGCCTTGGAATTTTAATATAACAAACCCCTGATTTTTAGCCTTGGGAGGCCCAGGCAACACATGTTTCTATCATTTGCTGGTCCTGAATCTGCTGGCACAAGTCAGGGTTTTTTTCCTTTACTGCCTGGTTCATTAACTCGGAATCAGGGCCGGGTTCAACTTCAGGCGGGCTCTTAGGCTGCTGTGGGCTTTGGGGCTGTGTGCCCTGGTTTGGCTGACTGTCTTGATTTGGCTCATCAACAGCTGGCTGGGTGCAGCCGCTTAGGGCAACTGCAAGAACAAGGATAAGAGATGCTGCCAGAACCTTTTTTGCCATGCAAATAAGTAGGGCTTCCTGGTTTTTATTTTTTTGGTTTTGGGAAAAAAATTGGTTTTTTTATTGCGAAGATGGGTTATTTATTGAGCGATTAGAGGAGCGAAATAACCCTGTTGCTCAGATAAGCCGGCTGCTTGGCTCTCAAACGCTGATTAGGACTACGCTGTCGCCGCGCAGCATTACCTTGCCGTACTTGGTTTGGGTTTCGCCGTTTTCGAGCTTTTCTGCGTTGTCTAGAACCAGGTTTAGGTGCACGTCAAAGGCTTTGAGTGTGCCTCTTATTGAAACCTGGCCTTTTAGCAGTACCAGTATTTCTTTTCCGATTGATTCGTTTAGCATGTCGAATGGTCTGTTTGCCATTGTGAAATCACTTCTTCCTTTTGAATATCGCGAGCAACTTGCTTAAAAACCCTTGCTTTTTTTCTTCTTTGAGGAATTCTTTGGAGCGGATTCCTGCAATTTTGGCTGCAACTTTTCTCATTGCTATTGCCCCTGGGGAAGTGGGCTTTCTTAGTATGACTGGCTGAACGTTTTGCTGCATGAAGCTTCGCCTTATCTCTAGGTCAAATGGAATGGTGCCGTAAACTGGCAGTTCAAGCATTTTCATTATGTCCTCATTGCTTATTTCGCCTTTTTCTCCCATGGAAAAGTTTACAACGACTGCTATTGGGTTTGAGCCAAGCCTTTGTGCCACGATTTTTGTTTTAAGGACGTCGGCAATGCTTGGCGAGGTAGGCATCGTAATCAGTATCACTTCGTCTGCTGCTGCAAGCGAGGACATGACGTTTTTTTCTATTCCTGGCGGAGCGTCAAGTAAAACGAAGTCGTATTTTGGGGCCGTTTCTTTTACAACTGCTTCAAGCCTTTCTGTGTCCACTCGGCGGTAGGATTCAAGGCTTAGTCCAGAGGGAATGAAGTTTATTCCGTTTGGCCCCTCATAGATTGCGTCTTCGACTGCGCTTTCGCCGACCAAGACATCGTGGAGTGTTATTGGCGAGGACTGCATTCCCAAAAGCAGTGAAAGGTTGGCCATTGCAATGTCTGCGTCAATGAGAAGCACTTTGAAGTTTTTTTGGGCCAATGCAATGCCTGCGTTTGCCGTAACAGTGGTTTTTCCGACACCGCCTTTTCCTGATGCAATGGTTATTATTTTTCCCACAAAAACACCTTGATATTATATTTGCTTCAACGTTAAAAAATATTGCCCTAAAAGCAGGATTTTAGTTAAGCCTCTTTTTTGCCAAAATTTTTTCGATTTCTTTTGCAATGGCTTTCAATTCAACTGTTGAAAGCGAGGAATTGGCTTTTACGATGAAGAGGCTTTCTTTGAAGGGCATGAGCATTACCCATTCCTTTTTGCTTCTCAGGGTTATGAAATCTGTTTCGCTAAAAGCGCGGTTTATGAATCCTAAAAGCTCTTGGCCTGAAGCGCTTTCCTTTTGGCCGTTTCCAGAGCTGCTGAAAACAAGCCCTTTGTCAAGCTTTCTGATTGTTATGCTGTTGACCAAGTGCTTTTTTTTGATGCATGTTAAAAGCTCTTGGGCTTCTTTTCCTTTGATTAGGGGCATTGGTTTTGCCAACACGTCGTAAATCATTGCAAACTGTTGCTCTGGCAACTCTGTTGAATCAAAGTCCAGTACCTTGGATGCAAATTTTGTGAAAAGTTTGTTTAGGCCCATTGAAAAAACTGCCTCTTATAAAAGTTGAAAACAGCGAAAACCAATTAAAACCATGCTTGCCGCTTTCTGGTTTAAAAATTGCTGCTAAAGCCCCCTCTTTTTTCATATTCCGCCTAAGCCAAGGCCTTTGAGGATTTTTTGCTTGGTGTCCCCGCCTTTCAAGTCCACTTTGAGTTCCTCTGAAACCAGTTCGCCTCGGTATTTTTCTGGCTCCAGCCTTGAAAGCATTGACTGGTCCAATGGCTTTGGAATCGCTATTTTTTCGTTGAATGCAAGTATTAGGTCAATCTGCTGTTTGGAAAGCTTGTTGACGTCAAAAACTCCTTTTTTGGCTTTGAGGCTGTTGAGTGAAAGCCTTAATGCTGTCAGGCCATAGAGCTGCTTGTTTATTCTCAGGGCTGAAAAGGCTGCTCCTACAACGCGGCTGTCTTTTATCAAAAGCAGGCCTTCTTCCAGGCCGGATATTCCTTCAATTGTCGCAACAAGGTAGCCTGAAAAGTCTGATTTGAGCAGTGAACCTGCTTTTTGGAAAGGGTCTTCTTCCGAAAATGTTTTTTGCTGTTCTTCAACGCTCCCAATAGGTATGTTCATTTTGGTTCACCTAACACTATTACTACGTCGGCGGTGTTTTTTAAGGCTGCTGCCGAGGACTCTTCAACCAAGACAACAATGGTTTCCTTTCCATAGCGCTTTGCTTTCATTATGGCTGGCAAAAAGTCTGAATCGCGTGTAACAAATGCTATTGCGTGGATTTTTTTGTTGAAGGCGGCTTCTGTTGCGTCGCAGGCCATGGCAACGTCTATGTCGCCAACTGTTAAAACGGTTTCAAATCCCTGGTTTACAACAGCTTCAACCAATTTGTTGCTTGCAAACTGGTTCAAAAAGACTTTGGCTATTTTCAGGTTGCCGCGCTTTTCCAAAACGGCTTTTATGTCCTTCATGTCTATGCCAAGCTCTTTTCGCAAAAGGTTTGGGCCGTCAACAAAAACGGCGATGTTTTTTGGTTTCTTTTTCTTTATGGCTTGGCCAAGGCTCTCGCTCACCGAAGCCAAAACGCTTGACTTTCTTTTAGAGGCCTTTGCAGGCTTTTTCTTTTTTCCCAAAACCAAACATCAACACCTGTTAAGCCAATAGATTAATGAAAATAAGAAAGGCCAAAAGAAACAAAAATCTAATGCTTTTGCTTTAAAGGATGGCTCCTGCCTGGGGAAAACCTATTTAAATTGAAGCGGCTTACTTTATTTCAAGGTTTTTTTATGGCAGATGGGGAAAAAAAGTTTACAACTGTTGGCTCTTTGAAGCCAGGCTCTTTTGTTTTGATTGACGGCTTCCCCTGCCAGGTTAAAAGTGTTGAGAAGTCAAAGCCAGGAAAGCATGGCTCTGCAAAGGCCAGAATTGTTGCATTTGACGTTTTTTCAGGCCAGAAGCGCGGCCTTTTGAAGCCCACGTCCGGCGATGCCGAAGTGCCTATAATGGCCAAGGGTTCAGGGCAAGTGGTTGCAGTTATGGGCGATGTCGTGCAGATAATGGACCTTGTTTCATACGAAACCTTTGACGTGAAAAAGCCCCAGGGGATTTCAGGCCTTGAATCAGGCGTTGAAGTGGAATACATAAGGTGGGGCGACGAGCTCAAGATTGTGAGAAAAAAAGGCAGCTGAATTCTTTTTTCAAAGCCGGTTGTCAAGCAAAGGCTTTCTTGAGAGAGTTAGCTTTATTAACAGCGAAAGCCTTTTTATATAAAATTAAACTTGTTTGGAGGTTTGTTTATGCCAAAAGATTTGGTCAAAGAAGGATTGACTTTTGCTCTAGGCGTTGTAAAAATCAGCGGCGAGCGCTTCAACGGTGTTGTGAAACAGTTGGAGAAAAAGAACAAGGTAAGCAGCAGGGAAGGAAAGGCCATGGTCCAGAAATGGGTTGCCGAGCAGGAAAAGTCTTTGGAAAAAATGCGAAGGCAGCTTAAAAAAGAGGCCTTGAAGACAAAGGTTTACTCGGCAAAAGATTTGGAGAACTTGAATAAGAGCATCAAAAAGCTTTCCAAAGAAATTGAAAGGATTCACAAGAAAAAGAAGGCCATGGAAAAAAAAACCAAAAAACGTTCTTTGAATAAAAGAACCTCAAAGAAAAAAAAGAAGAAAAGATGAGCTTGAATGCTGAATTTTCTTGAAACCCCGAGGGACATAAGACGGTTCCTTGAAATAATGAAGGTTTTCCTCAAATACGGCTGGGAGTCGGCTTTTGAAATCCAGAGGAAGAGGGAAAAGTTCCCCTTTCTCACAAGGCTTGAAAAAACAGGGAAAAAGCACGACGAGATTCCAGGGCCAGTGAAGCTGAGAAAAATTTTTGAGGAACTTGGCCCGACTTTCATAAAATTCGGGCAAATGCTAAGCACGAGACCTGACCTCATAAAAGAAGAGTACATAGTCGAGCTGAGAAAGCTTCAGGACGAAGTGGCTCCGTTCGATTTCCTCGAGGTAAAGCACACTCTGAAGAAAGAGCTTGAAAAGCCTTTGGACTCGGTTTTCAAGGAATTTGACAAAGAGCCTGTTGCAGTGGCCTCGTTGGGGCAAGTGCATTTGGCAAAGCTCAAAAACGGCAAGCATGTTGCAGTAAAGGTGCAAAGGCCTGACATCGAACAAGTGATTGCAGAAGACCTACGGATAATGAGCTTTATTGCAGGCCTTGTTGAAAAAAGCATTAAAAGCACCCAATACTACAATCCGACAAGCATTGCAGCAGAGTTTGCTGAAACCATTAGAAAGGAACTTGACTACAACCGCGAGGCCAAAAACGCTGAAAGGTTTGCCCACAATTTCAGAAACGGCGAAAATGTCGTGATACCAAAAGTCTTCAAGCGGTACACAACCAAAAGGGTTCTAGTGCTGGAAAAAGTTGAAGGCAGAAAAATAAGCTCTTTTTACAAGAACAAGAATCCCGCTTTGAAGAAAAGGATTGCAAAAGCCTACATCAAGTGCTTCTTCAAGCAGATGCTGGTCCACGGCTTTTTTCAGGCAGACCCCCACCCTGCAAACATATTTGTTTCAGTGCACAAAGGAAAGCCAACGATAAGCCTTGTGGACTTTGGAATGGTTGGGCGCTTGGACCGAGAGCTCCGCGACGGCTTTGCCACAACAATGGTTTTGCTGGTTGAACGCAATGTAAAAGGCCTTTACAAGCACTTCCAGGCCATGAAGCTTTTAGACCGAGTCAAAGACGAAAAACAGCTGATGAACGACATGTCTGAAATAATTGACTACTTTTACGACATGGAGTTCGGCAGAATAGACCTGGCCGGATTCGGGCAGGCTTTCATAAACCTGATGGTAAAACACAAGGTAAAGGTTCCAAGGCACTACCTTCTCTTTTTGAGAAGCATAAGCATTGCCCAGGACACAGTGCTAAAACTGTACCCGGAAATAAACCTTGTTGAAGAGGCCAAGCCATACATTGAAAAAATCATTGTGGAAAAAACCAGGCCAGAATACATGCTTCGCTCTTTCCGCGACAACTACTTTGAGTTCAGCCGCTTTTTGAGAGAGCTTCCAGAAAGCCTTATGAACATCTTCAAAAAAATGGAGGAAGAAAACTTCAAGGTACAGCTGGAAGCAGAAACATTGGACAACCTGGGCCACAGCCTGAACAAAAGCTCTAACACGTTAAGCATAAGCATAATAATTGCAGCCCTTATTATGGGCTCATCGCTTCTTCTAAGCAGCAAAATTGAAACAAGCATTGGAAGCACGGTAGACATCGGGACCCTTGGCTTTATAGTGGCGGGAATAATCGGCATGCTTATCGTAATAAGGATACTCAACGCATAATCAAAGCCAGGTTCCGACACCCAAAGCCGCCACATCCGGCTGGTCTGGGCAAGGGCCTGTTTCGCTTCGCTCAACAGGCCAAGCTTCGCAAAAACATCTCATAAACAGGTGCCCACACCCAAAGTGAGGATGTCCCTCAAGCCAGTGGCAAAACCGAGAATGGCAACAACGAGCTTTATGAAGCCACGCAAATTCTTGTTTTCAATGTTTTGGTCAACGTAGTGCAGAATCAAAAGCGCAATCCCTATTTTTACTGCAACAAAGCTTAAGGGAAAAAGGTCAAGGAAATAGCCTGACAAAGGGTGCTGTTCCCCGCAAAAGAAAAACTGTGTTGCAACAAAGGTGGCAGACCCGTCCAAAACCTGTGAGGCCAAAACCATTGCATTAATCCTTGATTCAAGAAGCCTTGACTTTAGCTTTTTGAAAGCCAACACAAGTGTGGCTGTAATGGCAAAAGCCATTGCAAGCACTGCAAAAAAGCCAAGCCAGGCCTCAAAGTTAATGACTTCAAACAAAACGATTGGCAGGGCAAGAAGTAAGCCAAGGCCTGCAAAAACCAAGTGAAAGCTTTTCCCAAGCCTTTTGGAAACAAAAAAGGAAAAAGCCAAGGAAAGCATTGTTGCCAAGGCAACCAAAACATAAATGCCAGGCGTAACAAAATAGTAAGCCAAATCCAAAGGGTTCCAGCTTCTTGGCAGAAGCGCCATGTCCTCCAAAACGCGGAGGGCAGAGCCAAGAAGAATGTATGGAAGCAATGCAGCCAGAAACCTTGCGTCGAATTTTATGCCGCGCCTGTCAAGCAATGGAAAAATCACGAAAAATGCAAGGGCAAGCATTATTGCACCGTAAACAGCGTATTCAGCCGGCCCGTAAAGGCCTCGTTCAGCAATCCTTTTTGCAAAAAAGTCGTAGAAAAGCTGCGCAAAGTCCATTCAGAGGAATTTTTAACAACTTAATTCTTTTATATTGTTGTATGAAAGGAAAAAGGCCCTGCAACCTAAAAGAGGCCCTGAAGGAAAAGCTTTCAGAAAAAGAAATGTCTTTGCTGATAACAAGCTATGATTCTTTGGGAGACATTGCCGTAATACAGGTTCCAAAAGAGCTGCAGAAAAAGGCAAGAATTATAGGGGAAAGCCTTTTGGAATTGAACAAGCAATTCAAGACGGTTTGCATGGTTTCAGGAAAGCATTCAGGGAAATACAGGAAACAGCCAGTAAAGGTAATCGCCGGGCAGAGAACAAAAACCGCGCTATACAAGGAAAACGGCTGCATTTTCATGGTTGAATTGGGCAAGGTGTTCTTTAGCCCAAGGCTTGGCACAGAAAGGCTCAGAATTTCTCGCTTGATAGGAGAAAACGAGGTAATCGGGGCCTTTTTTGCCGGCGTAGGCCCTTTTCCCATAGTTTTTTGCCGCTTGTCAGGGATGAAAAAGGCATATGCCATAGAGCTCAACCCACAAGCATACAAAAGTCTTATACATAACATTTCTTTGAACAAGTGCCAAAAAAAAATAGAAGCAATTCTTGGGGATGTGGGCAAAGCAGCCCCAAAGCATTTGAAGGGAAAATGCCATCGCGTGGTAATGCCTTTGCCTGAGGGCAGCGCAAACTTCCTTGATTCCGCGCTGGCTGCATTGAAGCCAGCTGGCGGCATAGTCCATTTCTACAGGTTTGTTGAAAAAAAGGACGCCGGGAAACCGGTAAGGGAAATAAAGGAGGCTGCAAAAAAAGCAGGCTTTGCCGTGAAAATTTTGCGGGATGAAAAGGTCAGAAGCTTTTCAGCCTCCAAAGAGCAGCACGTGGTGGACTTTTTTGCAAAAGAGAAAAAGTTAAAATAGCATTCTCTTTAATTCTGGTAAAGGGGGTTTTTGAATGGTTTTAAGACTGGTTTTTTTGGGACCGCCTGGAGCAGGCAAGGGCACAATTGCACAGCGTTTGGTTGAAAAGCACGGGCTTGTGCAGATAAGCACAGGAGACCTGTTGCGCGAGGAAACTGCAAAAGGCTCAGAGCTTGGAAAAAAGGTCACGGCAACCATGGAATCAGGCCAATACGTTGACGACGAAACGGTTGCAGGGCTTGTTGAAAACAAGCTGCATGCACTGGGACAGGAAAAAGGGTTTATTTTGGACGGCTTTCCAAGGACGCAGAAGCAGGCAGAGCTCTTGGAAGGAATCATGCAAAAGCTTGGGTTAAAGCTCGATGCAGCCTTTGACATAGAGGCAAGCGATGACACCATAATCGAAAGGCTTTCAGGGCGAAGAAGCTGCTCAAAATGCGGCCGCATCTACCACGTGAAAAACATTCCCCCAAGCAAG
This sequence comes from uncultured archaeon, assembly GCA_964569815.1. Taxonomy (GTDB): domain Archaea; phylum Iainarchaeota; class Iainarchaeia; order Iainarchaeales; genus CAZMUN01. Next base: position 8,477 of record CAZMUN010000035.1, read on the forward strand.
GAAGGAATTTGCGACGAATGCCAGGGCAAGCTTATTCAAAGAGACGATGACAAGCCACGGATTGTGAAAATGAGGCTTGAAACCTACAGGAAAAAAACAGCGCCATTGATTGAATACTTTGAAAAAAAAGGCCTGCTGAAAACAATAGATGCTAATGGAACCCTGGAAGAAAACATGGCCAATGCATCAAAAGCAATTGAAGGGCTGGATTAAATGGTTGATGTAGTTATTGCCGGGTCAGTGGCATTTGATTCCATTAAAACCCCTTTTGGGCATTCGGAAAAAACTTTGGGCGGCTCAGCGGTTTACGCAAGCCTTGCTGCATCGTTTTTTTCAAGGCCAGGCATGGTTTCGGTTGTAGGAAAAGACTTTGGAAAAGAGCATGTGGACTTTTTGTACGAAAAAGGCGTTGACACAGACGGCTTAGAGCAAAAAGACGGAAAAACGTTTTCATGGAAAGGAGAATACGGCCTTGACATAAACGTTGCAAAAACACTGGAAGTCGACACAAAAATATGGGACTCGTTTAAACCAAGTGTTCCAAACGAATACAAGGAAGCCGAATTCCTTTTTTTGGGAAACATTGACCCGGAACTGCAGCTTCATGTCCTGAACCAGATGAAAAAAACCAAGCTGGTGATAGCGGACACGATGAACCACTGGATTGAAAACAAAAAAGACAAGGTTTTGGAAATAGTGAAAAAAGCAGACGTTTGCCTTATGAATGATGCGGAAGCAAGGCAGCTTTTCAACACCCCAAACTTGGTTCAAGCAGCCCAAAAAATGCTTGAAATGGAATCAGACCTGGCAATAATAAAAAAAGGAGAGCACGGCGCCCTATTAACCACAAAGAAAGGAAGCTTTGTTGCACCCGCTTACCCGCTGGCAAGCATTGTTGACCCAACAGGCTGCGGCGACAGCTTTGCCGGCGCAATGATTGGATTCCTTGCAAAGCAAGGAAACGTTGACGAAGACGCCATGAGAAAAGCAATTATTTACGGAAGCACTGTTGCTTCTTTCAACGCAGAGGGGCTTGGGCTTGAACGCCTCAAAAAACTGGAAAAAACAGAAATAGAGCAAAGGTTCAACGAATTCAAAGAAATGGTGAGGTTTTAGAATAGTACAAATGCCTCTTGATTTCCTTTAAAAGGGTTTTTGTATGCATTTTTGCTTAACAGAAAACCTTCTCAAGGAACTGATTTAATGCCACACGAAGTAAAAGACGAGTCAATGGCCGAACAAGGCAAAATGAGCATTGCTTACGCAGAGCAAAACATGCCTGCACTGCGAGAAATCAGGAAAAGGTTTGAAAAAGAAAAGCCATTGAAAGGCATTCGTGTTGGAATGGCTCTGCATGTAACAAAAGAAACAGCAAACCTTGTGAAAACCATTAGTGCAGGCGGAGCAGAAGTGGCAATAACAGGGTGCAATCCATTAAGCACGCAAGACGATGTGGCAGCAGCCCTTGCAAAAGAGGGCGTAAACGTTTACGCCTACAAAGGCGAAACAAACGAAGACTATTACCGCTTTTTAAACAAGGTTTTGGATTTCAAGCCAAACGCAACAGTTGACGACGGCTGCGACCTGATTTCAGAAATACACAGCAAAAGGCCCGAGCTATTGAAAGACCTTGTTGTAGGAACAGAGGAAACCACGACCGGCATAATAAGGTTAAGGGCAATGGAAAAAGACCGCGCTTTAAAATACCCAATAATGGCAGTCAACGACAACCTGACCAAGCACCTGTTCGACAACTATTACGGGACAGCAGAGAGCACAATAGATGGAATAAAAAGAGCTACAAATGTCCTCTTTTCCGGGAAAACTGTTGTCGTTTCTGGCTATGGTTCATGCGGCAAGGGCGTCGCGCTAAGGTCAAGGGGACATGGAGCCAACGTTATTGTATGCGAAGTAGATCCTGTAAGAGCACTGCAGGCAAAACAGGATGGCTATAGAGTAATGCCAATTGCAGAGGCAGCCCCATTAGGAGACATCTTTATTACGCTTACAGGCGACAAGCATGTCATAGACACGCACCACATTGAAAAAATGAAAACCGGGGCCATAATGGCCAACTCAGGGCACTTCGACTGCGAAATAAACGTAAAAGGCCTTGAAAAAATGGCAAAGGAAAAGAAAAGGATAAGATGGCAGCTTGACGAATACGTTTTGGAAAACGGGCACAAGGTCTACTTGTGTGGAGAAGGCCGTTTAGTGAACTTGGCTGCAGCAGAAGGGCATCCAAGCGAAGTAATGGACCTAAGCTTCTGCGGACAAGCTCTTGCCCTTGAATACGGAATTAAGAATAAGGGCAAGTTGAAGGCAGGCTTGCACAACCTGCCCGCAGAAGTTGACGAAGGCATTGCTCAACTAAAACTTAGAACTATAGGCGTGACTATTGACAAATTAACGGAAGAACAGAAGAGATATTTGGCGAGTTGGCAAGAGGGGACTTAATTTCCCCTTTCACTAACTGCATTCTTCTTCTCTTTTTTGGGTGTGCCGAGCCAATTTTGTTGATAAAAAACAAAACACTCTCTTTTCGAGCAACACCAATGTTCCACCAGCTATTACCGTTACTACTTTCATATTGCAACCGAGAATAAATCCTAATCCGGCCCAGCAGTTTAAGTACTTCCTGTGCAAATTCCCTATGCTGCATGGAAATCCTGATTCTTGGCCGTAAAGCATTCTTTGAATTTTGCAAGAGAATTGTTCCATCACCACCAAATAAACCCCGTAAATAGGGAGGAATTTCTTCATCAGACAAGAGAGGTGGCGAATGATTCTTCTTTTCACCAGGCTCTGTAGAAATGATTTATAAATGAAAAAAGCGTTCATCCTATCGAGGTGAT
>CAZMUN010000036.1:0-11083 GCA_964569815.1 uncultured archaeon
TGGAATCAGAGCATTCCGCTGCATCGGCCTTTTTGGGCGTTGTTGCCGTTGGTTCAAGATGCTTTACTGCCACAAGCAGCCAGGGCCTTGCCTTAATGTACGAAATTCTGCCGATAATAAGCGGAATGAGGCTGCCTGGCGTTATGGTTGTTGCAAACCGGGCTTTGAGTGCGCCTATAAGCATTTGGAATGACCACAGTGATGCGGTTTCTGCCCGTGACCAGGGATGGATACAGCTTTGGGTTGAATCAAGCCAGGAGGCCTTGGACACAGTAATACAGGGTTATAGGGTAAGCGAAAGCCGGAATGTGATGATGCCCTTAATGGTTAACTTTGATGGCTTCACGCTGTCGCATGTGTTTGAGCCTGTTAATATCCCCACTCAGAAAAAGGTTGACAAGTTTTTGCCCAAATTCAAGCCAATGAATGTTTTGGATCCAAAAAAGCCGATTACCATGGGGCCGATTGGGTTCCCAAACACGTTTATGCATTTCAAGAAACAGCAGCAGGAGGCAATGGTTAATGCTTTGCAGGAAATAAGGAAAGCAAACACTGCTTTTGGAAAGGCTTTTGGCCGAAGCTATGGCGATGGCCTGCTTGATTTGTACAAAATGAAGGACGCTGATTTAGCTGTCATTGGCATGGGAACGCTTTGTGGAACGGCCAGAGTTGCAGTTGACAAATTAAGGGAGCAGGGAAAGAAAGTTGGCCTCATTCGTGTGAAGAGCCTGCGCCCTTTCCCGGAAAAGCAGCTTCAGAATGCAATGAGGGGCCTTAAAGCAGTGGCAGTGGTTGACAGGCATATTTCTTTGGGCCAGGAAGGCCCCCTGTTTACTGACATCAGGAGCGCGGTTTACTGCAATGACTTGGCTTTAAACAGCTATATTGCTGGCCTTGGAGGCCGTGATATTACCTTGCAGCATTTTGAACGCGTTTTCGCTGACTTGGAGAAAGGAAAGCAAAAGGGAGGCTGGCTGTTTTGACTCCAAAAAAAGAAAAAGTTGGGCCCTCTAAAAGGATGGTAAAGGGAATGCCTTACGCTGAATACTTTGTTTCAGGGCATCGTGCATGTGCAGGCTGCGGCGAAGCACTGGTAATAAGGCATGTCACAAAAGCAGCTGGCTCAAACACCATTGCGGTGATGTCAACAGGCTGCATGGAAGTTGTTTCAACGCCCTATCCTGAAACGTCGTGGGAAATTCCCTGGATTCATGGGGCCTTTGAAAACAATGCTTCCATTGCTTCCGGAATCGACGCTGCCCTAAAAATGCAGGGCCGGCGCGACAAACTCAACTTGCTGGTTTTTGGCGGCGACGGCGCTTCTTTTGACATTGGGTTTGGCGCAATCTCAGGCGCTTTGGAGAGGGGCCACAAGTTCACTTATGTTTGCACTGACAACGAGGCTTACATGAACACAGGCATTCAGCGAAGCGGCGGCACGCCCTTGTTTGCTGCAACCACTACGAGCCCTGCTGGCTCAAAAGTGCATGGAAAGCAGGAGCCAAAAAAGCCCTTGCCCTTAATTGTGGCCTCGCATGGCATAAAATATGTTGCAACTGTTTCGGTTGCCAACGTCATGGACTTGCATAAAAAGGTAAAGAAAGCGCTTGCAACACCACATTCCTCGTTTTTGCATGCTTTCTCGGTTTGCCCTGTTGGATGGTACACTAAAAGCGATATGGCTATCGAGATATCAAGGCTTGCAATCCAGACAAGGGTTTTTCCCTTGTACGAAATAGAAAACGGCGTGCTTTCATTCAATCAAAAAGTTGAAAAGGAGAAAGCAAAGCCTGTAAAGGAATACTTGCAGCTGCAAGGCCGATACAAGCACCTCTCAGATGAGGAAGTGCAAAAAATACAGGAGTACGTGGACGCAAGATACGAGTTTTTGTTGGGAATCGAGGGCAAGAAAGCTTTTGACACCTTGTTCTAGCGGCCTGCCCCTGGCATAATTTCACTCAAAGCTTTTTCAGGATGCCTTTTTCTCAGTTGCGCTGCAACCCTTTCTTGAATTCGCCTCAGCGCCCTGGCTTCTTCGCGGTTAAGCTGGTTGGTTCTGTTGCGAACCGTTTTCTGAATCGACTGAGCCATTTTTGTTAGTGTCACATCGTTCATGCCGCCAAACGGTGTTTCAAACCTTTTTCTTTCCCCTGTTTTTGCCACGCCAACTGCTGTCAATAGCATTATCTCTTCAGAACTTAACTTATTTTTTGAGCCTGGCTGGATGGGCCTAAGCTTGAAAGGCTTTCCTCTCGCACCCTGAGGCCTTTCTTTTCGATGGTAACGCCTTGCAGCCATTCCTAAAACCTGTCCCTGTGCAGCACTTGCTCCAAAGGCCTTTTCGGTATGTTAAGCTGGCCTTTTTCGTCCACCCAGTAAAACAGGCTTTTTTCTGCTTCAACTGCTTTTGGCTTTTCTTTTGGATAGCCCAAAGCAATCGCAAGCTGCACGCTGTACTGGTTTGGAATCCCCAAAATGCCCTTGATTCTTTCACGCTCTATTGCGCCCATCATGCAGCTTCCAACGCCTGCCGCAAAAGCCGTTATGGCTATGGCTTCTGCTGCAATGCCTGCATCCATTCCAACGTATTTTTCGTCTGCTTTTCCCTTGTCTGCAATTATTATTACAAAGGCCTTTGGCTCCTCTCCTTCAACGCGGCCTTTTTCTTTCACTGAGCCGCCAAAGTGGACTGCGTCATTGACTTTTTGGACTTGCTCTTTGCCGTGCACTGTAACGAATTCCAGTGGCTGTGAATTGCGGGCAGTGGGGCTTAAGCGTGCAGCATTTACGCATTTTTTAAGAACAGGAAAAGGAACCTGCTTTTCCTGAAAACGGCGAATTGTGCGCCTTTTTATCATTAGGTTGTAAGCGCCCATAAGACTATCCTTTGCTTAGAAAGAGTTAAATTACCTTTTTTCTGGCCTTAAAAGAAGTGTTAAATATTGGAAAGTGCTCCTTTTTTTTAGCATGAAGCCAAGGAAAAGGCCTAAAACTGTTAAGGCTGAAACAGGGTCTTTGGGAAGAAAGCTTGAGCTGGTTGGCCTGGTGCTCCATTCGGCCAGAATAAGGGACCGTTCCTTCTTTGAGCCGGAAGAGCTTGCAATGGCGAGGTCCGGGGAAAAAAAGCTTGAAGCCTTTTTGCAAGCCAAGGGCGTTTTGGGAAAGGAAGGCCTTTCTGGCCTGAGAAAAGAGCTTTCTGCTTTACAGTTGAAGTATGTGAGGGAAAAGCAGGGCGCTTCCCCTGAGTTTGCCGTCAAGGCAGCGGAAGAGGCAGCCTGCCTGAAAAAAGCCCGTGCTGTTAAGGGCCTGATGAAAGAGTTTGAAATAAGGCAGGTCATGGAATCTGATAAGCCTCAAAGGGTAAAGGTTGAAGGAAGCCTTGAATTGAGGCAAAGCTCGAAAAGGGTTGTGCCAGACGACCCTGTTTTGTGGCTGAGGTTTTTTTTGTCCGACCTAAAAACAGGCAGGCCCCTGATTCAGCTTACCTGTTCCAAGCCAAAGCCTGGTTCAAGCAACTTCAAGGTTTTTTCCATAAAACATGTTAGGCCAGCTGACTCTGCTTTTGATGCCAGGGCAAAGAGAATGGTTTTGGAACAGCTTCAAAAACTGGATTCAAAAGCAGTGCTAAACAAGCAAGGAAAGCCTTTGCCTTAGACGGGTTTAAAATTGTTTTTTTGGTTTAATTGCTTCAAGGAGGTTTTTTTTATGGCTGAAAAAAAGGAAGAGGAAAGCCCTGACGAAAACATTTACGACAAGGAAGACAGGCAAGACCAGCTGGATGATGACGAGATAACGCCTGCAGAGGCGGGCTTTATTGAAGGCTACGAAGACACAAAGCTGGTTGAATGCAATTCTTGCGGAAAGCAGTTTGATTTCGAAAAAGCCGTTGAAAGGGAAATAAACGGCACAATGTATACTTTCTGCAGCAAGAAGTGCGCAGGCCACTTTGAGAAAAGGCAGGCCCTTGAATAAAAGCCAAAAGAGGTTCACAGGCCCGAATCAGGTCTCTTTCGAAGGATTGAAACAAGGTTTTGCTTGAACTTGCTTAAATGCTTTCTTGGAACAGAGCCTGCTGCAGCCGGCCTGTGGCCTCCGCCGCTTGAATTCGGAATCCCTTTTATTGCTTCCACTATGAGATCGTTTACTGCAACCTTGAAGTCAAGCCTTCTTGCACTGAAGCGAACTCGGCCTGAGCCAAGGCATTGTAGCAGTATAATTGTTTTGTCTGGGTGCATTTCGCTTATTTCGTTTATCACATGGCTTTTGATGCCCTCATGCCTTGCCTTTATAGGGTAGAGAAAAAGCTCTATGCTTGGAAAGCATTCGGCTTTTTGTTCAAATCCCAAAACAAGGGAGTCTTTTTCTTTTTTGAATTCCTTGAAGTGCTTTTTGAAACGGCTTTCAAGCAGGGCTTTTGGGTTTTTTGTTTCATAAAACGCCCAAAACAGTTCCCGCATTTCCTTTCTTGCCATGGCCTCCACTGCCGCAATAAGGTCAAGCAATTCATACAAAAGGGTCATTGAAATTTTTCTTTTCTTGATGGTTTTTTTCACAAAACCTTTCCAGGTTTCGAGGTTCATGTCCCCCAGGATTCCAATGCAGGCAATCCAGTCAAACTCTTTTACATCTGTTGCCTTGTTGAACAAGTCGAATGCAAACTTGCTTGTAACGTAAGAGCTTGGGTCTTTTTTTGTAAAGAACTCGGCTTTCAGAAAAACCACTTTTTTGGAATTAAGGTCCCGGTAGAGTTTGTGGTGGTCGATTACAAGGCATTCCTCAAAAGAGCACTTGTCTGCCAGGCCGTGTGGAGCGGAATCTATTCCAATATCCAGCACGATTAGCTTGTTTGCCTTGTTTTTCTTAATTGCTGCCACTGCTTCCCTGCCCTGGGAACGGTTTCCGTATTCAAAGGGCGTAACTGAAACAGGCCTTTTCCCTGTGAGCTTCTCAATCGCTTTTGCCGTAACCAGTGCTGAACACAAGCCATCTGCATCGCTGTGGTGAATCAATGCAACCCGGTCTTCTTTTGAAAGCCTTTTGCAAAACCCTTTGAATTTTTCCAAAAGCTCTTCTTTTTCCATAAAAAAATTTTGGCACAAAACATTTAATAATGTCAAAACAGTTCTATACTTGGAAGCGAATTAAGAGGTTTTGGCAAAATGGGTTTTGAATACGAGAACAGCCGCGGGCAGAAGTACTACCTTCATAAAAGGGACAAGCTTTTTTTCTTCAGCAAAAAGCCTGAGGCCGGCATTGAATTGCCTGAGGGCTTTAATGTGGTCGAAAACCAGAGAACCGGCCTTCCAATGCTTAAAAGAAAACAGTGACTGCAAAGTGGCATAAATTTCTTATCGCTTAGTTTGTTTGGGTGAAATTTGTGAAATATGATAAAAAAGCGTTTGAGAAAGCGGTTTCTTACTACAAAAAAGCCCTCAAGCCGGCTCTATCCAAAGGCAAAGCATGCCTTGTTGAAATCCCACTGGAAAACGAAAAGGCCTTTTTTTCCCTTGCGCCTTTAAGCAGGGCCATCCACGCTTTGGGCGCGGACATGAGCGTTTTCGTTACAGGTGAAGACAGTCGAATGCTTAAAACCCTGAGGAAGACCTGGCTTTTGCACGCCCAGCACGAAATTGGCCTAAAAAACGACCGAACCAAGGCTCTTCAAAACTTTGTTAAGTCTGTGGAAAGGAAAACCAAAAGCGGGTTTTTCCGCGGCCTTTTTGAGGAACCCGGCCTGCAGATAACCTGCAATTCCAAGACCTTTTACGCTTCGGGAATGAAGTTTGACTTCAGGGAAAAATGGCTTAAGAAAAGGCTCTGGAAAAAGCTTCTTCATACAGCAGGCCAAATCCTTAAACAAGGCTATGGTGCAAAGAAAAGCGAAAGGTTAAGCATTGGCTTTGAGCTTGTTCCAACAAAAAAAGATTTGGAGCTCCCCTTGGAGGACTACCTTGACAGCTTCAGCATTGCCTACACTTTTGCTTTAAAGGGCAAAAAGCTCTGCAAGTCCGTTTCAATGGGTTCCGACACCTCGAGAAAAAGCCAGCTCGAGCCAATGGTTAGAATTTCTGACCTTGCTGCAACCATCATCGGCTGCGAGTATGAAAAAAACATCAAAGAGCCCTGGTTCAAGGCTTTTAAAAAACTCAGCCCCTTGATTGAATCCGACAAGTTAAAGTTTGCAGACCTTTCTTTTGGCATTGCAGGCCAGGGCTATGGCGGCAAGCACTTCTTTGGAATGAAAATAGGCTATCCCACGCCCAACAAGAAGAGCAGGTGGCAAAGCCCTGGAGCCATGCTTTTGAAGCCATGGTGGTATGACCAAACCAAGGTTGACAAAAGGCCTGCTAGGAAAAGGCACGCAATTACCGGTACACTGCCTTTGGAGAATTATGTGAGAACTTGCAACATAGATTTCTTTAAGCTGCGAAAGAGAGACGAGCAAATCCGCGGCCGGCTAAAAAAATGCGTAAAGCTTTTTGCCAAAGGAAAAAAAATGCCGCAGGGCCAAACAGACCTTGTGCTTGACACAAGGCACTTAAATTCCGGGAAAAGCCCTATTCTTACATCTGACATAGAGGTAAACCCGAAAACAGGAGGCGAGGCAGCAAAGGCTTTTAAGGTAAAGGCAGGCCGTTACGGAAACTTTCCCGGTGGGGAAGTCTTTTTCACGCCCCACAAGATGAATGGAACCTTTGTTGGCGACGTTGTAATAAATATCGACAAAAGCTATGTGATCCCTGAAAAAAAGCCGATGGTGGTTTCTGTAAAAGATGGCCGCTACAGGCTTTTGAAGGCAAGCCCTGAAATAAAGAAGGCCTTTGAAAAGCGAAAAAAGGAGTCCTGGAAGCTTATAAGCCTTTTTGAAAAAAACAAAAGCATGCCAAAAAAGCTTATCAAGAGCCAGAGGGAAAACTTTGGCCGAGTGGGCGAGTTTGCTGTCAACACAAACCCAAAGGCAAGGCTTTCGCGCTACCTGATCGAGACAGAAAAGCTTGCCAAAATGATGCATATTGCTTTGGGTTCGGGGTATGAGCCAGGCCGTGAAACCACTTACCATATGGATATCGTTATCAATGCCCCAAGGCAAAAAATGGACTTATGGGGCGTTGACAAAAACGGAAAGGAGCACTGGATTATAAGAAAGGGGCAGTTTGTTGTATGAATGAGCTTAAGGAAAGAAGCAAAAGGCTTTTCCAAAAAGCAAAAGTTGATGCAGTGGCCCTGAAAACAAACGACTTGTTTCCAGATTCAAGCGTAAGCTACTTTTCGGGCATACCCAAGCATTTTCTCGGAGGCAACCTTTTGCTAATGCGGCCTGGAAGAATGCCTTTGCTTTTGAAGTCCGTGCTTGAGCCAAAGGTTTCGCAAAAGGGCCTCAGGGTAAAAAGAATTGACAAAAAGAAGCAGCTTGCATCTGTTTTAAAGAAAGAGCTCAAGGGCGTGAAAAAAGTAGGGGTAAACAAGCCGCTTCACACCTACCAAAGCCTTTCTTCGCTGAAAAAGGCTGTTGGAAAAAAAAGCATGGTTGGCATTTCAAAGAAGATTGCTGAAGTAAGGGCCGTTAAATCAGAAAGCGAAATTGAGTCCGTTTCCAGGGCCTGCGAAATTGCAGAGAAAGCCGCTTTCCGCATTCCAGGCGTTTTCAGGAAGGGCATGGCTGAAAAAGAGCTTGCCCTTGAAATAGAATTGTTTCTGCGTGAAAAGGGCGAAAACATTCTTCCCTTCCCGGTCATCGTAGCTTCAGGCAAAAACGCGTCATTTCCACACCACGTGCCTGGAAACACAAAAATTAGGACAGGGCTTTTGTTAGCGGACTTCGGCGCATGCCACAAAACCCACTGCTCTGACATCACTCGCGTGTTCTCTGTTGGAAGCGCGACAAAAAAGCAGCGTTCTCTGTACGCTGGAGTTTTTGCCGCCAAGCAGTTTGGGCAGTCTTTGGTTAAGGCTGGCGCGGTTCAGGGAAAGGTTTTTGAAGAGGTCGGCGGCTTTTTGAAGAAGGAGACTGGATTTAAGCTCGTGCATGGCTTGGGCCACGGTCTTGGCGTCGACGCCCACGACTTTCCCCGCGGCTTTTTGCAGGGAAATAAGGAAAAGCTTTCCAGGAACATGGTTTTGACTGTGGAGCCGGGCATTTACGGCAAATTTGGCGGCATAAGAATCGAAGACGATGTCGTGGTTTCACAAAACGCCTGCAGGCCTTTGTCCAAGGCGCCTGCTGAACTCATTTGCCTTTAGGCCTTAGACCCAGTTTAATACATTGAAGCATATGCTTGCCCCTATTGCCTGGCTTTTTCCAAAGCTGTCTGGAATTAGTTCTGTTAGGCTTAATCCTATAACCTGCTTTTTTTTGCATATTTCGTACAAAGCCTGGTTCAGGGCTTCAAGCTTTAAGCCAAACGGCACAGGAACGCCTGTTTCTGTTCCCTGGCCTGGTGCAAGGCAGTCTATGTCAATGTTTAGGAAAACCTTTTTTGTTTCAAGCTGCCTTACAAAGGCCTTGATTTGCTTTTTTTCTGGCTTGAAGAGCATGTTTTCCTTTTTTTTCCATTTTGGAAACTTTTTTCCTTGGTAAAAGTCTTTTGGCATTGTAGGGCAGTAGAATATTTTTTTCGCAAGCCTTTGCTCTGAAACAAACAGCATTTCCTCTTCGTTTATCACGTCCCTGGCCCCAAACCAGGCCTGCTTGAACCCGTTTTCAAAAATTCTTCTTGAGACAGCCGCATGGCTTTGCTTTTGGCCTTTCCACTGCTCGCACAAGTCCAAATGCCCGTCAAAGTTGGCAAAGCTTGCTTCTTGTGGCACTGCGCCAAGAAGGCCGTTTACAACGCTGTGGTCTCCTCCCAAAAGCAGGAAAAACTTTCCTGCTTTCAATGCCTTTTTTGCGTGCTTTCCTGTTTCCTCAACCATCTCTTTAGTGCCTTTCGGCCTTATCGCCCCAAAGCTGTGTACTCCTTTTTCAAACGTCTTGCCTGTTATTGGGTGCTCTATGTCCATTTGATGTGATGCCTTGAGTATGGCTTTTGGTGCCTTTGCAGTGCCCTTTATGTATGAAGCGTTTTTGTCGAATTCAACGCCAAGCAGGCAGGCGTCCGCGTATTCAAATCCTGGGTTTCCTTGCACGAAAAAAAGGGTTTTGTTTTCTTTTCCCATGCTATTCTTTTCCCCTGCAATTGTTTAAAACCGTTTTATTCATAGAAGCAGAAATAGGTCTGGTTCAAGTCGGGCTCAAAGCCAACTGTTGTAACGTATTCCTTTTCTTCGAGGGCTGTGGCTTCCACAAGGCTTAGGCCCTGGAGCTGGCGGCATTTTGCTGGCGAAATTTGTATGCCTTGGGCGACCTGTTTTGCTTCAAGTGCCCTCAAGTCAAGGCCAAACCCCTGCTGCTGAACCGTAAGCATGACAATCCATCCCACGGCCATTATAATCAAAAGCCCTAAAATCATGTCTGATGCCTGCATGCCCTAAATAAGTGTTTTCCGCTATTTAAATGTTTTTTTTTGCCCCAGCCTTAACCTTTTTTTATTCATTTTGCCTCAAATTCTTTTCATGGAAAAAGCTTTCAGGGAACTATTTGACGCCATGGTGCAGAACAGGAGAAAATGCCCTTGGGCCAAAAGCCGCGAGCTCAAGGAACAGGCCTTGGAGCTTGCTTCCGAAGTTGAAGAGCTAAAGGAGGCTATTGAAAGAAACGATGTTGAAAATTTGAGGGAAGAGCTTGGCGACGTTTTGTGGGACGCGCTGTTTATCGGCGTTCTTGCGGAAGAAAAGGGCCTTTTTACGGTAAAAGAGGCTTTGGAAGCGGCTAATGCAAAGTTCAAGAGAAGAAAGCCCTGGGTTTTTGGCAGGGAAAAGGTAAAGGATGCAGAGCATGCTGTAAGGCGCTGGAATGAAATAAAAAAGCTTGAAAAGCGGGGCGTGTTTAAATGAACCTTGAGATTGCCAAAAAGGAGATTTTGGAAGCAATTTCAAGAAAGGACCTTTTACTGGTTGTTGGAGATTGCTATGTCGAATAACCTATAAAGTAGTTGCCGTTATTTGGGGGGCCTGCTTTTTTCCCCAAACGAAAGCTATTTATATTACATATGTACTATATTGTATTACATGATTGCTGTTGACGCTTCAACCTTGATTTTGCTGGCGAAAACAGAATTGCTTGATTTGTTCCTTGAGAACTTTCCTAGTAAACCTTTTATCTCGGCGGCTGTTGAGAGAGAAGCGACAAGGAAAGAATCTTTCGATGCAGTATTAATTAAACATAGGATAAAGGAAAAGAAGATTGCAGTGAAGAAAGTAAAAAGCAGACAATTGGTTGAAAAGATATCTAAAGATTTTAAGTTGCACTTGGGTGAAGCAGAGACGCTGGCAATGTGTCTTGAAAACAATTGGCAGTTGGTTGGAACAGACGACTTAAATGCAATAAAAGCATGCATCGTGTTGCGAATAGAATACACTTCAGCAATAGATATTCTGTTGAAGCTTAACAAAGAGGAGAAATTGGGCAAAGAAGAGGCGTTTTTAAAATTGAGGAAGCTCGCACATTTTGGAAGATATGCTGATAAGATAATTAATGAGGTTAAGAAGAACCTGAGGTGATAAAAAAAATGCAAAAAATATTAAGTGTCAGGCTGGAAGAAGATGACTTAGATTTCGTTAGAGCTGAGGCCAAAGAAGAAAGAGTAGAGAAGGCAAAAGTAATTAGGGAATTGGTGGAAAAAGGAAGATTGCAGATGGCCATAGAACAATATAAAGATGGCAAGATATCGATAGGCAAGGCAGCAGAGAAGGCTGGCATAACAATAAGCGAAATGATGGACAAGCTGGCAGAACTCGGCATAAAAAACAGGATGACAAGAGAACACTTCCTGCAAGGGATGAAAAACCTTGAAAAAGTCTGGCGATAAAGGGCGGTGAGAAATTTGCGATACAAAATGACTGAAGAAAGATGGGACGCTGTCAAAGCCTGCCTCAACAAGGTTTGGAAATCGCCAGGCAAGTACCCTGACAAGGGTTTGATTCTGAGCCTTTTAGTCCGCGAGCGGGAAACCCCTGCCTTTTAAGGCAGGGATGAGAGCGAGCC
>CAZMUN010000037.1:0-6619 GCA_964569815.1 uncultured archaeon
AAAAAATGAGCTTTGAAAAAATTTTTTTTATTGTTGTCGGCGTTTACTTTGTTACAGCGCTTCCAATGCTTTTCTGGTATGGTTATTATTTGGAGCCAAGCTGCTACGAGCTTTGCAACCAGCAAGGCTATGAAATAGTTCTAAGTGCAAGCAGTTTGGGAAAGGAATGCCTTGAATGCACTTGCTTTTACAGGGAAAAGGTTCAGGTTGATGAAGTGGTTAGAGCCTGTGGCCGGGGGCAAGAAGGATAGCTTGTTGAGAGGTGAAAAAAAATGTTTTTTGATAAACTGTTGGGAAAAAAGAAGAAGAAAAGCGACAAGAAAAAGGTAGAGGAGAGCCTGAAAAAGCTTGGCTATATTTAGGCCTGGTTTTTTTAGCGTGCATCAAGTGGTTTTAAATGGCTTTGAAGAACACTGCTTTGATAATTCTTGATTCTGCAAGGTTTGACTACTTTAAGCAAAACGCTGAACTTTTGCAGAAAATTCCAAACAGGTTTTATGAAAACGCTTACTCTACAAGCAGTTGGACTTTGCCAAGCATTACTTCGATGGCGACAGGCTTAATGCCTTCAGAGCATAAGGCAAGCCGTGAAACATTTATTGGAAAGGAAACTTTTAGGGCACTGCAGAGGCCAAAGAAGTCTGTTATGGGAAAATTCTCAAAAGAGGGGTTTTCTACAAGCCTTGTTACAGACAACCCTTACTCCTGCAAGTTTTTTGGCTTTGATGAATTCCAGTACTATTTCAATTCGGAAGTGAAAGACCACGAGTTCTCTGCTTGGGAAAAAGCTGACTTAAGGCTTTATGCCCAAAACAGGTCTGAGCTGTTGTTCAAAAAGCTTTTCCAAGGCCTTGGTGAAAGGTTTTTTGCTTTCGTGCATTTGATGGAAACGCACCACCCGCATTATTCCCCAAAAATCAACTACCTTTTTAGGAGAGAATGTGACGCAATCCAAAAGGCAAAAGAAAACCTGGGGGAAAAGATTGATGAACGGGAAATGGGGGTTGTAAAAAAGTGTTATTCGGAATCCATTAGGTATTTGGACAGGGTTGTGGCAAAAAATGTTTCAAGGCTTTTGGATTTGAATGCAGAGGTTTTTGTTGTGGCAGACCATGGCCAAGAGCTATGGGAGCAGGGCTGGTATGGAATAGGCTACAGTTTGAGGGACTCTGTTTTGCGCGTCCCAATGATGAGTTTTTCTCCAAACCAAAAAGAGTTTGAAAAGGTTGAAAAGCCGTTCTCCCTGAAAAACCTTTTCCATTTAATGCAGGGCAAGCCCGCGCCAAAAGAAAGGCCGAAGGCCGAGCTTTACTATCCAAAGCCTGGTTGGACCGTGGATAATGCGAAGAAGGCTTTTGGGAAAAAGCATGTAAGGGCCGTGAAAACGGTTCCTTCGTTTCAAAGGAGGCAAATATGATGGTGTGTGTGAAAGGGGGTTTTGTTTTATGTGTCTGAAGCAGGTTTTTGTTTTTTTGGAGTACGTGTTTTACCATGGCTTGCACAAGCTTGCAAAAAAGGCCGGGTTTATTTATAGCATGGTGGACTTTTTTCAGGAGAAGCTTGGCATGCCCTTTTTTGGGATTCTGTTGGCATTGGTTTTGGGTCTTGCTGCAGTTGTGGTGGTTTTGCTTTGAAGGTTTTTGAAACAAGTTTTGAAAAGGCAAAAGAGTTTTGGCAAAATGCAGATACGGGTCTTTTCACAAGCTTTGAATGGGTTTTCCTGTGGCAAAAGCATGTTAAGGAAGGCCGCGCAAAAATTCTGGCACTGAAGCTGGAGGGCAAGGTTGTTGCCTTGCTGCCCTTGGCTTTTGTTGAAAGAAAAATGCTTGTCTCAAAAAGCCTTGTTTTAGAGCTCTTGGGGCAGCAGTACAGCTACCATTTGGGCATTGTTTTCAAAAAAGGCCTTTCTCAGAGAACAAAACAGGATTGCGCAAAGGCTTTTGCAAAGCACTTGTTTGAAAACGTTAATTGGAGCTGCCTGGATTTCAGGCATTTGAAGGACGACAGCTTTTTGCCAAAGGCCTTGGAGAGCGAATCCGTGAAAAGAAAGTGGCTTTCTTTTAAGAAAACCGAATTCGAGCCCTGCCTTGTTTTGAGAATTCCTGAAAGCAGGGAGCAGTACTTTTCTTCTTTGGAAAAAGGCATGAGGAAAAAGTTCAGGCGCGATTTAAGAAGGATAGAGAAGGATTTTCAGGTTGAAACCTTGTTTGATGAAAGCGTGGAAAAAAACTGGCTTGCTTTTTTGAAACTTCATTCGGAGAACATGAAGAGAAAGGGCCAGGAAACTGTTTTGGGAAAAAAGGCCTTTCAAAACTTTTTCAGGGCTGTTTCCAAGGCAAGGAACGCTGTTTTTGTCAAGTTAATGCTTGACGGGAAACTTGCAGGCGTGCTCCTCGGCTTGGTGGAAAACAGGGTTTTTTACTTTGTGAACGTGGGCTATGCAAGCAATCTTGAAAGGTATTCTTTGGGGAATGTAATGGTTTTGAAATCCATTGAATGCTGTTTTGAAAACAACTGCCTTTTTTTTGACATGCTTGCAGGAGGCGACGCATATAAAAAGCATTTTGGCACTAAAGAATATGACAGGGTTCAGGTAACGGTGGCCTCGAAAAGCAAGTTCGTTGAAAGGGATTTGAAAAAAAGGCTAAAAAAACTGGTGTCAGGTGGAAAAAGTGGGTAAAAAATGGGGAATTGGTTTGGCAGAGTGGACCGGGATTGCCATACTCGTGGTTCTGTTTGTTCTTCTTTTGATTGTTGGCTACTTTGGGCATTTCATTGAAACAAGGGTCATTTACGGCTGGTAAAATGGTGGT
This sequence comes from uncultured archaeon, assembly GCA_964569815.1. Lineage (GTDB taxonomy): Archaea > Iainarchaeota > Iainarchaeia > Iainarchaeales > CAZMUN01. The sequence goes on from CAZMUN010000037.1 coordinate 2,814, forward strand.
TGCAATGCGGCTGGATTTGGGCAGTCTGGAAAAGGCCGGGCTTGTTTTTGCAGCAGTACTGGTTTTTTTTGCCGGCGCTGCTGCCTTTTTTAAGGCCCCTCAGTTCGTTATTCAGGGGTCTTTTGGTTCACTGGCTGAAAAGGCCTTGGCACAGCAGGCTTTTGTTCAGGGTCTTGTCGGCATTTTTTTGGCATTGTTTGGGCTGTGTGTTGCTTTCGCGGTTTTGAGGTTTGGGGGAAAGGGGGCTACTGCCTTTTAAAAATCTTTTGGAATTTAAATCTGGAGAGGTGTTTTTTTGAAAGTAGGTGAATTAAAGCCAAGGACTCCGGTTCCTGAAATGGATTTGGAAGTTGTAAGCAAAGGCGAAACCAGGGAATTTGCAAACGAAAGGGGTTCTGGGAAAGTCTGTAGCGCTGCTGCAAAAGACGAAGACGGGCAAGAGGTCACGCTATCGCTTTGGAACGAGCAGATTGACCAGGTAAAGGAAGGAACAAAAGTAAAAATCGAGAACGGCTGGTGCTCCGAATTCCAGGGACAAAAGCAGGTCAGCACAGGCAAATTTGGAAAAATGACTATTTTGTAGACGGAAAGGCCTCTTTTTCTTGCTTTTTTAAGCAAAAAGGCAGGATTAAAGGCCGTGGTTTTCTGGTTTATTTAAGTAAAATGTTGGCGTTGTGCAAAGGAGGAGATGCAGCATGTCCTGGAAGTTTTGGAAAAAAGAAAAATACCCTGCGCCATTGTCGCAGAAAATAATTGTTTGGTTTTCAAAAAAAATGAGGGAATCTGATGAAGCGCACCGAAGGAAAGACTCGTTTGAATAACCTTGTTTTCGTTGTTGTGGATTGCGCCAGGGCTGATGCTTTTATTGGAAACAAAAGCCTTCCGTTTATTTCAGGGCTTTGCAAAAAAAGCCTGGTGTGTTCCAACGCTGTAAGCGTCTGCTCAACAACAATCCCCTGCTTTTCAAGCATTTTAACAGGCCTTTACAGCTTCGGGCATGGCGTTAAAACAATGCTTGGCCACAAAATGAAAGAGGATGTTAAAACCCTGCCGGAAGCCCTGAAGGAAAAAGGTTACTACACGGTTGCTGAAATGTCGGGCCCGATTGTGAAAGGAATTGGCTTGGAAAAAGGTTTTGACGAGTTTAATATAAGGGACAAGCATGATTTGATTTATTTTGAGTTCGGAGACTATCTTTTAAAGAAACTGCAGTCCCTGCCACAGCCGTTTTTCCTTTTCCTGCACTTGTGGGAGCTGCACCGGCCCAGGTATTTGCTGCGAAAGCACAACAAGCCAAGGTTTGGAAAAACCGCCTACTGGAGAACCCTGCACAGCCTGGACGAAAGCCTGGAAAGGTTTTACAAAACCCTGCCAAAAAACACGACCCTGGTTTTAATGGGAGACCACGGCGAAATAGTGCCAAAAAACAAGTTAGAGGAATACAAAAACCATTTGGAATACGGGCTTTACTACCTGGGAAGAATGCTTGAATTGACTGACAAATACCCAAGCTGTGAAGGACATGGCCACAACGTTTCAGAGCAATCAATTCGAATTCCCCTCATAGTCAACGACAAGCGTTTTGACGCCAAAGAAATAAAAAAACAGGTTTCAGAAGTTGACTTGGCTCCAACGCTTGCAAAACTGCTTGGGTTGCCTAAATTTAACAAATTCCACGGCCACGACCTGCTTGAAGAAAAGCATTGGCCTGTTTTTATTGAAACAGTTGGTGTCAAAGCCTGGCTAAGGGGAGAATCGGTTGAAGGAATAAGAGACGGTTCCTGGAAATACACTAAACGAAAAAAAGACGGAAAGGAAACGCTTTACTTTATTGATGGAAAAAAAGACGTTTTGGAAAACAACCAAGCAAAGCTTGAGGAAATGCGAAAAAAGTTTTCGGAACTAAAAAAACAGGAAGTTGAAGAAAAGATGGTTGATGCCAAAACAAAAGAAAAGCTTTACAAAAGCCTTCAAAGGCTTGGTTACCTGTAAAAAAGCAGGAAAAGGGCTTGCTGGAAAAAAAGGCCGGAAAAAATCAAAAAAAGGTCAAATCGCGCCTGTTTTCTCAAGCTTTTTGAACTGCCTGTCCACGGTTCTTTGGGTTACATAGGGCCTGTGGTGTCTGAATCCCCCGCCAAAGGAATGAGGTATGTGAAGCAGTTCGTGTATTATTGTTTTTATTTTATCTTCCTTGGACTGTTTGTTGAACTGCTCTTCGAGGAGTTCTATTACATAGTAGGGCCTTTGCTGCATGCCAAGCTGCATTACTTTTCCCAAAGTATGAATTCTTGCAATGACGTTCCTTGTTTTTGTGCCAGCGCTTTCAACGCAGGCAATTCTTTCAAGGTCTATGTGCTTGAACCCGAGCTGTTCGGCTATGTCGCGGGCCTTCAAAGTCCAGTGGATGGAAAAAGAGTAACGCATTCTAATTGAAAGGCAGGAAAAGGGTTAAATTGGTTTCATAAAACCATTGAGAAAAAAGAGTTAACTACTTCCGGAAAAAAAACAACCAAAAGAGTGAGTAAAAGCAGTACAAAAACGCCTTCATCAAGTTTGTACCACATGATGGCCATTGCCACAAGCGGAATCAAAAAAATTATTGGCGTTATCCCACTTAATGCAAAGAGGTAGCCGGCAGCCATTCCAAAAGTGAAAATAAGCAGTAGAACTGTGCCAACTTTTATTATCAGGACAGGAAGTGCCTTAACGATGTTTGAAAAAAAGTTTGCTACAACCGACATAAATAAATTGGTCACGGCATAGTATTTAAACCTGCTTTTTGGAGCCGGTTTTTAAAAAGCGGTCGCACTGCTCCCTTATTTTACATTGGCTGCATTTTGGGTTTCTTGGAAGGCAAACCGTTTGGCCGTACCTAACCATAAGGTGGTTGAATTCAAGCCAGTTTCTTCCGGGGACGGTTTTCGTTAAAGCATGCTCTGTCTGCTCAGGGTTTTTTGTGTCAACAAACCCGATTCTGTTGGATATGCGATGCACGTGCACATCAACAGGCATGGCTTTGATGCCAAACCCATAAACAAGAACACAGTTGGCTGTTTTCCTTCCCACGCCTGGCAGTGAAACAAGTTCTTCAAGGGTTTTTGGAACTTGGCCGGCAAAATGGGTTAACAGCGCTTTACTTATCTGCTTAAGGCGTTTGGCTTTAACCCTGTAAAAGCCTGCTGGCTTTATCATGTTTTCAATTTTTTTCAAAGAGGCCTTTGAGATTTTTTCAGGCGAATCGAGTTCTGAAAAAAGGGCCTGGGAGGCCTTTTCCGTGTTTTGGTCACGGGTGCGTTGGCTTAGCAAAGTTGAAACCAAAACCTTGAAGGGGTCTTTGCTTGAGATAACCGCCGGCCTGCCGGCATTTTTTCTAAGAATGCGGAAAATTTTGGAAAGGTCTTTTTGCATTTTTCTTCAAACAGTTAAATTGTTTTGGACGGGGAAAAGTAAGCATCTTTGCAGGAAATGGTGCAAAATCTTCGGCTGTACAAATCTGTTGGATTTTCAATTGTTTTTCCGCAGTGCAGGCATCTCCACTTCTTTCTTTCAGCAAAATTGGATACCCTTCTCTCCATAGTGGTTGTTAGTGACATCTACCCTCACCTCGTATAATACAGGGGTATGATAGATTTAACTATATTTGTTTAGAAAAGCTAACCAAAAAACAGAAAAACAGGGGTAAAAACAACCCCCCTTGAAAATGGTTTTTTTTGGAAGAACTACTGCTTTTTTTTGACCTTGTCTTCCTCAGCTTCCTCAGCTTCCTCAGCTTCCTCAGCTTCCTCAGCTTCCTCAGCTTCCTCAGC
>CAZMUN010000037.1:6719-10044 GCA_964569815.1 uncultured archaeon
CTTCCTCAGCTTCCTCAGCTTCCTCAGCTTCCTCAGCTTCCTCAGCTTCCTCAGCCTCTTCCTCTTTTGGCTCTTCTTTGGCCTCAGAGTCTGTTTGGTTTTCTGATTCGTCTGCTTCAGAATCTTCAGATGGCGCTGATTCCGCGGATTGGCCTGCGGTTTCCTGAACTTCTTGGCCTTCTGCTTCGTCTTTTTCAGGGGCTGCGTCCGCTTCCCCTATAACCGTTCCAAAAGCAACCTTTCCACGCACTGCGTCGATTTTGACTTTTAACCGGTCGCCTTGTTTGGCGTTTGGGATTATGACAACAAATCCTTTTACTTTAGCTATTCCGTCGCCTTTGGCTCCTGTTGCCTCTATTTCTACGTTGTGTTCTTCTCCTTCCTTTACAGGCTTTTCGCCTTCGAACCTTCTTCTGTTGTATTTACTGTATGACATTTATTTACCTCCAATCATGAAATTAACATCTTTTTTTAACTTTTAGAAACAGTCTGATTCAACCCTTCCAAAGTATTTTTTTATACCTACATTGGTTTGGCAAGCCTTTTTAAGGCTATAGCCGTCAAAGGAAAACCTTTTTTTTTGGCGGTAGTCCGATGGCTAGCTACAGAAAGCTTCTGTTAAAAGGAGGCTTTAGAAAGCCGTCTTTGGGGCCTGAAAAGCGGTAAATCCTTAGATTAGGGCCTTTATTTAGCGGCTTCTTCCTTTTTCTTCCTGTTTGCTCCGAAATTAGCATATTTTCTGTATTTCTGCATTGTCCATGCTGGGGGCTGTTTTTTTCTGAGTTTGAACTCCTCAGCAAGCAACTGCATTCTTATCTCTTCGTCTGTTGCATTCCAATCCATAAAAAACCCACCTTCTTTTGGTTAAAAATTGGTAATTAGAAAAAACGAGTCTATACTAATTAGCCGTTAAACTCTTTAAAAACATATTGTTTTTATTAGATACAGTTATGGGAAAGGCACAAGTGATGTTTGTAAAAGGGGCTTTTTTCTTTATGATGGGGGTTGCTTTTGCGACTCTTTTTATTTGGAGCATGGTTCAAGGCGTTTTATCCCATTTTTCAGACGGGCAATACACTTTTTTGTATTACTTTGCGGGCTGGCTTGCCGGGATCGGAGGCTTCACCTTGTACATTCAAGCCAGGCAATTAATACACTATGCTTCAATATCTGAATAAAAAAAGGGCGTCTGAAAAAAATTCGCTTATTTTTTCTTTTTAACAGGCTTTTTGAAGCCTTCAACTTCTTCCCATTCTTTTATGTCTTCCTGGTCCAATCCAAGCTGGGCTAGTTTTGCCTCATGTTCCGCAACATCAAGTTTGCTGTACCAGTCAAGCCAGGCCTTGTCTTCAGGCTTTTCAATCTTTCCTTCAGGCTTTTTTTTGTTCTTCAAAGTTCGGGGCATGGTCTCTCACAAGAAAGAAAGGAACCTAAAATTATTAAAAGATAGCGTGGGAAACCAATCAAATTATAAACAACTAAAACAAAAAATAAAGCAATGGATTATACTGCAAGCTCTGGCGAGGATATAAACGCAAAATGGAGAAAAAAGCTCCGGCAGGAGCTTGTGATTTCAGGCTACAGCGCCAGAACGATTAAAATGTATCTCTGTTATTTTGATGAATTCAACGGCCATTTCAACAGGCCGTTGGAGGAGGCTGAACGGGACGACATCGTTGGGTTTTTGGCTGAAAAGAAGGAAAATAAGAACGCCGGCAATGCCACCTTGGCGTTGGTTCATGCGGCACTGGGCTTTTTCTTTCACAGTGTAATGAACAAAAAAATAGTTGAAGAAATAAAAATAGCAAAAAAGGCGAAAAAGCTGCCAACTGTTTTGTCAAAGCAAGAGGTAAAAGCGTTGATTAAGGCAGCGCCTCCGAAGCGCGACAAGCTCATTGTTCAGTTTCTTTACAGCTCAGGGTGCCGGGTAAGCGAGGCAGTGAAATTGAAAGCCGAGGACATGAATTTTAAGGAGAAAATTGCGATGGTTAGGGGTGGAAAGGGGAACAAGGACCGAACCATCATTCTTTCACAGGGATGGGTAAAAAAGGCAAAAAAATACGTTGACAAAAAAAGGACAAAAACGCCTTTTGTTTTCAGCAAAAAAAACGGGAAGCATATTTCAGCAGACACCGTTCAACGGATTGTTAAGGCAGCTGCAAAGAGGGCAGGAATTCAAAAGAGGGTCACGCCGCATACTTTGCGGCATAGTTATGCAACCCATTTGCTTGAAGCAGGTGAAAACATAAGAAAAATCCAAGAATTGCTGGGGCACAACGATTTAAGTACAACCCAGATCTACACAAAGGTAAGCCTTAATGAGCTTAAAAAGGTCAAAAGCCCTTTAGACCTGCTTTAGGGATAGGGCCCCCACTGTTCCAGTATTTTTGTTTTTAGGGGGCGGGCAATTGCCCGAAAGCAGGTTCTTTTAGTGAAATCAGGTTTTTAGCAGGAAGAACAGTTCTTTTACCAGGGAAGCTATTTTTTTGCCTTTTGGCGTCAGGAAAACGAGTTTTTTTCGGCCCCTTTCTTTGAAAGAAACCAGGCCAAGGTCTGAAAAAACGGAAAGCGTTTTTATCATGTGAGGGAAGGTGCAGTCAATTTTTTTGGCAAGAGAAGAGGCATACCATTCGCTGTTTTGGTCGGTTAAGGCTACCAGGGTTTTGGCAGGTTTCTCCCTAAAGAGGGGATTTTTTGCCTGGGTTGCGGGTTTCATAATTCAAAAGTAGGGAAAAAGAAATAAAAAAAGGCAGGTAAAGAGAAAAATATTACTTTTTATGTATAAATTGCGATTTGTTAATTGGAAAATATGAAGAAAAACAGTAGTTATGTATACAGCCGGGTTTTGATGAAACGTTACAGGGGTTACAAAAACATGTTATGTATAAGCTTCTTTTTTTCTTGTTTTAACGGCTCTGGAGAGGACCAAAAGCCTTAAATACTTTAAAGGAATTACTATTATAGCAAAAATTTTGGGGGAAGAAAAAAATGACTATGAGACTGTCTAAGCTTTTCGGAATGGACATCTACACCAACGACGCCGAGTACAAAGGAAAAGTTTTTGATGTACTCATAAATTTGGAAAAGGGTCGTTTAGAAACAATAACAACAGAGGCACTTAAGGCCAGATCAAAACAGGAAGCAAAAAAGATAATAAGCGAGAAAAGCATCCCATACAAAAACGTGAAATCGGCTAAAGACATTGTTATTGTCGGCGGAAAGGGAGCACCGCCTGCAAAGGAAAAAGAAAAAGAAACCACTAGTTATAGATACAGGCGACGCTGAATTTTTGCCTTAATTTTTCCTATTTTTATTTTATTTAAAT
>CAZMUN010000038.1:0-9869 GCA_964569815.1 uncultured archaeon
AAACCCTTTCTCGCGAGATTCCAAGCCTTGAGGCACTAAGGTCTGCTGCTGGCTTGTAGGTTGTGCTTATAACAAAAACGTCTTTCACATTCGGGCTTTTTGCAAGCCTTTTCACCAAGGCTTTCGCTCCACGCATAAGCTTGGCGCCCTTTGCAATGTTTTTTATGTCGCGCTCTGAAACCCTGATGCCTGCCTTCAAAGCCTGCTGCATCACATATTCCAAGGTTTGGCCGGCGTAAGCCTTTTGGCCAGCCCATTGCCTTCCTTCATTTACTGCATCGGCTATTTCATTGCTTGCTTCCTGAAAACGTGAACCCCATCCCTTGCTTTTAAACAAGTCAAACGCAATATCGCGCGTGGCCAAAACGCCATCCAAATCAAGCAACACAACAACCTTTTCCATAGAAAAACAAACGGGAGAAATCGTTAAATAAGGTAGTCCAAAACCCTCGGCCCCCTTTATTAAATCTTTTCTTGTTTTTGTTTTTTTGATGAAGGCGATTTTGCGTTTGGAGAATTTGGGGCGGCGGAATTCGCTGGGCAAAGAGCAAGTGCACAAGAAAAGCCTTGCAGTTCAAGAGCTGTTTTTGGGCCTGCCTGAATTTGCGAAAGCAAAAAGTTTGCTGGTTTACTATGGCGTGAACAACGAAGTGAAAACGCAGGGCATAATTGAAAAGGCGTTGGAGCAGGGAAAACAGGTTTGCCTGCCAATAACGGATTTTGAGAAAAAGAAGATAGAGCTTGGAAAAATAAGTTCTTTGACGGAATTGGAGAAAACCAAGCAAGGCCTGATGGAGCCAAAGCTTTTCAAGGAAGTCAAAAAAGAGGAATTGGATTTGGTTGTTTTGCCTGGAATTGCTTTTGACAGGCAGGGCAACAGGATTGGGCAAGGCCTGGGCTTTTACGACAGCCTTTTGAGAAAAGCAAGCACCAGAATAAAGCTTGTGGGCCTATGCTTTGACGAAAACTTGGAGAAAGGGATTCCGTCTGAATCGCATGACGTGAAAATGGATATTGTTGTAACAGACAAGGAAGCAATAAGAATAAAATAGGCCAGCTGTTTTTTTGTAAAAAGGAAAGCTTTTGGGTAAAAAGGCCTGCCATTAGAATTTTTTCAGAACATTTGGCGTTATTTGTAAAAGGCTTTCCAAAACAAGGTCTGCCTTTGAGAAATCACCCAGCTTCGTGAACTTGTTTGGAACAGCAATGCACCTGCAGCCAGCTGCCTTCGCGCTCTGCACGCCTGTGTCGGAATCCTCGATGGCAAGCACTTGCCTTGGCTTGAAGCCTGTTCTTTTGGCCGCAAGGGCGTAAGGCATTGGGTCAGGCTTGTGTTTTTTGGCATCCTCTGCTGAAACAATGAAGCCAAATTCTTGAAACAGGCGAAACTTGTGCAAGGCGAGCTCTATTATTGCCCTGTAGTTGGATGAAACAACTGCAAGAGGCAGCCCCCTGCCTTTGAGGCGCTTGACAAGAAGGTTCGCTCCAGGCACAAGGGCGGCTTTTTCTGCATAGGCTTTTGCAAACAAAGGCCTTTGCGATTGCTTGCAGGCTTCCGAGTCAAGAGGCAAGTGCTTGAGCTCTATGTAATAGGGAGTTCCCTCCTTGCCTGGCTCTGGCGAAACCCAGAAGTCGATGAAATCCTTTTCAGACAATTCTGCAAAAGGCTGAAAGCAGGCTCTTTTGACCTCAAAGTTTATTTGCAGCGTGTCGCAGATTATGCCGTCAAAGTCAAAAAGAACTGCTTTCATCAAACAAAAGGAAATGCAGGAAGCATTAAAAGCATTTTTGCGTTCTTTCATTCAAAGGGGTTTTTAATGAAGGTTTTGGTTGTAGGAAAAGGCGGCCGCGAGCACGCCTTGGCTTGGAAGCTTGCGCAGAGCAAGGGCGTTGAAAGGGTTTTTGTTGCACCGGGAAACGCGGGAACGGCATTGGTTGCCGAAAATGTTGACATTGGTGTTAACGATTTTGAAAGGCTTGCAGGTTTTGCTGAAAAGCAGGGCATTGGCTTAACTGTTGTTGGCCCAGAGGACCCTTTGGTAAACGGAATAGTGGACTTTTTTGCGGTAAAAGGCCTAAAAATTTTTGGGCCTGAGCAAAATGCAGCAATCTTGGAGGGAAGCAAGACCTTTGCAAGAGACCTTTTGCAAAAGTATGGGATTCCGAGTGCGGAATACGCTGTTTTTGAGAACGCGGAGGATGCAAAGGCTTATTTGAAGGAAAAGGGCGCGCCGATTGTGGTAAAGGCCGATGGCCTTGCTGCAGGAAAAGGCGTGACAGTAGCAGAAACAGTTGAAGAGGCGGAAAAGGCCATTGACGAATGCATGCGGGGGCGCTTTGGGGAAGCAGGCTCAAAGATTTTGCTTGAAGAAAAGCTTGGGGGAGAAGAGGCAAGCTATCTTGTTTTTACGGACGGAAAGGCGATAAAGCCAATGGCTTCAAGCCAGGACCACAAGCCGGCTTTTGACGAAGACAAAGGCCCAAACACTGGCGGAATGGGGGCCTACAGCCCGGCTCCGGTTGTAACAGAGGCGGTTGAAAAAGAGGTTTTGGAAAAAATAATGAGGCCAGTTATTGAGGCCATGGAAAAGGAAGGGAGGCCCTACAAGGGCATATTGTATGCTGGCCTTATGATAACCAGTGAAGGGCCAAAGGTAGTGGAATTTAATTGCAGGTTTGGCGACCCGGAAGTGCAGGCGCTTTTGCCTCGCCTGAACTCGGATTTGGCGGAAATACTGCTGGCATGCGTTAGTGGCACCCTGAAAGCAAAGGAAGTCAAGTGGTCAGAGAAAGCATGCTGTTGCGTGGTAATGGCTTCAGGCGGCTACCCCGGAAGCTATGAGAAAGGCAAAGAGATATCCGGTTTGGAAAAGGCTGGAGAGCTGGCTGACACTGTCGTGTTCCATGCTGGAACAAAACTGGGTGGGGAAAAGGTTTTGACAAACGGCGGCCGCGTTCTAGGAGTGACGGCGTTGGGCGAAAGCATAAAGGAAAGCATTGGCAAAGCATACAAGGCAGTTTCACTTATTGAGTTCGAGGGCGCTTTTTACAGGAAGGATATTGGCCAAAAGGCCTTGAAGAAAGAGAGCTGAAAGCCGAAAAAGGCTTGGATAATGGATTTTTGGAAAAGAGGGGGTTAGAGCCTTCTCCTAAAAATGCGTGCAAGCTTGTCCTTTATTCGTTTTACGCTGGGTTTCTTTGGCTTTTTTTTCTTTTCCGCTTTTCTTCTTGCAAGCTCTGCTGAAAGCTTTTTGTGCAAGGCAATGGCCGTGTCCTGCTTTGAGGGCGTAAGCCATTCCTTGTCTGGCGTGAACTGGGATTCCACGCGCGACAGTTCTGCTTTGAGCTCTGCGTCGGACATTCGCTCCAAAACAGTGGTTTTTTTCTTAGCCATTATTCAGTCCTCTTTTTCCATTCCGCTTCAATGAAGGATTCTGCTTCCCCTGCATAGAATTGCTTCATGTTTTCAAGGTTTTTTATCACGTCGGGAGAAGCTTCTTTGACTTTTGCAAAGGCAAGCATTGCATCCCAATAGTTTTTTACTCTTTGCACAAGAAGCTGGCCTTCGCGTTCCACTTCTTTTCTGGTTTTTGATTCTGCAACAGATTTTTGCACGGCTTCAATTATTTTCTCGTTTTTTCTTGCAAGCTTTCCTTTTTGAAAAACCTGGATGATTTTTGAGGCCTCCTCCGCCATTTTGATTGCACGCCGCTGCCTTTCCTTTGGCAAAAGCCTTGCAGCCTTTTTTCTAATTTCAGGGCCAACAGGAACATACTCAAAGTAGGGCAAGCCCTTGTTTGGGGAAACGTGCTTTCTTTTAGGACCTTTTGTTGAAGCCCGCCTGGAACGTTTTGGACCAAGATGTTGAGAAGGCCTGACCGGAATGTATTTTCCTTTGGAAGGCTTTTTTGGCATAGGAAAGATAAGGGTTTAAGAATTTAAAAGCTTTAGCTACTTTGCGAGCGGTGTTTTTCAAGCTCTAGCTCCATCTCATTTATAACAGACTTGAAGGAACCTTTCTTTTTGGCGTAAGCGATTAGGGCTTCCATGTATGCAACAGCGTGCTTGTTCCACTCAACCCATTTCGCCTGAATCTGGCTTACCTCTTTCAGAGCCTTTTTCTTTCCAAAAGTTCTGCGCTCCAAAGAGGTTATCTCTGATTCAAGCCTTTTCAACGGCTTTTGCAGTTCAACTCCTTTCCTGGTTCTTTCAAAATTGGTGACAATGCGCCTAAACTGGGCCTGGCGCATTCTTGGAATGCTTTTTCTGGCGCGTTCAAGAAGCCTTTTTGGGATATTGCCCTGCTCGTACACCACTCTTTTGTATTTTCTGCCCCAGGTAATGAAGAACATAAGAGAATTAGGGCATCCAAGGTTTAAAATTATTACTAGTGCCTGAAATGGCGGACGCCGGTAAAGACAAGTGCAAGGCCTTTTTCGTCAGCAGCCTTTATTACTTCTTTGTCGCGAACAGAGCCACCTGGCTGTATTATGGCAGTAATGCCTGCTTTGGCTGCAAGGTCAACGTTGTCACGGAAAGGGAAAAAGGCATCGGAGGCAAGCACGGCCCCCTTGCAGTTCCCTTCAGATTTTTTGACTGCGATACCGGTTGCATCAATGCGGGACATTTGGCCCGCGCCCACGCCAACAGTTGCAAGGTTTTTTGCAAAAACAATTGCATTGCTTTTGGCATACTTTGCAACACTCCAGGCAAAGAAAAGGTCCTGCATTTCCTGCTTTGAGGGCTTTCTTTTGGAAACGGTTTTGCAGTCTTTTTCAGACAAGCGGTGGTCGTCAAGCGTCTGTGCTAAAGCGCCGCCTGCAACAGACCTGAACTCCATGCCCCTGTGCAGGTGCGGTTTTTCCAGGCCGGGCAAAAGCATTATTCGCAAATTCTTCTTTTTTTTCAAAACGGCAAGGGCATCGTTTTCAAAAGAGGGCGCAATCACGATTTCGTTGAAAAAAGCGGCAACTTGTTTTGCGGTAGCCAAATCACAGGGCCGGTTCAAGGCAATGATGCTGCCGAAAGCGCTTTTCTGGTCGCAGCCAAAGGCCTTTTTGAAAGCATTTGAAAGATTTGAGTCGGAGGCAACACCGCAGGGGTTTGCATGCTTTATTAAAACAGCGGTTGGCTCCTTGAATTCCTTGACAAGCTCGATTGCAGCGTTTGCATCGTTGATGTTGTTAAAGGAAAGGCCCTTGCCGTGAACCTGTTTTGCAAGGGCAACGCTTTCCTTTACAGCCAAAGGCTCCTTGTAAAAAGCTGCCTTTTGATGCCAGTTTTCGCCGTAGCGCAGGTCTTGGGCTTTTTCAAAAACAAGGCTCAGTTTTTCGGGGAAATGCTCTTTTTCCAAAAATTTGTTATGTAGAAAGTGGCTTATCATTGAATCATATGAAGAGGTTTCCTCAAAGGCTTTTGCAGCCAGCTTTTTTCTTTTTTCCAAGCTTAGAGAACAGTTGTTTTTGCGGAGCTCGTCAAGGATGGATTCATACTGGCCAGGGCTTGTTACAATTCCCACTCCTGAGTAATTCTTGGCAGCAGCCCTAACCATTGTCGGGCCGCCGATGTCAATGTTTTCAATCGCATCCTCCAATGAAACGCTTTCGTCTGCAACGGTTTCCTTGAACTGGTAAAGGTTTACCACAACCAAGTCAATGGGCTGGATTTTGCGCTCTTTCAAAGCGGCCATATGGTCTTTCTTGGAGCGGTCTGCAAGGATTCCTGCGTGAATTATCGGGTGCAGTGTTTTAACGCGGCCGTCAAGCATTTCAGGAAAGCCTGTTACCTCTTCCACACGCTTTGCAGGAATTTTCGCGTCACGGATTTTTTTGAATGTCCCTCCTGTGGAAATGATGTCAACGCCAAGGCCGTGGAGGTTTTTGGCAAACTGCTGTAGGCCTGTTTTGTCTGTTACACTGACCAAAGCCCGGGTTATTTTAAGGTTATTCATTTACATGCACCTTGTTTCCCTCCACTTTTAGGCGGCCTTCGGCAAAAAGCTTTATGCCTCTGAGAATGGTTTTCTGTTCTGCCTTTTGGACCTTTTCTTTCAAGGAATCCACTGTTTCGTTTTCTTCAACAGGCACGCATTTTTGCAGAATGGTTGGGCCTGCGTCAGGGTCCTCTGTTACAAAGAAAAGGGAGCAGCCTGAAACCTTGACTCCTGAATCAAGCACTTCCTGGTGCACGTCCTTGTCCCAGCCCTTGAAGGCAGGCAAAAGGCTCGGGTGAATGTTCATTGCACGGTTTTTGAATGCTTCAAGAAAAGGCCCTGTGAGGAATTTGTTGTAGCCTATTAGGAGAACGAGTTCAACGCCCTTTTCCTGCAAAATTTTTACCAGGTGCTGGTCAAAGGCCTTCTTTGAATCAAACCGCTTTGGGTTGAGGAAAATTGCTTCAATGCCATGCCTTTTCGCTCGTTCCAAAGCAAGGTTGCCTGGCTTGTTTGAGACAACGCAGGCGATTTCCGCTGAAAGCTCGCCGGCTTCAATGGCTTGGATTACCGCCTGCATGTCTGTTCCCTTTGTTGAAGCCAGTATGCCTAAAACAAGTTTTTTCAAAAAAGATGCCCCCAAACCAAGAGTAATTGATTTAAGATTTTATTAAATAGTTTTCGCTGTTTTTTTTTGTTTTGTATGGGTGTAATAGTTTACTCTTTGCCAAGCTGTACAAAGTGCGCTGCTGCAAAGGCCTTGCTTAAGAGAAACAACGTGGACTTTGAGGAATTTGACGTAAAATCGGATAAGGAAAAGGCCCGGGAAATGGTTGAAAAAAGGCGGTCTGCAAGGCCAGAGGGCAGCACAGACGTGTTTTTTCCGGTCTTGGACGTAGAAGGCACAGTCATTGAAGGCTTTGACAAGGAAAAGATTTTGGCAGCGCTGAAGGAAAAGGGCTTAGTGGAATAGCATTTACTTGTTTCGGTTGTGCTGTTTGTTCAAGCGATGAAGCTCGTTCTTAAGCCTGGCTATTTTGCGCATTAACTCTTTTGCTTCAGGAGAGCCTTTTTTAAGCGGCTTAAGGCTTTGCTCTGCTTTTGCAAGCGAGCTGTGCACCTGGGTGCGCTGTGCGTCAACCGGGTTTTTTGCTTCGGGTTTGCCTTTTCTTGCAGACTTTGGCTTTTTGTGCTGCCTGTGCGGCAGCTTTCTTCCTCTGGGCATATTGTAAAGAAAGCGGTTGAAGTATTTAAATTTTTGGGCTTTCCAGTTTTGGCTGGAAAGGCTGGCGCCTATATTTAAGCTGTTTTTGTTTCATTTTATGTCATGGTAAACCGCACAGCGTTTTTTGAAACCCATCAAGCCCTTGGTGCAAAGATGACTGGTTTTCATGGCTGGCAAATGCCAGCATACTATTCCACGCCGGTGCAAGAGCATAACGCGGTAAGAGAAAAATGCGGGCTTTTTGACGTTTCCCACATGGGGGAAATTCTTGTTGGGGGAAAGGATGCTGAAAGGCTGTTGCAGAAGCTTTTGGTTCGTGACGTTTCAGGAATGAAACAAGGGCAGGTGCGTTTGGCTGTAATGTGCAACGAGCATGGCGGCGTTTTGGACGACCTCACTGTTTACAGGTTTGGGCCTGAAAAGTTTTGGCTTGTTGTCAACGCAGGGCCGTATGAAAGGGATTTGGCTTGGGTTGAAGAGCATGGAAAGGAACTGGATGTGGCTGTAGGGGGCTTGCGGGATAGGATGGCAAAGCTTGACTTGCAGGGGCCAAATTCAGGCAAGGTTCTGGAAAGGCTAACTGGGGGCAAACTGGGTGAGATGAAGTACTACACTTTCGAGGAAGCCGAGGTTGGAGGAAATGGGGCAGTGGCAAGCAAGTCTGGTTACACCGGCGAGCAAGGATTTGAGTTGTATTTTTCAAAGGGAAGGGCTTTGGAGACGTGGAATGCACTGATGGAAGCAGGCAAAGAATTTGGAGTTGAGGCCTGTGGCTTGGCTGCCAGGGACACGTTGAGGCTTGAGGCGGGAATGGTTTTGTATGGGCAGGACTTGGATGAAGAGAAGACACCGTTGCAGTGCAGCTATAAAAGGCTTGTGTGCTGGGAAAAGGATTTTGTTGGAAAAAGGGCCCTGGAAAGGCAAAAGAGTGCAGGAATTCAAGAGGTTTTGGCCGGGTTTGAGTTGCTGGAGAGAGGAATTGCAAGGCAGGGGGCAAGGCTTTTTAAGAGCGGAAAGCAGGTTGGCTTGGTGACATCTGGCTCTTTTTCACCAACCTTAAAAAAGGGTATTGGCTTAGGTTATATTGAACAGGATTTTTCAGCAGCAGGAACCGGGATTGAAGCAGAGATAAGGGGAAAAAAGGTTAAGGCAAAGGTTGCGAAATTGCCTTTTTACAAGAGTGAAAAAAATGGCTAGAAGAAGATTAAGGCTTAAGCAGATGGGTGTTGGCGCCAAGGTTTCGGATGCCTTAAGAAGAAGGGCAAAAAAGCAGACTAGGTGCATTATAAAAATTGGTGGCAAAAGGTTCCCGGTTGTTTTTTTAAGGCTGCCTGACGGAAGGGTAATACCTGATTCGATAAGGCTTGTTGAAAAAGCTGGCGGAAAAAAGGTTTTACAAAACCCGAAAGGCGGGCTTTTGGATGAAGTGGTTATACAGCTTTCAAAAAAAAGCGTAAAAGAATAGGAGGCGTTGCTTTTGGAAAACCCTGATGACAGAAAGTATGCAAAAACACACGAGTGGTGCAAGATGGAAGGAGATGTTGCCACAGTCGGCATAACAGACCATGCACAGCATGCATTGACCGACATAGTTTTCGTGGAGTTGCCGGAAAAGGGAAAAAAGGTTGAGAAGGGAAAGCAGATGTGCGTTGTGGAAAGCGTGAAAAGCGTTTCAGACATAATCGCGCCTGTTTCAGGCAAAGTCGTTGAAGTCAACTCAGAGCTTGAAAAAAACCCTGAAACATTGAACAAGGACCCTTTTGAAAAGGGGTGGATTGCAAAAATAAAGGCCTTGGACCCAAAAGAGGCAGAAGGCCTCTTAGATGCAAAGCGGTATTCAGAGCTTGTTGAAGGCAGGGAATAGTTTGCAGGGGTTTTAATGGACTTCATTCCAGTGGGGGAAAAAGAAAGAAAGGAAATGCTAAAGGAAGCAAAAGCCCAATCAATTGGCGAATTATTTGAAGACATTCCAAAACAAAGAGTTCTAAAAAAAGGCCTTGAACTGCCTCCAGGCTTAAATGAAAAAGATTTGAGCCAAGAACTGGAAGCATTGGCCTGCAAAAACGCCTCTGCGAAAAAGCTCAGGCTTTTTTTGGGAGCAGGCTGCTACAACCATTTCGTGCCAGCAGTTGTTCCGGCAATTCTGGGGCGAAGCGAGTTCTACACAGCGTACACTCCATACCAGGCTGAAATAAGCCAGGGAATGCTTCAGGCAATCTATGAATGGCAGACCAATGTCTGCATGCTGACAGGAATGGATTTGGCGAACGCAAGCGTTTACGACGGGGCCACGGCAACAGCCGAAGCAATGCTGATGGCCTGCTCAAAAACAAGGAAAAAAAAGGCAGTTGCCTTGAAAAGCGTCAACCCAGAATACCTTGGAACCGTAAGCACTTACGCGGCCTCTGCAGGAATAGCTTTCAGGGAAGCGACTTTCAAAGAGCTTGAAAAAGAGCTGGATGAAGAAACAGCGTGCGTTATAGTCCAGCAGCCAAACTTTTTTGGCTGCATTGAAGATTTAAAAGTGCTGGAGGAAAGGGTGCATGAAAAAGGCGCCTTGCTTGTAGTCGTAACTTCGGAGGCCCTTTCATTGGCCTTTCTTGGGCCTGTAAAGGAAGCAGACATTTTTGCCGGCGAAATGCAGGGCTTTGGCAACGAAATGAGTTTCGGCGGCCCAGGCGTTGGCGTAATAGCCTGCAGGCAGGGCTTGAT
>CAZMUN010000039.1:0-9786 GCA_964569815.1 uncultured archaeon
CACTGCCACCAGAAGCCGTTGCAGCAGTGGCAGCGGCAGCAACAGCCGTAACACCTATGTCTGTAGAATCGTCGTCATCAACATCGTCTGTGTCGTCTTCTTCAGAGGGCTTTTGTGTTACTGTTACTGTTAGGCTTTCTGTTCTTGTTTTGTTTCCGTCGTTGCAGCATCCTGCTGAAAAGCTTACTGGCCAGCTTCCTGTTGCTGCTTGAGCACCTATGGCCAATTCTATTGTATCCTCTAGATAGGCGTCAACGAAAAGGTCAAGATCGCTTGAGCTTGCTGCACCTGTTGTTATGGTCCAGTTGCTTGGCAGGGTCCAGTCAAGGGTTACGTTGTTTGCGTCCATGTTTCCCTTGTTTGTTACTTTTGCTGTATAGGTTATGCCTGTGTCTTCCAGCATTACATTGGTGTTTGTGTCTATCCATTCTATGTACAGGAACGGGCCTCCAGCGCTGCTTAGAATTGTTGCTGTCGCCGTATTTGAATCAGGGTTTGCGTCCTGTTCGGAAGGATTTGCAGTTATTGTTAGGGAGTCGCTTCTTTCAGTGGTTTTTGATGTTATTATGGTTGAAAAGTTTAGGTCTGCACCTGCTTCCAGAGTGAAAGAATAGCCTGAGGAGGTTTCCACATTTCCATCGTAGAACACGTGGTTCGGGTTGCCCCAGTCGCTGTTGATTTTGAAGCTTAGTGGCTTGTCACCTGTGTTCACTATGTTGAGGTCTCCGATTGTGACGTTTGCGTCCAAACCAGGGCTTACATGCGTTCCGAATACGCCTGGTTCCAAAAACCAGGAATGGTCCCAGTAGCTATGCACGGTGTTTGTGTCAGAGTTCGCATCATGGTTGTTTGTGTCAGAAGCATTCATGTAGTACTGCGTTTTCGCGTTCACGTCAGGCGTCTTGAATGGTGCTGTGTATTGGTAGTTGTAGTCTGAAAAATTCATGTCGTTTGCCATTGTTATTGCATTCCAGTCACTCCAGGAGCTGTTGCTGTCATAGTAGCGTCGCGTGTATAGCGTAACTGTTTTAATTGCCGTGTATTCCTGCAAATTTACGTCAACCGTGATTTGTGTTTCTGGGTCAATGTCCTTGTTCAGGTCTGGGCTGTGGATTTGTCTTGAGAACGCGGGTGCAGAAGCATCCTTAACGTAAAATGAGATTGTGTTTGAATCATAGTTCCCTGAAATGTCCTGGACTGTGAAATTGCAGTCTATTCTTCCCGCGTTTAAAATGTTTGCATCAATAACATAGAAAACGGTGTCCTGGTTGTTGTCTAGTTCTGTTGAGGTCATTATATTTAGGTCTGGTCCGCGGCAGTTTATGTCTGCTGAATACAGTTCAAGGTTGTCTGTCCAAACGGCAGTTACATTGACGTCGTCAGTGTCGTTTACGTCTGTAAACGGCGCGTAGTTAAAGTCTCCGGTTTGCAGGGGGTTTGTGGTGTCTGATGTCTTGCTTGGGCCAATAGTTGTCGTGACAGGATTTTTCAGTTTCATGTAGGTTCTGTTTAAATCGGTCCAGTTGTTGTCTGGAGTGAATATTGTGCGGGCAATGCTTGTGTTGAAATAATCGTTTTGGGAAACGCTTCCGCTGTAAAGCGTTCTTCTCCAGAATTCGTAGGAAGAGCTGTCATAGAAGTCTACTTTGGGGTCAAGTGTTTTTGAGGAGTTGTGGCCGAGGAAGATGTCTGATATTGCATCAAAGTTGTTTACGTCGTATATTCCGATAAAATTCAGGTCAGCCAGGTTCAAGAAGCTTGAGCCTGTTCCGCTGACGAGAGGATAGGAAACCACGTTCCAGTCCTGGGGTGAAAAGAAAACGCGTTCAAAGACGCCCTCTGATGAAAGAAGGTAGCTGTCTGTGTAGTATTCGTTCCATCCTTCGTTTGCTCTGGCATTTGCGTTTGTGTCAATAAGGAAGTAATTGTTTTTTGCGTAAAACTTGTAGGTCAGATTGTAGTCTATGTTTCCCACTGTGCCGTAAAGGAAGATTTTTGCAAAGAGGCCTCCGTTGGTATCAATTGAGAAAGAGGGGTTTGAAAGGGATGTGGTATTGTAGCTTATTGGGCCTGTGTCTGCTTCAGGGCAGTAGTGCATGGGATAGTAGCCTGAAAGGTTGGTGTCACTTCCATGTTTGCTCCATATGCTGCTTACTGTTCCGCCGCTGTTTAGGTCAACTCTTACGCGGAACAAGGAGTTTTGGAAATCGTACCATCCTTGGGTTGCCTCAAGATTCAAATCCGAGTCATAGCTTTGAGGGTAACTTGTTCGGGCATAGTTGACAAAGTAGTTTCTGTCTTCGCCTATATCCATGCTGCTGAGAAAAACAAGGGCAGAATTGGTCATGTTGCCTCCTGATTCGGTTTTGTTGTAAACCTGGGAGGGGACCTCCAAGTAATCGGTTCCGTTGTAATCGAGGACACGGACGCTGTTGCTGTTGGAATTGAAGTTGTAGTCCATGTTAACGTCGATTGGAACAAACCATCTCTGCATTATGCCTGGCTCGGAAACATTTACATCGACTTTGAAGGGGTATGTGTTTGCGTCAGCGCTGACCCATTGGTTTTGCCAGACCTCTCCTTGGTAGAAGGAGTTGAAGTACTGTTTGGTTCCAACAACCAAGTCATACCAGCCTGTGGAGCCGTTTAAATCATACATATAAGTCCAGCAATTGTCATCGCCCGGAATTCCTGAGGAAAGGTTTATCATTGTGGCTTGGCTAACTTGTGGCACGTTGTTGCTGTCGGTTATCGTAAGCAAGAGCGGGGAGGGAAGGCTGCCGTTTGCATCAATTCGCACTTTTTGGCCTTTTCCAAAAGAGGACCTAGGTGAATTCAAGTCGTTTACAAGATAGGTTCTCACATTGTAGATGTCGCCCGCCTTTTCCTCTTCTGCACTGTAAGTATTGAAGCCCTTTTGCCCGTTTTTGTATTCTGCTTTCAGCCATTCATAAGATCGAGGATAGTCCGAAATTCTTGCCTCGTCCAAATAGCCGTTTAGCTGGTAGCTTGTGGAGTAAGATCCCAGGGTGACGTAATTTCCGTTGTCAGTAAGGCTGCCGTTGTGTCCAGTCACGTTTCTGTCGTTTACGCCGTTGACGTAGTAGGGCACAGTGCTACCGTCAAAAGTTGCTGCTGTGTGGCTCCAGACCCCATTGTCAATTGTCAAAGTCGAGTAGCCCATGCTGGCATAGCTCCAGGTGATGCTGTCAGCATAGGACATCTTGTTGCCGCTGTGCCTGAAAAGGGAATATTGGCGGTCTTTGTGAATCAAGCCGTAAAGGGCAGTGGCGTTTGGGTTAACCCAGG
Organism: uncultured archaeon; assembly: GCA_964569815.1. Classification (GTDB taxonomy): domain Archaea; phylum Iainarchaeota; class Iainarchaeia; order Iainarchaeales; genus CAZMUN01. Next base: position 3,310 of record CAZMUN010000039.1, read on the forward strand.
TTTCCATAGTGAGTCCCTGCCCAACAATGCTCAAGCTGTCGTTGTCGCTTATCTGCCATCTTCCCGCACCAGCTGTTCCAACAGCATAACCAATTTTGCCTGCCTGCAAATAAGTATGCCCTGAGCCCTCAGGAGCCATATGGTTTTCGTTGCCGCTTGAATCAAGAATGCTGCCTGTGTTTTGGGCCATGTGCCATACTCCGACAAAGTTGTCATCCCAAGTTCCAAAATTGTTGTTTCCATCAGCGGCGGCATTGTTTCCATAATACATGTAAATGAAGTCGCTTGTTGAATTTTTTGGTATGTGGGGAACGCGGACCCAAACAAAGGCAGCCTGGGTGTTAGAATTCCAGTCTTCAATTTCATAGTTTAGGTCGGACGAGTCATCACCGTCAATGAAGCGAGTGTCCCCTCCGTTAGAAAGGGCATTTGAAAAGTCAAAATTTTCGCTGTTCAAGTCAACCATTGCAGGAAAATGGTTCAAGTCAAGGTTTATGTTTGAGGCATCAAAGGTGATTTTCATTCGGTAATTCCAGGCACTGTTCCACCAGGCAAAACAGCCCTGGCTTAAGAAAAGCAGGCAAAGAAACAGTATGGCAACTTGAGCTTTGCTTTTTCCTCCCATATTTCACTCCAATTTATTAGATTCTTCAATATATTTTAATATAACCTTGAACCAAAAACTAGTTGTTATGAAGGTTTTGGTAACAGGAAGCAGGGGCTTTGTGGGAAAAAGGCTTGTTTCTGGTTTGCGGAAAAAAAGGCATTCTGTGAAAGAGTTTGACCTTTCTTTGGGAAACGACATTTTGGATAAAGGCCAGTGTGAAAATGCCTGTTCCGGCGTTGATGCAGTGTACCATTTGGCCGCTGTTTTGGAAGAAAAAAGCCCAATGCTTTGGAAAGTAAACGTAAAGGGAACGGAAAACATTTTGGAGGCAGCTGCAAAGGCCCGCGTAAAGCACTTTGTTTATTTGGGAACAGTGGGCGTGCACGGCGGCTTAAAGAAAACAGTCAATGAAGAAAGCGCCTTCAAGCCAGTTACAGAATACGAAAAAAGCAAGACAGAGGCAGAGAGAACGGTTCACGAATTCCACGAAATGCTTCCAATAACCGTTTTGAGGAGCGCCCTGGTTTTGGGCCCAAACGAATTCTGGGAAAAGATAGTAACACTGGTAAAGAAAGGGTTTCCTCTTATTGGTTCAGGGAAACAGTCCTGGCAGACCGTTTATGTGAGCGACCTTGTTGATGCACTGGCCTTTGTTTTGGGAAAGAAATCCTTTTTTGGCGAAATTTTTGTTGTGGCAGAAAAGGAGAAGCACTCTCTGCGCGACCTTTATGCAGAAATCCAGAGCCAGCTGGGCATAAAAAGAAAAATAAAAACCATTCCTGTCTGGCTTGCAAAGCTTGGGCTGTCGATAAAGGGGGAAAGGGGCATTGTAACAAAAGAGCACATTGAAAGGCTTGTTCGAGCAAGAGAATACGATACAAGCAAAATCGAAAGCCTTGGCTGGAAGCCAAAAACGCCTATGAAAGAGGCAGTCAGAAAAACTTTGAAGGCATTAAAGAAATGAAGGTCACTTTTTCTCTTTTCCGGCCTTTTTTACCGCAGAAGTGATGGCCTTGAACTTTTTGCCAACCTTTTCCAAGTTGCCTTTGCAGGCTTCAAAAGCCGAACCAATCTGGACAATGTCTGCTCCAGCCTTAATGGTTTCAAAAGCAAACTTTTCGTCTTTTACTCCGCCGGCAACAAGCAGGGGAATATCCAAAACGCTTTTGGTTTGGGCAACCATTTCTTTTGGAGCGGGCTGTGGCGAGCCTCCGCCGGATTCAAGGATTGCAAGCTTGCTTCCCATGTACTGCCCTGCAAGGGCTGTTGAAGCCGCAAGGTAGCCCTTGTTTCTTGGAATAAGCTGGGCTCGGCCCATCCAGCCAACTGCCTCGCCAGGGTCAATGATTATATATGAAGTGGGAATAACCTCAAGGCCAAGCTGCTTTACCATGAAAGCAGAGCCTGTCTGGGCCCCGGAAATCCAATAAGGGTCGTTGCTGTTAAGCATTGACATGAAATAGATTGCATCTGCATGCCTTGACAAGGTTCCAATATTTCCAGGAAAAATTATTCTCGGAAGCGAACTGTTTTTTTTGATTTCCTTAAGGCACTCATTCAAAGCCTTTCCCTGGGCGCCAACAGAGCCGCCAACGGCAAAAGCATCAAGGCCGTTCTCTTCTGCAACGCGGGCAATTTTGCCTGCAAGCTCCGGCGTGTAATTTGGGGGATCGAGCTGCATGAATGTTAAGCCTCGGTCACTGGAAAGTTTTTCAAGGATTTTTTTGTAAACTTTTCCCTCTTTCATTGAAAGAACCCCAATGAAACGATTGTACTACAAAGCTATAAAAAGGTGTTTGTTGAAGCCGCTTTAAGCACTTCTTTAAGGCTAGCGCTATTGGCCTCTCGACCCAAAACCATAGGGCCATGGCCAGGCAAAAGGGCTTCAAAGGGCGTTTTTTCCAGGTTTTTAAGGCTTTCAAGCATTTTTTGGCTGTTCCCGGTGGGCAAATCTGTCCTTCCAAAGCCATGGGAAAACAAGGTGTCGCCGGAAAAAAGCAGCTTTTGGAAAGGCTCAAAAAAGCAGACGCTGCCCGCAGTATGGCCAGGGGCATGGAGAACGGTTAGGGAAAAGCCACCTAAATCAATTTGCTGGCCGCGTTTGAGAAAAACCGAAACCCTGGGAAGCCTGCTTTCAGGGAAGTGCCGAGAGCAAGCAAAATCGCCGTTGCCTGAATTGAGTTCCTTTGCATCTTCTTCATGCATTCCAATTCTGGCCCTTGAAAAAAGGCCGTCGTTTCCAAAATGGTCTGCATGGCCATGAGTGTGAAGTAAAAGAGAAACTGATTCAGGCTTAAGGCCAAGCCGCCCAAGGCCTTCAAGAAGCAGATCCTTGTTGTCAACAGTGCTTGAATCAATCAGAGCAAGTTCACTCCCGCCTTTTAAAAGAAAAACGTTGCTGCCCCCAGTCTCCGAAATGAAGGAAAAAACCTTTTCCGAAACTTCATTAAACAAAGCAAACCACAAAAAATGGCTCTGGAAGTGTTTAAAACCTTTTTTTGCCAGAATCTAAAAAAGAGGGGGGCTTGTTATGGGTGAAGAGGGTGTTCAAAAAATATCAGAGGCAAGCGGAAAAAGCATTGCAGAGATAAGAAAGCTGGTTGAAGAAAAAAAACAGAAGTTCTCCGGCCTTTTAAGCGATTCTGGCGCTGCATTCATGGTAGCCAAAGACCTCGGGATTGAAATAGGCAACGACAGCCTGAAAAAGCTCACGGTTTCACAGCTCAAAAACGGGATGCAGAACGTGGACCTGCTAGTAAGAGTAATGCAGGTCTTTGCCCCAAAAGGCTTTGAAAAAAACGGAAAAAAGGGAAAGCTATGCAACCTCGTCGTAGCAGATTCAACAGGGGAAACTCGCTTAACAGTATGGCACGACGATGTAAAAAAAATACAAGAGGCAGGCGTAAAAAGAGGAACAGCAATTCTGCTACATAACTGCTATGTTAAGGAATTCAACTCAAAGCCTCAGCTCAACCTGTCATACAAGGGAAGCTTTGAAACAAGCCCGAAAGAAGCTGCTTTCTCAGACCTCCCAAAAGCCCAAACCAAAACGGTTAAAGTTTCCGACCTAAAAAAAGAAATGAACGACGTAAACCTTGAAGCACGCGTGATAAGGCTTTTTCCAATAAACTTTTTTGACAAACAGGGAAAAAAAGGCCAGGTGATGAACTTCATTATAGGAGACGAAACAGGAACAGTCAAGGCCACGGCCTGGAACGATGTCGCGGAAACAGCCAAAAACCTGGAAGAGAACGACCTTGTTTCGATGGAAGGAGCCTACACAAAGCCAGGGCTTAAAGGAATAGAGCTTCATTTGGGCTGGCAGGCCCGCATCGCAACAAAGCCAGGAAAGGAAACAATTCCAAAAGCGGAAGAACTGCTTAAAAAAAACGCTGAAAGAAAAAAAATTGCCGAAGCCAAGGCAGGAGACAAAAACATTTTGCTGCAGGGAAAAATCATAGCAGTTAACCAAGGAGGCCTGTTCTACAACATTTGCCCTGAATGCGGAGGAAAACTGCAAAGGCTCGAAGAAGGAATTCTGTGTGACAGATGCGGAGAAGTAAAAGAGCCAGGAGTAAGGCAAGTGATATCCTTCAGACTGGATGACGGAACAGCACAAATAGATATAGCAGCATACGGCAAAGAAGCAGAAAAAATAACAGGCCTAGACAACAAGGAGCTAAAAAGTCGAACAGAGGAACGAGGCAGAGAAGCAATCATAGAAGAACTTCAGGAAATGGCAGGCAAAACGGTTTCAGCGGTTGGAAAAGTAAAAGAAAACACTTACTCAGGGCAGCTGGAGCTAAGCGCAAAAAGCATTGAATTGCAATGAATTAGCGGAAACCCACCCTAAAAAGTATTTAAAACAATTGAAACCTAGTTATTCCAGCAGGCTGCCAAGACAGGAAGCACCCCCAACGCTCTCCTGCCAAAAACCAGCACTGCAGGAGGAAAAAAAGCATGGGAAAAGAAATAAAAACAATCCAGGACCTGCCAGGCATAGGGCCACAGGCAGCAGAAAAACTGATTCAATCCGGCTACAAAACCCTGGAAAGCATGGCCGTTGCATCCCCAATGGAGCTAATTGAAGCAGCAGGCTTGGGGCAAGCAACAGCCGAAAAAGCCATAAAGGCGGCACGAGACGCCTTAGAAATGGGGTTTGAAAGCGCTGACAAGCTTGCAGAAAAAAGAAAGCATGTTGGAAAAATCACGACAGGAAGCAAAGAAGTGGACGCACTGCTTGGCGGCGGCATTGAAACACAAAGCATTACAGAGGTTTATGGAAAGTTTGCCTCAGGAAAAAGCCAGTGGTGCTTTCAGACAGCAGTGACAGTCCAGCTGCCTGTTGAAAAAGGCGGCCTTGGAGGAAACTGCCTCTACATCGATTCAGAAAACAGCTTCAGGCCGGAAAGAGTCATTCAAGTAGCAAAACACTTTGGACTGGAACCAGAAAAAGTCCTCAAAAAGGTTTTCGTCGCCCGCGCCTACAACTCAGACCACCAAATGCTTTTAGCAGACAAGTCAAACGAGCTCATAAAAGACAAAAAAATAAAACTCATAATAGTGGACAGCCTAATGGCCCAGTTTCGGTCAGAGTATGTTGGAAGAGGCACACTTGCAAACAGGCAGCAAAAACTAAACAAGCATTTAAGAACGCTGATGAAGCTTGCCGAACTGAACAACATCGCAGTCCTGGTAACAAACCAAGTAATGCAAAGACCAGACATTCTCTTCGGCGACCCAACAGCACCCGTTGGCGGAGAAGTCGTAGCACACGCTTCAAAGACAAGAATCTACCTGAGAAAAAGCAAAGCAGACACCCGCGTTGCAAAACTCGTCGACAGCCCAAGCTTGCCAGACGGAGAAGCCATATTTAGGGTTACGGAAAACGGAGTGGAAGACGTGTAAAGCCTTCCCAAATTTCTTTTTTTTTGAAACAAGCAAGTTATTCTTCCAGCTTGTAAACTTCCGCGCCCTCGTGAACGGGCTGCATTGTCTTCATGCCAACAGCCTGGCCCTCTTTAGCCTGCTTGATTGACGCATGCTCTATCTGCATGCTATCCACAGGCTGCTCAAACTCCTCTTCGCTGTGCTTGAACTTAACTTTGTCGCCTACATTCAAAGGACCTGAAAGCTCGACTACAGCAACGCTTATTTTGTCAAAAAAATGGGTTACCTTTCCAACAAATTCTTCAGCCAAACAAAATCCCCCCAAATAACCACGATGCAAAGTTTTTAAAAAATGCTTCAAAGCCAAAATAGTATGCAGGCTAGGTTGGGGTTTTAGCGGGACCCTGTTGCCAGAAATCCGCTTTACGCTGGAACCGAAGCCCTGGAAGAGGTTCGCCAAGTGGAAGAAAGCCATCGCATTCTGCGATGAACTTTTGTCCTCTTAGGTTTTTTGCTATTATGAACCCCGCCAGGCCCGGAAGGGAGCAACGGTGGTAATAACAGAAAATGCTTTGAGGGTAGCGAAAGCAAGCAAATGCGGTGATTCACTTTTTTCCACAAGGCAAATCCACTCCAGGGCACGCCTGCACTTTACAAATTTCAAAGCAGAAAGGACAATTTTTTCAAAAAAAAGCGGTTTTGGCCAAAGTCCAGGGAAACCCTTAAATATTAGAAAAAGCTATTTCTCAGCATGGCTGAACAAAGAAAAACCGTCTCAGAAATAATTGCGGAAATGAGGGCAGAACTGAACCAAGAAGAAGATGAAGAAGCAGAGCTATTTGCACCATATGTCTCAAAAAAGCCCAAAAAAACAAAAAAAGAAAAAAAGAAAAAGAAAACAAAAAAAAAGGGAACAAAAAAAGCAAAAAAGAAAAAAAAAAAAAAGAAAAAAGAAAAAAAAGAAAAAAAGAAAACAAAAA
>CAZMUN010000040.1:0-9625 GCA_964569815.1 uncultured archaeon
TTTATTCTGCTGCTGCCCTGTGGCACCTTCCCCTGAATCCATCTTTCATCTTAGGGCATCCTTCAGCGCCATGACATCCTCTGCCATTCTGATGCCTCAGGCAATCGCCGGCATTGTCGCAGACGCCATCTTCATCAGCATCCGCAAATCCACCCGCCTGCTCCTTGTAAGGGCAATCGCCGGCATTGTCGCAGACGCCATCTTCATCAGCATCCACAAATCCCGCGGCTGGAACAGTTTCAGTGCCTTGAGCAAACGCAAACCCCGTTAGGGTTAATAGCCCGATAACAAGAATTGCTCCAATGCCTATTCCTACTATTTTTCTATCCATTTTGTTTTCACCTCCGGTAATTTTACCTATATTTCATGTCTGTGAAACCATATATAATGGTTTGCTGAAACCAATGGCCCGGGTTTCAAACTTATGAAACTTGGTTTCAATCAATAGAAACCAATAGCAACCTTTAAATAGTTATTATACATTACTTCAATAATGAACCTAAAAAACAGGAGATGGCTATTGCCGATATCGGTTATGGCCTTATTAGGCATTATTCTTATTGTATGGCACAGCCTCTTCCAAGATTTTGGTAGTTATCCTGTAACAAATCATGGCATTTGCCCAAGGATGGTTCCTAATTATCTTTTATGGCTGTCTTTGATTTTAATGGTAGTTGGGGTTGTTCCTATATCCTATTACTTTATATCAAAAAGATTAGAGGAGAAGATGGAAAAGAATATTAGCGCAATAACTAAATTAGTAGACCGTGGGATTAAAACGAGTGCAAAAGGTGAAAAAATTAGGCGGAAGGATAATGGAAATATCTTAAAGCTCCTTAACCCCAATGAGAAAAAAGTGGTTGAAAGAATCATTGAAAACAAAGGCAGTGTCTTGCAGTCTGAAATCAGCAGAATGGATGGCATGACTAAGCTAAAGGCACATAGGACACTAAATGGATTGAAGAGAAAAGGCGTAGTCAAATTGGAGCCTTATGGAAAAACCAACCGTATAACGCTAAGTAAAGACATTCAAGAAATTGTGTCAAAATTTTAATAGTGCTGACATAGGCCAACAGCTCAATGGCTGTAGAAACTACTTAATAAAAAGCGCCTTGAAGTCATTATCCAAAATCACTTTTTTAGTCATGCCTTTTTTTTCTTTCTGCAGTATGCCCTTGGATTCGAGAGCCAATAGCCGCCTATGCAGTTTGACCGAACTCAAACCAGTTGCGCCGCCAAGCTGGCTCTGTGTGGCTTCCCCCTCCAGTTTAATTATTTCCTGTAATATCTTTTTTTCTTCAGGGGCTAAGAAATTAAGGGTTTTTTCCACGTCGCCAAAAATTTGCTTTTTTTCTTTTGAAAAAGACTCGGATAAAGAATAATATGTTAAAATTCCGACAAACACGCCTAAAGACGACAACGCCGCGATTACGATCGGCAAGGATGCCCTGCAGCTGCAATCCGCGCCATATAGTTCCCTAACAAGATAAATTGACAGCATAACGATAAAGGTAAATCCCATCACCAGCGCCACGGCAAGAAGCACATTATTCAAACTATTTTTTTCTTGCAAATTATGAAATCGTATTTTATCCACCCGCCGCCAGTAAAACATATTGGTAGGAATCAATATTTAAATGTTTTTCGGGCTTATTTGTTTCATGAAGAAAGCTTTTGCAGCAATTTTTGTATTAGCCGTCATGCTCCTGCTTTTATCCGGCTGCATTGAAACCGAACCATTGCAAGGAGAAAACAATGGTTTGAAACAGGCAGGAGAACCTGAAAGCAATTTGCTTCCAACACTGGATGCTCCTGGGGAGAATGCTGATTTAAATGCTGAGATAAGCCTTTCTGTTTCAACCGGCAAAGAAGAGTATGGTTCGCATGAAGAAGCCGTAATAACAGTTATTGCAACCGCTTCTGAAGGCATCGAAAGCGCAGTAGTCAAGATTTGGGGAGTTGCCCCTTATTCCAAAAACTATATTGAAAGCGAGAAAACTGTTGATTTGAATGAAGGCGAAAATTTAATTGAGTTTGTTGAAACCACGCCTTACTGCACTGCCGGATGCGGCGGCGTTTATCCAGGCCCTTACGATTTGCACGCGTCAGTTGAAGCAAATGGAAAAGAATTGGCCGGCGCAAAAACAACAATAACCTTGGCAAGCCACTAGGCCTTTTTTTGGCTGCTTTTTTTGTTTTCCGGTTCTGTGTCTCAGGGTATTGCCCAACCAAAAGCCTTATATATGTAACATTGTTATATAGTATTGTGTGTGAAAAGAAATGCAATTGCGGGTATCCTGAAAAGAGCTGGCTGCAGTTTATGGTGCTTGTGGTTGTTTGTGGAAAGCCTTCTTACGGCTATGAAATAATCAAAGAGGTTTGTGAAATCACTGAAGGAAGGCACGAAGTGAAATCGGGTACCATGTATACTACGCTGAGGCGAATGGAACAAAGCAAGCTTGTGTCTTCAAAGTGGGAAAAAAACGACAGCGGACCTGACAAAAGAATATATAAAATAACTCCGAAAGGAAAAACGTTTCTTAAGAAGTGGCTTGAAATGGTTATGGAACGAAAGAAAATGCTGGACAAAATGGCTGGTTTTTACAAAAAACATTTTGGAGGCAAAAAATGAGGGCAAAGCGCTTTCTGGGACTCTTGTGCATTTCCACATTTATTGTGACGGCCTTGACTTCCATTCCGCTCTTTGTTAACTATATCAGCGGGGTTGCCCCAAAATTCCAGCTCCTTGCGGATTTGCATGCCTGGTTTGGTGCCGCTTTCATAATTTTCGCGTTAACAAGGATTGCAACAAACAGGCGGTTTGTGAAGGCAATGCTTAAAGGAGGGGCTTAAAATGTACATCAAGAACTTGGTTTCCAGGGCGAAATTTTTGCCGGAAAGGCCAGTTAAAGAAGATATTCTCAAATCAGGGAATTTTAATATTGTTGTTGTTGGCTTGGAAAAGAACCAGGAAATAAAGCCCCATCCCGAGCCTTATGCCGTATTCTTTTTTGTACTGCAGGGCAAAGGCATTTTTACCTGCGGGAAAGGTGAAATAGAATTGGCTAAAGGAGACTCTGTTTTCATGGGTTTGGATGAAGTCAGGGGAATTAAGTGCATTGAGAAATTGACGATTCTGGGGGTTCAGGATGGCCACTGAAACCAATAAAATCATTTGGGTAAAATCGTTAGTAAAAAACTTCAACTCTTTTACAGCTGTGGACAACATAAGCTTTGAGGTTGGGAAAGGGGAAATCTTTGGCCTGCTTGGCCCGAACGGCGCAGGCAAAACCACTACAATCAGAATGCTTACTGGAATATTCAAGCCCAACAGTGGCAGGATTTTTATAAAAAACCATGATTTGGAAAAGGAGCCATTGGAAGCAAAACAGGTTGTGGGGGTTGTCCCGGAAATGGCAAATGCTTACATTGACCTGTCCGCCTACCAAAACATGGAGCTGATAGGGGAATTATATGGCATGAAAAAGCAGAAAATACGGGCAAAAACCGATAGCTTGCTGAAATTGTTTGGCTTGCATGGGCGAATGCATGAAAAAGTAAAAACCTTTTCCAAGGGAATGAAACAGCGTTTAATTATTGCCATGGGCTTGATTAATGGCCCTGAACTATTGTTTTTGGACGAACCCACTTCCGGTCTTGACGTGGAAAGCGTCAGGCTGATACGAGAGCTTGTCAGAAAATTTAATGATGAAGGGACAACCATTGTCCTGACAACCCACAACATAGAGGAAGCCGATAACCTGTGTGACAGGATTGCCATCATGAACCGCGGGAAAATTGTTGCACTGGACAGGCCTGCAAGATTAAAGCACTTAATTCAAAGCACTTCCTCCATTGAGGTTGCCTTTGAGAAAAAAGTGGATTTGGGGGAACTCAAGTTTAAGGACACGGGTTCAATAAAAAAGGCTGGCGATAAAATAAGGATTTACACTGAAAAACCAGAAGAAATTTTGGCCCCTCTGTTTGAATACGCCCGATTTTCAAAAAACAGGATTTTGTCCATTAACACCTTTGGCCCGCGCCTTGAAGACATATTTGTAAAGTTGACTGGTGAAGAAAAATGAATCTCCTGGAGCAGCTGAGAAGGTCTTTGGCAATCACCAAAAAGGATTTGTCAATATACTATCTGAAAGGACCGGTGGTGATTTTTGGCTTGCTCTTGCCGGCATTTTTCTTCATTTCTTTTGCCTTGGGCAAAGAACTTCCAATGGAGTTCTTGTTTCCCGGCTTGCTGGCAATGGCTCTTTTTTTCACGTCCACTTCCATTGGCCCAGCTATTGCGCCAACTGAAACAAGCACGAAAACCTTTGAAAGGCTTGTTTCGGCTCCAATACCTTTGTGGGCAATCATTTTGGGCGACATATTGGCGTCCTTTTTGTTCGGGCTCTTTATAACCGCGTTTGTCCTCTTGCTGGGCATTGCGTTGTTGGGAAATGGGTTTGTAACATTGAGCCTGGTGGCAGGCACTGTACTGGCTTCTTTTTGTTTTTCTGCATTTGGATTGGTTCTGTCTGCTCCGCCAACTGATAAGCCTTCCAACATAATGATGCTGTCTTCCCTGATAAAATTTCCCCTGGTTTTCATAAGCGGGGTATTCATTCCCCTCAGCCAAATGCCTGGTGCAACCAAACTCATATCCTTCATTTCCCCTTTAACATACTACACAGACATAGCCAGGCACTCAGTCGAAGGCGCCAGTTATTTCCCGCCAACTCTAAACCTGCTAATGCTTTCAGGATTCACTGTCTTGTTTTTTGCAGTAGCCCTAATCTGGCACAAAAAAAGCCTGGCTAAAAGGTTTTAGCTAAAAACCAAGCGCAATTCTATTCCTTCTCTTTTCTCAGGAATTCACAAGCTTGTTTATCACGCCATCGTAATTATCGCCTTTTTTTGCCTAATTCTATTAGCCTGTTCAAGTCAAAGTATTTAAACTTGTGTTTGCGTGAAATCGGCAGAATCTACTGGAATGGGTTGCCGAACAAATAGAGTGCCATAAAAGTGTGAACTAGAACGGATGCAATGAACAGCCACCAGTAATAGCAGTGCTTGCTGTAAAAGCGCTGAAAGTTTTTGTTGCCCATGAACCTGTTTATTATGGGTGTTATTCCCATGCACCTGCATGACAAAAGCACAAGCAACAGGAAAACGATGTTGGTTATGCCTGCTGCAAACACTACTTTTAGTGCAAGTTCTGGGCTTATTCCTAAAACCATTGGATTCACTCAACTGTTATTGTTCCTTCCATTCCAAGCTGCCTGTGGTTTCCAACAGAGCAGTAGAATGCAAAGTTTCCAGCCTGGCTTGCAGTTAATTCAGCCGTTATTTGTTCTCCGGGCAGGATTGCCGGCGTTGCCGCATTGAATTCGTCTGCGACAAAGTTGTGGGGCATTGTGCCGACATTCTTGAATATGATTCTTACTGTTTCCCCCTGGCTTAAGTTTATTGTGCTGGGGCTGTAACCGTATTCAAATCCTTCAACAGTTATTTCCCTGGCATTTTCTCCGCCGGTGGTTCCGTTGCCGTTTGTTGCGTCATTCTGGGGCTGCTGTACGCATCCAGCAAGCAGGAATGCTGCCAATGCAAGCAACACAAAAATGGTTTTTGATACTTTTTGCATCACATTACCACTTATCACACTACCACAAACCGTTTTTTATTTCTTTTATTAACCTCGTCATTGCCTATTGTAATGTATAAAGATTATTCCTTAAAATTAATTGTTTTTATGATGGCTCGTTTTCCAGGAGCCATTGCCAGGCTGGCTTTATTGTTATTCTTTTGCCTGCCTGTTGTTCTTGGTCTAGTGTGAGTATCAGGCCTTGTTTTGCTTTTGTTTTTTCCATTGCTTCTAGCAGGCCTTTTGTTTCCCTTTCTTTGTTGCTTTCGTTAAGGTTATAGCAAACTTGTATTGCCTGTTTTTCTTTTGGGAGCACGAAGTCGCATTCTGCACTGCTTGCTTTCCCTTTATAGTAATAAAATTCTTTTCCAAGTCGCTTGAGCTGCACTGCTATCAGGTTTTCCAGCATTGCACCTTTTTTTTCGTTTATGGAAGCAGTGTTTTCCCTTATTATCCCGTTGTCTATGCAGTAAATTTTTTTGGGGTTTTTGTCAAAGTTTTTGAGTTTTTTCTCATATTTATGCACTGTGAATGTCAAATAGGTTTCTTCAGCGTAGTCTGTGTATTTTTGCACTGTGTTCGGGCTTTTTATTTTGAAGTTGTTTATTATGGAGCGGTATGTAACCGAGTTTGCTGTGTTTGCAACCAGGAATTTTAACACTGCTTTTAATTCACCGGGCTTTCTAATGTTGTATCTGGTTACTATGTCTTTTTGTATTATGTCGTTTATTACTTCTCTCAGTACAGCGTCATTTGAGAAGACTATTACTTCTGGCATTCCACCTTTTTCAAAGTATTCTTTGAATCTTTTTGAAAATTGTGCTTTTTCGTCTGTTGAATAGAATCCTTTTTTTGGAGTTTTTTCTTTTCTTGCTTTTAGGAATTCTGTGAATGAAAATGGGAATAGCTCTATGTCAACGTGTCTGCCTGTTAAGTGTGTTCCGAGTTCTTTGCTCAAAAGGTTTGCGTTTGAGCCTGTTATGAAAACCCTGTAGTTTTGCCTTAATATCCTGTTTATGAATACTTCCCATCCTTTAATGTTTTGTATTTCGTCAAAGAAAACGTTTTTTCTTTTTCCAAACATTTCAATGAATGTTTCCATGAGAGTCTGGAAGTCTTTTGCGCTGAACCCGAATATTCTTTCATCGTCAAAGTTGAAATAATAAAAATTTTCATTGAATTTGGCTTCAATTATTTGTTTTAAAAGAGTGCTTTTCCCGCATCTTCTCAGGCCTTTCACTACAAATGCAGCCGCTCCTTTATATTCTGCTATTTCCGGGAAAACGCTTCTTGGAACAGAGTCTTTCAAGGCCTCAAATTCCTTTAGCTGGTCTTTTATTACAGTGCCCAAAAGCTCTTTTGTTATTTTATTGACTAAAATTGCATCTGCGCTAAATGACTTTTCCTTCAAAACCATGACATATTATACAACAAACAAGTATTTAAATATTGCTCATTATAATGCGCAATAATGCGCCATATTGCTCATTACGAAAAGCAATATACACACTATTACAATAGTGCCAAAATAGGCATTTGAACCTATTACAACCGTATAAACCGGGGCCATGTGCGGCTCAGTCTTTGGGCGCCCTATTTATATATTTCAGAGGCGTCATTAAATTGAAGAAGGCAGGATTATAGATGTTTCAATTTTTTTCGCAAGATTCTTAGGCAGTTTTTTTCTAATCTTTGGATTGTTATTTATCGTAACAAGGCAGTTGGGCAAGACCATTGAGATGACTGATGACAAGGCCTTTGTCATTTCCACCGGCTACATTACCTTGCTTATGGGCTTGGTTACAGTAATTTTGCACAATCTTTGGGTTGCCGACTGGAGAGTTGTGATAACGATTTTGGGCTGGCAAAACCCCGTTTTAATCAACGCGGTTTTTTGCCTAAAAAAAGCAAATAGGGGTTATTTTACAATAGCAAATTTCTGGTTGTCGTCAACCACAACAGAGGCAAAATGGCTGAAATCAGGGTTTAATACAACCAAACGCCCGTTTTCCTGGTCTCCGACAAAAATGCGGCCTGTTGAATCGATTGCAATCCCCCTGGGGTGGTTAAAGGCCCGGCTGTTTGCTTCGCCTACTTCGTCCAATAGGTTGCCTTCCATGTCAATATGCAAAATCCTTCCGTTGCCGGTATCCACAAACCATATGGATTCATTGTGAACTAATACCTGCCTTATTCCATCGGGTTTGATCCCTGAGACATCAATTGACCTCACAAACTCCAACTCGGTATCAAAAACCTTAATTGCATTGTTTTTAGAATCTGCAACATACAGGAAATCGTCAGGGCCTATATCAACAGTCCTTGGGGAATTGAATTCTTCCGAGCCCGCGCCTTGTTTTCCGATTGAATTAATAAAATTTCCTTGCTGGGAAAAAACTTGCACCCTGTGGTTTTCGGTATCGGCAACAAAAACGCGCCCCTGTGAATCAACGGCAACTGACCTTGCCTTGTTGAACTCCCCCTCGCCATTTCCGATAGGACGCTTAATCGAGCCTATAAAATTCAAGTCATCTGAAAAAATCCCCACCCTGTTGTTTTCCCTGTCCATTATAAAAATTTTGCCCTGCCAGTAGAAAAGCCCCCTTGGGGACCTGAACTCGGTATCCCCTGTCCCTGAGCCGCCAACAATTTTCACTGGACGCAGGTCGGGTGAAAATTTTATCAGCCTGTCATTGTGGTCTTCGGCCACATAAATAAAATCGCCCTCGCCAATTGCCACAAACCTCGGCCAGAATCCATCGGCTTCAACAGTGGCTCTTGTTGCAGCAAGCTCTGCAACCGGCTTAAAGGATGAATCGAAAACAAAAATTGTTTCTTCAGCGATATCAAGAACAAAAGTTTTGCCTTTGTCAGAAACCTCGACCGCGGTTGGAGACGTAAAATTTCCAAAGGAGTTCTCAAACGCAAGATCAGAGCCCATGACAACAACATTGCCGTTTTCATAATCGGCAACAAAAACCCTGTCATTTGCAAACTCGATTCCCCGCGGGGAAAATCCAGGAATCTCCAAAGAATCAAATGTTGCAACAAGGTTAAAATTGCGATCCCTTTTTTCAACTTTCTTGTCCAAAAGCCTGCTTACATAAAAAAATCCTTCGTTGTCAAAGGCAATGTCAAAACACCCGCTTGAATCAGGCAGTTTTTTTTCAAAGGAAAAATCGGGGTTGAAAACAAGAATGGCGTCGTAATGGACAAGGTAAAGCTTTCCAGATGAATCAAATTCAAGGTTATGGTATTTTTGCGCAAGCAATTCGGACCCGCCAAAACTCTGGGGGTCTTTTATTTCATGCAAGAAAGACAGGCTGCTGTCAAAAAACTGAATTCGGTTAGGGACTCTGTCTAATACTGCGTATATGCCCTGCTCTGAAAGTGCAAAGGCATTAGGTTCCATAAAAAGGCCTTTTTCTTCAAGAGAACCGCTTCTTGATCCCTCGTGTCCGATTACCCCGCGGTAACCAAAGGATTCAGAATCGAGAGCAATAACCCTGTGCCTGTATTCGTCAACAATAAAAAGCAGGTTTCTTTCAGAGTCAACAAATATGTTTGATGCGCTGAATGGAAACCACGAAAATTGCTCGGATTCGGGTGGGCATTCTTTGGGGCAGGCGCCGCCGCAGTCAATCCATGCTTCGCCTTGGTCAATCAGCCCATTGCTGCAGGAATCGTGTGTTGAAACAGGCTCTATGGATGGCGCCCAAAAAGCGCCAAGCGCAATAAAAACAATTAAAACCAATGCGGCAACAGCTGCAAAGGCTGCAAAGGCAAAAATTTTTCTCTTATTCTGCTTGCCTTCAACAGTTTCTTTAACCAAATTCTTTATTTCCTCAACATCTGACTCTTTCGGATTTGTCTGCTGCATATTAACCTACTCTATAATATAAATAGGGTTATTTATATACTTTGCTGTTGGCTTCACTGTAGAAATCCTTGGCAGTTTATATATAGCCAGATTTTTATTGTTCTGCC
>CAZMUN010000041.1:0-9624 GCA_964569815.1 uncultured archaeon
CCTTTTTTGGAACCTTGCACAAAAAGAGAGCGCAAGTTTGCGTTTCAAACTCCCTTTTTGTGCAAAGAGGCTTCCTGCACATTTAAGGATTTCCTGTTATTTACTATGCCTTTGGCTTTTTTTGCGGGTTTCTGCTTTATTTGTAAATAAAAAGAGAGGAGAGCAAGAGGATGGCATGGCGGGCATGTGTATTGAGGCTTGAATGCCCTCTTTTCGCTGTTTGCCTGCTTTTTAAGGCTTTGAGCCCCTCTTTTTTCCCTTTTGTTGTTCTCATGGCATTTTATTGCTTGGCTTAAGCCTCCAAAAAACTTTGTTTTCTTTTGGTTGGAAAAATCAATGGAAAGAATTAAGAAAAATCCTTTCCGCTAAAAAAAAAACTTACTTTGACAGCGTTATTTCTATTGCTGAAACCTTTAATGGGTTTCCTTCCTCTGTTTTGATTTCTTCTGTCATTACATCTATTTTGTTTATTTTGCTGCCTGCGATGAACTTGTTTTTCACTATTTCTGCCACGTCCACTGCCCTGCTGATTGCCCTTCCTCGGGCCTTTATTTGTACTGCGTTGGCTCCCTGGTTCATTTGGGTTACAACTGCCAGGACATAGCTCATTGTTCCCTTTTTTCCTACGAACACTACGTTCTCTTCAGCCATTGCTGGTGCACCTCCAATGCGCTTGCTTTTTTTTTGGAAAAATTCTGCCTTCCTAAATAAATCTCTCGGCAATCTCTTTAAAAACATTTTTTTTAGAGGCCCTTTTCAGCCCAAGTTTTCCTTGCTTTCCTTTCCCTTTTTTTCAGCCCTGCTTTCTTTCAGGCTTTTTTCCGCTTTTTCTTCAGCAGGCATTTCCTGCCCGGCTTCCTTTTCTTCGGCCTTGCCCTCTTTTTGGGCCTTTACCTGCATTATAACCAGTGGCTCGCCTTCCTCCAGGCTTATGACTGCCGGCAGGGGAATTGAGTTTGCCTCAGCTGGCGAAACAAGAAGCGGAACCCTGTAGCAAAAGCTTGTTGTCTGCATTGCAGGCGCCTTTTCCAGCGAAAACCTTGCAATGCCGTTTTCCACTTCGAAAGAAAAAGGGCTGTCGCCTGATTCCGCCTGAATGTTTTTCCCCAAAAAATTTGGTACCCTTGCCGCAACCACCACCTTTTCCCAGTTCTCGTTTGTGCCGTTTTCAAGCGAAACGGTTACAACAGTTTCCAAGTCAAAGTCGCCTTCCTTTTTTTTGATCAAAAACCCGCCCACAGTCTGCTTCAACCCTGTCCTGAAAGCAAGCTCTTCTGCTTCCGCCTTTTGCTCTGCATTAAAACCAAGCCCTTCAAGAATGCGTGAAAGCTCAAAGCCATCCAAAACCCCTGCCGACTCGGACTCAAATATTTTTGCGCTCTCTTCGGCCTTTTGCTTCTTTGCCTTGACTGGCTCTCCTGCCATAACAGTTCCCTGCAAAGACCTGCTTGGCCTGTAATGCCTTCTTGCGTTGAAATAGTATGCTATTCCAAAGCCTATGACTGCAAGCAGGGCCGCAGTGGCGGCAAACGGAAACAGCGGAAAAGCAGCAGGCGTTGGTGCGCCAGCCTTTACCTTGAATTCGCGGGTCATGGCCGCTGTTTCAGAGCCGTATATTGCGCTTACTGTGAGCCTGTAGGTTCCTTCTCCCAAAACCGGCCCAAACCTTTTTTTCCCCTGACTGCCTTCAACCACAACGTTTTGGGCATTGGTCCACACGACTTTGTCATCCTGCTCCACCTTTTCCTCCACAACCATCGCTGTTTTCTTCTCTGAACTGGATTTCAAAACATAGCTGAAGGCAAGCTCTTTGCCTTCATTTGCTTCCTCTACAACAAGGCCCTCAAACTGGGGTACTGTCGGAAACAAGGCCACTATTTCTATTACACGGCTTGCCATTGTGGTTGATTCATTGCACTTCATTTCCAGAAAAAAAGCCCTTATTCCTGAAACCCCTGAGGGAAGCAGCAGCGAAACATCCCTGCTGAGGCCTTTCCCTGTTTCAAGGTAAAAGCTGTCCTTTCCCTGCAGGCTTCTCTCCTCCTCCTTCTCAAACCAGTAGTTTACTTCAGCAGAGCAGGGCGGCCCCGCCATGTTTCCTGCATAGAATGAAAAAACAAAGCTGCTGCCTGCATTAATAGGGGTCGTAATATCCTCTATCCTTATCTCCGTAACGTTTGCCTGCTTTGCCTGCACGCTTCCTAAAACAAGCAGGGCTGCAAGCAACACAAGAGCAGTTCTTTGCAATGAAAATGCCTTTGGCATGCCGCTAATATAAGGGCTTTGCAGTATAAAATATTTACCTGCTGCCGTTTTCTTCTGCAGGCTTTTTCCCTAAAACAGCCTTTTTTGGCAAGTTTGCCTGCTTTTGCCTTACCCTTACTTTTGCAAGCCCTGCCCTTTTTCCCTCACTGTAATCCGTTACTGCCGGAAGCCGAAGCCTTGTTGCCTCATCCTGTGAAACAAGCTTTTTGGCGCGGTAAACAATGCTTGCAGACTGCATTGCGCCAATGCTTTCAATGCAGAACCTGAAAACTCGGCCTTCCTCCTCTGCCTCCATTTTTGCATCAGACGAAACCTCTTCAAGCTGCCCCTCCAAGAATTCGGGAACAGCTGCCAGAACTTCAACATTTTCCCAGCCTTTGTTAGAGTTGTTTGGAACAGTGATGGTAACAATCGTTTCAAACGACATCTTTTCATGCCTTGCAGTAAAAACACAGCTTTTCAGGCTCTGCACAACAGGCGCCTCACTTGAAACCCTGAAAGCCCTCTCCTTCTTTTCCTCGGAAAAACCGGCCTCTGACATCAAGGCTTCCAAGGCCTCATGCCCCAAAGTTCCAGCCTGGTCTGCCTCAACAAGGCAAATGCTCTGCCTTGGCTCCAAAAACTCTTCCCCTGCAAGCGGCTGGACAGCTGCCTGTTCAGGCCCGGCTTCCGGCCTGTAGTGCCTTGAACGCTGCCAGAAGAAAAACATTCCGGCAAAAGCGATTAGGGAAATCACTGCAGCCATTCCGGCAAACGGCGCAAAAGGAAGCTGGGGCGCCGGCTGGCCCAAAGCCTTTACTGCGAACTCACGCGTCAAGGCAGCAGACTGTATTCCGCGGGCTGCCTTTATGCGCAGGCTGTAAGTTCCCTCTTTCAGCACAGGCCCAAAGGTTTCAATCCGCCTGTTTCCAAGAACAACAAGGCTCTGGGTGTTTTCCCAAAAGATTTTGCCGTCCTGCATCACCTGCTCTTCAACCTGTATTGCAACCTGCTCGGCATGGTTTGCTTCAACAAGGTATGAGAAAACAAGCTGCTCGTTTCCCTCTCCGGGGCTGACACTCAGATTGCTTATCAAAGGCATTACAGGCAGGGGCTTTTTTGACTCAATGGTTTTTTTTGCCAAAACCTTTTCCCCGTTGCACTGCATTTCAATAAAAAACCGGCTCACTCCTGAAAGCCTGCTTGGCACAAGAATTTCTGCCTTCTGTTCAAGAACCTGCCCCTCATCCAAATAAAAAGAGTCCTTTCCCTCGCTGAACTTTTTTCCCTGTGACTCAATCCAATAGCTTGTCTCTGCATTGCAGCCAGGGCCAACCCTGTTTCCTGCAATGAAAGAAAACTGGAGAACGCTTTCAGGAACCACAAAAACAGGCATGTCTCTTATTTTAAGCTCTGTTACGTTCCTTTGGGCTGCAAACCCTGCGCCTGCAGCCAAAACCAAAACCGCAAAAACCAAAAGCACTGCTTTCTTCATCCAACGCCCCTCAAAACCTCGTAATATAAAAAGGCCTTTTTCATATAAAACCCTTATCCTGGCCCGCCTGCCCTAAAAGGGCTCTTTACACCTGCCTTTTCCTGCCCTTTTTCTTCCCAAAAACAGTGTAGGCCTTTGCGGCAGCTATTGCCAGGGCAATTCCCAAAGCGAGTGCAACAGGCAGCCGGTTATCCCAAAGCCGGCCTACAGCCTGCCCTGCTTCAGGAGGCAGTGGAACAACCTGCTCAGGGGCCTTCTTTTCCTCAATGCTGAACCACCTGATTTCCCTTATTTCGCTTCCATCAAAGCCTGCTAAAAGCTCAAGCCTGTAGTCCCCTTCTTCCAAGCCATGGATTTCCTCCCAAAACCTTTCAAAAACCTTTACAGGCACAGACTGCTTTTTCTTCCACACAAGGGCCTCGCCGCGAAAAACCCTTTCCTCAACCAGAATCGGTATCTCTTCATCGCGGTTTGAGCCAAGCTCTAAGCTGAATTTGACTACTCTTGCTTCCTGGTCGACTTCAAGCAAGGGGCAGGCAAACTCTATTTTGGTCGCCGCGTCCGGCAAAACCCTTATCTCTCGCTTTATCAAAAACGGCGCCCTTCCAACCATCTTAAGCCTTAAGTAAAAGTCGTATGACCCCTCTAGGTCCTCGAATAAGAGAAGGTTTTCGCTGACTTCCCTGGTTTGACCCGGCTCCAAGTAAACGGTTTCGCTTCCGGAAACTATTTCCCTGCCGTCTTTTTCAAGCCAGTATTCCACGTAAGCGTTTCCACTGCTTACCGTATAATTTTTTACCACATATGAGAAATCCAAAAGCTGCCCGGCCTGAAGGGGGTCATCTATTCTCTTAAGCTCTATTTCAAAAGACTTTTGTGGTGCAGGGGGGCTTGCTCCAGGCCCGCCTCCCGGCCCTGAGGGGCCTGGCTCTGGTTCCTCAGGTTCTGCTGCAGGTGCACTGTAACTTGTTTGCACAATAAGGCTGTTGTTGTCAGCAAAATCCTGTGCCTTTAGGCTGTAGGCATGGTCTGTTCCAGCGCTTCCTGAAAAAGTGTACAAAAAAATGTTGCCTGTTCTTATCCATGGCCCTGAGTCTTCGCTTACGTAAAAGGTTTGAATGCCGTATGAGTCTGTTCCATTCCAGGACAGCTCTATGTCACTGCCTGAAGCCACTGCACTAAAACCGGAAGCCGTTGGAGCGGTTGCATCAAAATGCAAAAGGTTTTCAACCTGGCTTGCCGCGTTTCCCGCCTTGTCTTTTGCGTTGAATGCAACGTTGTTGTCAGCATCCGCTGTCAGCCCTGTTTCGGTGTAACTGCACCTGAACTCTCCTGAAAATTCCGTGCAGTGCGCCAAGTAGTTGAAGTCCGCGCTTTTTACTCCATTCAAATCAACTCTTATTGTTTCACTGTTTATGTCGTTTGCCGCGTTTTTGTTGACGTCAAACACGATTTCAGGGCTCGAGTTTATGAAGACGCCGTCGCCTGGCTTTTCGACATTTATTTCCGCCGGAAAAACATAGTGGCCTGTTAAAAGCGTTCCTGCAGTGGCGTTATTTGCGTCATCTATGCAAAAAACCCTGACGTAATAGGTGCCTCTTGTGGAAATCTGGCCGCTTATGTCTGTTGAAACACTTGCATGCTTTCCTGAAACAGCGTAAGCCAGGTTGTTTAAATCGGCATTGTTTGCTCCTGTTATGGCTGCATGTGTCCTGTTAAAGTCTGTTACTCCGTTTGGGTCAGAGCAATCATAGCTAAGCATTATTGCCCCTGCGCCTGTCCAGTTTGCCGGCAAAAGGCTTTCGCTTGAAGCATTTGGCGAAGCGTTGTTTATGTTTCCGTTGATTATTATTACTGCTGAACAGCTTTGCAAAAAAACGACTGCAAAAAAGACCGTAAAAATGGCTTTTTTTTCGTCAAATCCCAACTTCTTTTTAGCAGGCATTAAATAGATTTATGAGGCTTCAACAAATAAAACCCTTCCTCTGAAAAACTAAAGCCTTTTTCCCCTCAATTCTCCCCTAAGCTTTTGGATGTAAGCAAACGACCCTATAAGACCGGCGCAGGCTACCAGTATTGCCGTGACTGCGATAATCATTTCGATTGAAAGGCCTTCCTGTTCTGCTTTTTCATGCTCTTGGCCTGGTGTTTCTTCACCGTTTCCTGTTTGCTCAGGCGCTGGAGCAAGTTCGGTGTCCTCTGGGCAGCTTTCGTCCTCACTGTAGATAAGGGTTCCGTTCCTGCAGGCCCTTATTGGGCAGGGCTCGCCTTCTTTTACGACAAACCCGCCGGGACAGTCTTTTCTTACGGTCCAGAAAGGTATTTCGCTGTAATTGGGGGTAGGGTTGTTGCCAATTGTGATAACAAGCCTTGCACTTGAAGTGGAAATGATTGCAGTGCCACTGCCTTCAGGGCTGTCCCTTCTTGCTGTTATCAGGACCTTGTATTTTCCGGCGCTTACCTTTGGCACCAATGTAATCAATGTTTGGGCACTCTGCCCGTTTTTCAAGTAAACTTCTTCAGGGTTTAAGTTGTAGTCAAAAATGTCGTCAACCACAAACTCGGAGTTCTCCAGGCTAAGCTCTACAACATAGTTTGATTCCTCACAGGTTCCTGTGCCGGCACTGCTGTTGTAAATTCGGGGGCTGAAGTATGACGGAATCCCTTTCTGCATCTGTATGTCGTCCCAGTCGTTGCCCTGGCTTATTCCAACACATGAAAGGGAAAGGGCGCTTGGGAGAATAAACAAGACCAGAAAAAGGCTAACTAAAAAAACAAACCTTGGCATTCTGCACCCCCATTTAAAAGCATCCTTTTCTTTTTTTTTAGGACGCTGTTGCATTATAAGTCAAAGTTCCAGTGTAAGCGCCTGCAGGCTGCTGGTCCGGCACGTCAAGCCACATCCAAACGTCTTCAGAGTTTGAGTCGGGATAGCTTCCCCTGTTTAAGTCATCCATTACCAGGTCCTGGCCGCCGGTGAAAGGCGTTTCAATTGAAGAATCGTTCTGCAGGGCCCAGCTTTGGTTGTCGTCCCCAATGTAAACCGTTTGAGAAACATTCAGGTCTGTGGCCCTGATTGTTACGTCTATGTCCACGTTTCCGCTGTGGGTTGTCGTAATATAGGCGTTTCCCTCGCTTGAATTTATTGCATTGTCGGCAGTGTTTGGGTCTGCAGTGTAAGTGCCTGAGGCTGCATCCTCGCTTCTTGTAAGGTTCTGGTTTATTGATAGAGCTCCTGCCGGAATGCTGTTCCAGTCCTGTGCAGTGGAGTTGTCGTCAATCATGATAAAGATGTTTGCATCCCCGTTCAAAAACTTGGTTGTCCAGGCGGATTCAGGGATGTTAATGCAGTAAATGGTTCCGGCTTGAACACAGCCGTTGCTTGTTGCAAGCCAAATGTTGTCGTCAAGAATCGTCATCGTGTTGTGGTCCCAGTCTTCAGCATCTCCGTTCAAATCAGAGTCTGTGTAAAGCTCTATTCGCAGTGACTCCCAGTTTAGGTCATCCTGGCCGTTTGGGTCTGTGGCATTTACTTCCACTGTTAAATGGGTTTGGGGCTCAATGGTTTTTGCATAGGAACAGGTTCCGTCACAAACCCTTATCTGGTCCACAACAGGGTTTTTGTTTCCAATGTTGGCGGTAATGTTTATTGCCGCCATAAGAGTTGGAACTAGTGCAATTGAAATTATTATCAATACAAACAGTGTTGAAAAAAGGTGCGAAGCGCAGTATCCTACTTTATCCGTTTTGAAACCCCCTTTTTTGTTTTCTTGACTACTATATAAAACTACTAGCTTATTTATAAACCTTTCTCAGCTTTCTTTTCAGCTCTGTTGGCTGTCGTATGTCAGGAACCCGGTATAAGCTCCTTTTGGCGTTCCGCTTGGAACATCAAGCCAGTAGTATACTTCCTGCGTGTTTAAATCAGGGTATGTTCCCCGGGTCCAGTTTGAAATAATTGTGTCATGGCTGCCTGTGAATGGCGTGCTGTCTCCCACTACGTTGAAGATATGCCAGCTCTGGTTTTCGTCCTTTATGTTAAACTCGATTGTATTCAAATCGGTTGCAAAAACCGTTACATCCAGGTTTAAGTTTCCTGTGTGTGTGGAAAGAATATACTCGTTTCCGGTTTCAGTGCTTTCAAAAGCATTGTCAGGCGTTCCAGGGTCGGCGTTGTATGTTCCGGCTGTGCTGTCCTCTGCTCTTGAAGTAACTCCCTGCACTGACAGGGTGCCTGAAGTAAGCGCATTCCAGTCCCTGGCCTCTGAGTTGTCATCAACCCTCACGTAGAGGTTTGCGTCCCCGTTCAAAAACTTGGTTGTCCAAGAGCTTCCTGGAACGTTTATGCAGTAAACCGAGCCTGATTGAACACAGCCGTTGCCGTTTCCCAGGGAAACAGGGTCGTCAAGAATTGTCATCGTGTTGTGGTCCCAGTCTTCCGAAGAACCGTTCACGTCGGATGCGGTGTAAAATTCCACGTGAAAGCTTTCCGTGTTCAAATCGTTCTGGCCATCCCTGTCTTCAATCACGGCCCTTACAGTGAAAGGGCTTTCAGGAGCCAAAGATTTCACCAAACCACAGCTTCCGTCGCATACCTGTATTTCGCCCACGCTTGGGGCGTAGTTTATGATTGTGTAAATCCAGCCAACCTGGGTCACAAAATTTGGTGACGAAACAAGGCCGCCTGCAGTCTTTTCCCCTGAAACAAGTATGCGGTATGATTCAGAGCTTATCTGGTGCCCTGCGCTTGTTATGGTGACCTGGCTTGGGTCAATGTTGTAGGCCAGCAGAAAAGCAGGGAAAAGCAGAACCGTTAAGAGAAAAAAAGCCATTTTCTTCATTGGTTCTGCCTCCCAAACCCCCTTTTTAACATAAGTCCTTTACTGCTGTTGCGGCGGCGGCAAGCAAATTGGCGCGCCGAAGACGTTTCCTTGGGCGTCCTCCTGCCAGTACACGCCGGATTGGAGTCCCATGCCCTCGCAAAACCTTGACAAAAGAATGCTTGCCTGTATATCTGACCTGTTCAAGTCTGCGGTAGTCAGGGTTTGTGTTTCTGACCTGTTCAAGTCTGCGGTAGTCAGGGTTTGTGTTCCGCCTGGCGAAGCCATTCCTGGTGTGCCTGTTGTCATTGCAATTCCGTAGCCTACTGTTATTCCTACAATGACCAATGCTGCCATCATGGCCAGCTTTTTGCCGCTTAAGTCCATTTCCAGTTTCATTTCTTTCATACCTCCATTTTACTTACTCTATTTTTTTCTCCATTAACCACTTAATATTAACGCCGTGCCGTTGTAGTCAATGTATGCCTCACAGCTGTTGCTTGGGAAGCAAATCCTGTTAGCATCCCCGTTCATGCTCACTCCACGGTTTGGCCCGCTCGTTACATTCAGGTCTGAAACAATGTTTGCATCGTTTGCCACATTGAGGTC
The DNA here is from genome assembly GCA_964569815.1 of uncultured archaeon. Lineage (GTDB taxonomy): Archaea > Iainarchaeota > Iainarchaeia > Iainarchaeales > CAZMUN01. Next base: position 9,169 of record CAZMUN010000041.1, read on the forward strand.
GTTGACTGCCACACTGTTCGGACTGCTGTTAATAATGTTTTTGCCTAAAGCCACGCTTGCTTCACCCAGTGCTTGCACGTTGTATCCTAGTGCTATTGCTCCGTCATTGCCTGCTTTGAGCGTGCCGTCTTTTGCGTAACCCATTGCTATTGCTCCAGGGCTTCCGGCTGTAATGGTGCTTGCTGTGCTTTCTGATGCATGGGCAAGGCCCATTGCAATTGAACCGTATCCACTGCTTGTAATGTATGCTGTGTTATTTGTACCTTGGGCTTTTCCTGCTGCTATTGAACCAGTTCCTGCGGCTGTTATGCTTGCGTTTCCCACGTCGCCTCTTGCATAGCCAAACGCCGTTGACCCGTAGTTTGAAGCCAGAATCTGGCCTGAGCTATCAGATGTTGTTGATGTTGCCATTCCAAAGGCTGTTGTCCCTTGCTGGCTTGCACTTATTCTTCCTAT
>CAZMUN010000042.1:0-9266 GCA_964569815.1 uncultured archaeon
GATAATTTTTGTAGAGTGACTGAAAGAATTTTTTGATATCCTCTTCTTTCCAAACATAGTCTCTTTGGAATTCAGGCAGTACAAGGTCTTTGTTTTCAATGTCTCTAATTAGAGTTTCAACGGTAGCCATCCCAATTCCTCTTAGAAAATACAATTAATTAAAACAATTAAAAAAGGATGTTTGAAGAACCTAAAGCTGGTTGAGCCTTACTAGAGCATCAATTAGCTGTTGTTCTATCTTGTTGAGCTTGCTTTCTAAACCCTCTATTCTTTCACTTAAATTGTAAAAACTCCTTTGTGGAGAGTTAGTGTTGAATCCGGTCTTTGTCAGGTCTCTCATCCTTTTCACCATACTTTCCAAAGTAGTTTCTTTTCTTTACGTTGTTTGCTCGTTCCTTTCTTGTTAGTGGTTTTTGGTCAAAGGCCACGTGACAGATTAGGTCGAATTCGTCGAAGTCTTTTCCTACTTCTTCTTTCAATTCGTTTAGTAAGACGCCTTGGTTTACAAGCTCGTCAATTATTACAGACTTTTTCTCCGCTTTGCTCCAGGAGCGCAGGAAGTCATCTAGTGTACGGAACTCTTTCAGTATACTGTTTCTGTATAAAAATTTCAGCCAAAGCACATGGCAGAGCATCGCATTTTAGGGGTGTAGCATCCCTCCCGCAAGTTATACCTACAAATTAGATATATTTATATATTTGTAGGGATAACTATTTATTGTGTTCTTGAAAGAAAAGACTGTCAAAAAGAAGAAGTATTTCTACTTGGCAAAGTCTCTGAGGCTGCCTGACGGGTCTGTGAAAACCATTGAGAAGATTGTTGACAAGGGCAAGCCGTTGAAAGAGCTTGAGAAAAAGCACGCAGACTTTTTCATCGAGAAAGAGAAAGAGGCCTTTGCCAATTTTGCAATAAAGACTTACTTGCAGGATGACATTTTCACTAAAGACCAGTTAAAGAAAATTGAGGCAATGAAGGTTGAGTACCAGTACACTGTTAAGAAATTCAACAAGAACCAGTTGAAGGATGCCTTTGACAGGTTCACTGCAAACTTTACCTATGAGTCAAATGCAATTGAAGGAAATTCCTTAACCCTGAAAGACGTTGCCATTGTAATGTTTGAAAAGAAGGTTATTCCTGGGAAAGACCTTAGGGAAATTTATGAGACAAGGAACAGCAGGCGCGTAATGGACCTGCTTTTGAAGAAAAAGTTTGACGTGGAAGAAAAGGATATCAAAAAAATGCACAAGATGCTGATGCAGGACATTGACGAGAGAGCAGGCTACAAGCTTGTTCCAAACTTCTTGACCGGAAGCGATGTCGAACTCACTCCGCCGGAAAAGGTTGAAAAGGAAATGAAACAGTTATTGAATTGGTATGAAAATGCCTCGCAAGAAATGCACCCCCTGCAGGTTGCAGCTCTCTTTCACGGAAAGTTTGAAAAAATCCACCCTTTTGAGGACGGGAACGGCAGGGTTGGCAGGTTTCTTGCAAACATCATGCTGATAAACAAAGGCTACCCGCCTCTAATCATCAGGAGCAGCCAAAGGCAGTCCTACATCAAATGCCTTGAAGACTTTCATAGGGGGTACACAAAAAACCTTGAAAGGCTATTCCTCGAAAAATACAAGGCAACCTACAGAAACTTTTTCCACGTCTATTTGGAATATGTGAAAAAAATGTGACTGCATATCACGGTGCTTGCAGGCTTGTAGTTGCATCAGAGAAAATGCAACTGAGCACTAAAAAGATACTTTAATTAATTCCCCTGCACTATACTATTTCTGCATAATAATTTCAGCCAGAGCATAGGGCTGAGCATCGTATTATTGGGGAATTGTTTCCTCCCCCAATTATGTGCAATGGTTGAGAAGGTCTATGAAGGCGAATACGGAGATTATATCTGAAAAGAAGGTAGGAAAACATGTATTCACTAATGCAGCCTATTTTCCGAGGAAATTCCTGATTTGCTCCCTTAACCATTCGGCCTTTGAATTGTAGTCAGAAGCCTTAAGTTTTTCTTCAACTGCTTCGTGAATATCCTTTTCAACTTGGGCTTTTATTTCGAGTTCAAATTTTGACACGAAATTCTCTTTGATTTTCTAAAGCAGACTTTGCAGTTCTCGTTACATGCGCCTCTTACTTCCAGCTGAAAGCTCTTAATCGACCCTGGAATTTTATCCTTAAGAAAATCCAATGAATCGATAGTGAAATGAATTATTTTTCCTGTATTTTCGCAAACAAAGTGGCAATGGCTTCTGTTTTGCTTAGAGAACACAGTTCTCCTGTTGCATCTGTATGCGTATAGCAGATTTCTGCTTTTCAACTCGTTAAGGAACCTGTAAATTGTCGCAATTCCGATTTTTTCATTCTCTTTATTTGCCATTTCAACCAGGTCTTCAGCACTGAAAAAAGTGTCAATTTCATCCAGCTTGCTTTGAAGATATTTTTTCTGGTGGGTGCTCCTTTTCTGAACCATTTTAAGTCACTTCCTTATTGATAATCGCAACCAATAACTATTTTATAATAAGTTATTTATAAATACTTGGGGTTGAAAAAATGAAAAAAGGAATTATCTTATTGTCTGGGCTGCTACTTATTGTAATACTTTTGATTTCTGGCTGTGTCAATAACGCCGAAAAAGAATCTGATGAAAAATTAAATGTGATTGTGAGTATTTTGCCTCAGAAGGCTTTTGTAAAAGCTGTTGGTGGAAATCATGTAACAGTGAATGAGTTAATCCCACCAGGCGGAAGCCCTGCAACTTATGAACCAAAACCAAGTGATTTGGCATTGGTAGAAAACGCAGACATCTACTTTAGGGTAGGCCACATTCCATTTGAGAAGTCTCATGCTGATAAATTCGCTGAGTTAAATCCAGATATGGGGGTAGTGGACACCTCTGTTAATGTAGAACTCAGGTATGTTGGTGAACATGAAGAGCATAGCCACGGACATGAAGGAGAAACTGGTGGAGAAGAATATGCCGAAGATGGTCTTGGGCCTAAAGGGGTTGACCCTCATGTCTGGCTGTCTCCAATGCAGGTAAAAAAGCAGGTTGATGTCATTACCGAAACACTTTCTAAAGAGGACCCGGAAAACTCTGGGCTTTACCAGAGCAATGCTGAAAATTTCAAAAAACAGCTTGATGAACTGCATGATGAGATTGATTCAAAATTTGAGGAACTGAAAACAGACAAACTTATGGTATTCCATCCAGCATGGGGCTACTTTGCTTCTGAATATGGGCTTGAGCAGATAGCTGTAGAGCAGTCTGGAAAGGAGCCAACAGCAAAGGAATTGCAACAGTTGATTGATGAGGCTAAAGAGGAAAACATCAAAGTAATATTTGTTCAATCGCAATTCAGTAAAGAGAGTGCTGAATCAATAGCTGAAGAAATTGGTGCTGTTGTTGTTTCCATTGACCCGCTTTCCGAGGATTATGTAAACAATTTGAGAAATGTGGCAACGGCTATAACTGAGAACTTAAACAAATAATTCTGATTATTATGGCCAGGGAGGAAATAATCAAATTCGATAATGTATGCTTTAGTTATACTAAAGAAGATTTCTTGAAAAACATTAATCTTTCAATTTACAAAGACGATTTCCTTGGGGTTGTTGGGCCCAACGGAGGGGGTAAAACCACCTTACTAAAACTGATTCTCGGCTTGTTAACCCCAAAATAAGGCTCAATTAAAGTGTTCGGCAAAAAGTCTAGACAAGGCAGGGAGTCGATAGGTTATCTTTCTCAGTTCAAAAATATTGACTTTGACTTTCCCATAACCGCCCACGAAATTGTGCTTTTGAGCAGGGTTGGAAAAAAACTGTTCAAGCATTATTCCAAAGAGGACAGGAAAATGGCCGAAAAGGCCCTAAAAAGCCTTGGTATTTGGCATTTAAGGAACAACAAGCTCAGCGAGCTTTCGGGTGGAGAAAAACAAAGAGTATTTGTTGCAAGAGCATTGGCCAATGAACCCGAATTACTTATATTGGATGAACCAATGTCAAACCTTGATATTCATATTCAGGAGGAATTTTACAAGATTCTAAAGGAGTTAAACAATAGAATAGCAATAGTAATCGTTGACCATGACCTTGAAATGCTTTCAAAATACGCGAAAGAAATTGTTTGTGTCAATAAATGCAACACGCATACCATAAGATACCATGATGCTGACTCGGTTAAATTAAGGGGGCTGTGCCATGATTGAAATACTCGGATACCACTTTTTTCAGAATGCTCTGATTATTGCGGTTCTTGGTTCAATTGCAGCAGGAGTTGTTGGCACTTACATTGTTGTCAAAAGAATGTCATTGATTTCTGGAAGCATTGCTCATGCTGCATTCGGGGGGCTTGGGATAAGCTATTTTCTTAATGCAAATCCTCTCATAGGCGGAACAATCTTTAGTTTGCTTTCAGCTTTCGGCATCGCCATTTTTAGAAAAAACGCAGAAAACAGATTAGACACTCTATTAAGCTTTTTTTGGGCAACAGGAATGGCTGTAGGACTAGTTTTTATTTTTCTTACACCCGGATATGCAACAGACTTGTTTACATATTTATTTGGAAACATACTTCTCGTTTCCCAAATAGATCTTGTAACCATATTTGTGCTGGACATACTAATAGTATCCACTGTTTTTTTGATGTTCAATTCAATTCTTTCTGTTACCTTTGACGAAGAATATTCTGAAACCAGAAATATGCGGGCTACATTAGTCAATATGATTTTATTCGGACTAATTGCATTGACAATCATCGCTACAATCAGGGTTGTTGGAATTGTCCTTATGATTGCGATTCTGACAATCCCTGCAGCAATCTCACAGCAGTTTCATAAAACAGTTAAAAAGATTATGATAACTTCGTCAGTAATAACTTTATTTTCAACAATTTTGGGTTTATTCGTTTCTTATTATCTCGATTTTTCCACTGGGCCAATAATAGTCCTTATACTATCAGCTATTTATGTAATATCTTTAATTTTTTCAAAAATCAAAACAATAGATTTTTAACTCAACTTTAATAAATACTGCTGTAATGCAAGTCTACTTGGCGGTTTACAGGATGGGCTTGGTGTTGGAGCTTTCGATTGCAAGTCTAATTGGCGGGAATGGCCTAGGTGATATAAGGAGAAATGAGGAAGAGCTGGACAGAATGTACCATCTTGCTGCAAAGATTGTTTCAATGGCGCTTATTCAATCTGAAACTTTGCAGTCATCCAAAATAGGGGCCGCCTCCCTTGTTCCTTTGTATTTCCTTTTATGCAAAAAGTTGGAGAACATTGGGGACACTATTAGCTATCTTGCGGAATACATTGGCGTAAAAAAACCTGTCTTTGAAGGCAAGAAAGATATACTGCATTTCTTTGTCAAAGAAACAACCAGAAGCATAAAGTACCTGCCCAAAGTCCAAAAAGAAGTATTCAAAAAGGTCCCATCCGATAAACTTGAGGAAATGGACCAACTTATAGCAAGAGTGAAGGACGCGTCTGTGCAGAACTACCTTCGAACAATTCTGCGTTACGTTGTTGATGTTGAGGAAGAAGCGGTAAACATCTCTTTTTACAAGCAGCTGATTGAAGATAATGCCTTGTAGCGATTTCACAGTTCATTTTTAGTCTTTGAAACAAACTTAAGCATGTTTTCGCTCAAAACCATAAATCGCAGTTCCTTTTTGTCCTTACTATTAGTAACCGTCAAAAAGCGATATCTTAATTAACTCCCCTGCACTGTAGTTATTCTGCATAAAAAATTCAGCCAGAAGCACAAGGCAGAGCAGCGCATTTTAGGGGTGTGGCATTCCCCTGCAATCTCTTTTTTTTTACAGGCTGGAGCGTGCCTTTTTTGCTTCAAGAATTCTTGCAATTGCAATCCTGTAGGCAGCGTTCCTGTAATCTGTTTTGTTTTCTTCTGCAGACCTGTAAACTTTTTCAAATGCTGCAACCATCTTTTCACGAAACTTTTTTTCAAGCCGTTCTTCCTCAAAAAAGTTTCCGGACCTGTTTTGCGCCCATTCAAGATAGCTTGCGGTAACGCCGCCTGCGTTTGCAAGCACGTCAGGCAAAACCCTGACTCCTTTTTTGAGAACTGTTTCCTCGGCATCGGATGCAATCGGGCCGTTGGCCAATTCTATGACGATTTTGGCTTTTACCTTTGAAGCGTTTTCTTTTGTTATGGCATTATCCAAAGCCGCTAAGGCAAGCACATCCACTTCAAGCCCTAAAAGCTCTTCGTTGGAAATTTTTTCCGCGTTCTCCAAATCCTTTACTCGGCCTGTTTGCTTTTTTGCTTGAGCAGCCTTTTCAACGTCAAGGCCTTTTTTGTTAAATGCAGCGCCTTTGCTGTCACTCAAGGCAACAGCCTTGAACCCTTTTTCAGAGCAAAGCCCTGCAAAATGCCTTCCAGCGTTTCCCGTTCCCTGTACTGCAACAGTTGTTTGCTTTGGCTTCATTTTGCTGTTTTTCATGAACTCTCTTAAAACAATCATTGCGCCCTTGGCTGTTGCACCATCCCTTATTTTTATGCCTCCGAGCTCCAAAGGCTTTCCGGTAACCATTCCTGGTTCTTTTCTTTTTGCAATTTTTTCAAACTCGTCCAAAATCCAGGCCATTGTTTGGGCGTTGGTTGAAACATCTGGTGCAGGAATGTCCTTTTTTTGGCCCCAGAATTTGGCAAACGCTTTTGCGTAAGCGCGGCTTATTTCTTCCAACTGCTTTTCATCAAAGTCTTTGGGGTTGAATTTGACTCCGCCTTTTGCTCCGCCAAAGGGCAGCCCTAAAAGGCTTGTTTTAATGCTCATCCAAAAAGCAAGGGCCTTTACTTCGTTTTCCGAAACCCCTGGATGGAACCTTATTCCGCCCTTGCCTGGCCCCAAGTCATTGCTGTGCAAAATTCTCCAGGCAGGAAAGCTTCCAAAAGAGGTTTCAAGCCTTGCCTTTTTTATTCTTTCAAATGAAAGAAGCGCTTTTCTCTCTTCCGGCTTTACCACGCCCTGGCTTTCCATTTCTTGTAGAAAGAATTCCACGCTTTCAAAAGGGTTTTCTTCAGACAGTTAAATCTCCTAGTACTCGAATTCGGAAAAAGGCGGGTTAACCTGCCTCTTGTTTTCGTTTATTGCATCGATTTTTTTGATTTCTTCTTTGCTTAACCCAAAGTCAAAGATGTTTATGTTTTCTTCAAGGTGCTTTTCCGAACCCGATTTTGGTATTGCCACAAGGCCTTTTTGCAGAAGCCATTTCAAAGAAACCTGTGCAGCCGTTTTTTCATGGGCTTCCCCTATTTCTTTCAGCGCAGAATTTTTCATTACCTCGCCGCGTGCAATAGGCGAGTATGCTGTCACAACAATATCGTTTTCTTTGCAGAACTCCAAAAGCTCTTTTTGGTAAAGCAGTGGGTGGAATTCAACCTGGTTTGTCGCAATCTTCAGGCCAAGCTCTTCTGCAACCGGCAGCGTGTCCTTCAAATGGTTTATGGTGAAATTGCTTACTCCGATTGCCCTGACAAGGTCGCCGTCCTGCAGCTTTTTGAATGCAGTGAATATTTCCCTTATGTTTTCGTTTTTTTTCGGCCAGTGGACTAAGTAAAGGTCTATGAAGGCACTTCCAAGCTTTGCAATAGATTCCTTGGCTGATTCCATTACAGAGTCATGGCTCCAGTCTTCTGGCCAGAACTTGGTTGTAATGAACAGCTCTGACCTGTTAAAGCCTTTTATGCCTTCTCCGACCTCTTTTTCGTTTCCGTATATTTCTGCTGTGTCAATATGACGATATCCCAAAGCAAGGGCCTTTTTTACGGACTCAACACAGTTTTTTCCAGTAAGCTTCCAGGTGCCCAGCCCAATTATGGGAATTTTGGTTCCGTTTGCCAACTCGATTTTGTCATCCTGCTTCACAAAAAACACCTCCTAAAGCTTTACGAAAAGCGCGTTTTCTCCTCTCCTAATTCTTAATTCCTTACCTATTTTTTTCCTTATTTTTCCATCTATTACTGCAACATATTCCCCTTTTTCAAACCCATATGCCCTTATTTTTGCCTTTGGTTCCAGATAAAACGGCTTCATTTTCCTGTTCAAAGGGTTGCTTGGAACTACGCTTAGCTTATTGCTTCCAATTGCAAGCCTTTTTCCGGCCGCGCTAAAAGCATGCCCTGAACTGCCTGTTGGGGTTGCAAAAATCACGCCGTCTGCTTCAACGTTAATCAAACGCTGGCCTGCTTTGAGCTTGAATACGGCAAGGTCCCCGCTTTTTTTGTTGACAACCAAAACCTCGTTCAAGGCTTCCGGCAAAGGGCTGCCGTCAACAATGGCCTGAAGCCTTAGCCTTTCTTCAACCGAAAAACGGTTGTCGGAAAGCCTGTGAAGCGTTTTCTCCATTTTTTCAGGCTTTACATGCATCAGCGCGTTTCTTGAGCCTGCGGCAATTCCCAAAACAGGGATCCTGCCTTTGGTTTTCCTGACAGTTCTCAGCAGGGTTCCGTCGCCTCCAAGCACTACCGCTGCCTTGTGTTGGGCTTTTCCAAAAGCCTTTTTTCTTATGTCCACGCACTTGCATTTTTCGTGCAAAATGCCTTTGGCTTTGGCTGCAAGCTTTTTTACCGCGGGCCTTTCAAAGTGGCCTGTTACCAAAATCCTGTTAGACAACCTAAAAACCCATTTCGCCTTTTGCATCATCTTTTCCAATGCTTTCATAAGCATTCTTAGTATTGCAAGTGGGGCACTCTTCCGGGCCCTTTTCACCGTAATGAATGTCGCCACATACACTGCATTTCCAAAAGCTTTTTGCCGTCCTCTCACCTCTTTCACTATTTCTTGCCCAAAACCTTTAAGCTTTCATCTTTCTTTGACTCAATCTTTTTCTTGAATTTTTCGCCTCATTTCACTGGCCCTTGGGTTCTAGGGTTACCCGTGTTTCTGCTTCAAAAATAGTGAACCCGATAAAGCTTTCCAAAGAAACCGTTCTTTACAGGATAAAAAGGCTTGTTGAAAACCAATTTGTCAACGGCTTTTACTGCCTTTGGGCTGGGTTCCTTTTAAAACAAGGGAACGCAAAGGCAACTCAAAGCAGGAGCTAAAATGCGGTTTAGGCTAAAAGATGCTTTCTTCAGGGCTGGTGGAATCAGTGGATGAAACAAAGTCAAAGAGCTCTTTGGCCTTTTTCTCTCTGTTCTTTTTTAGCTGCTTCTTGAGAGCTTGCTGATTTTTTTGAGGCATACTCTAAAAAACAATTGAAAAAAAAGTATTATTAAAGCATGTTTATTGTTTCCG
>CAZMUN010000043.1:0-9059 GCA_964569815.1 uncultured archaeon
AGCGAAGCCCTCAGGCTTGGGCAGAATGGGTCGGCCATTGGAATGTGGCAGACTTGGTCCTTGTCAAAAAAAGTGCTGCTTCTTTTCGAGGTCCAGTCAATGAACTGGTTTGGGAACACGATCTGTCCTGGCATTATTTCCTCACGCAGGGAGCCACAGGCCGTTGTCGCAATAACCTTTTTTACGCCCTGTTCTTTCAAAGCCCAAATATTTGCCCTGTTATTGACATTGGTTGGCATTATCTTGTGGCCTGGCCCATGCCTTGACAAAACCGCAACCTTTTTTCCCGAAATCTCGCCGACAACTACTTTGGAGGAGGGCTTTCCATAAGGGGTTTTTACAGCGAGCTCTTTTGCGTTCTTCAAAAGCTTTGGGTCTTCAAGGCCAGAGCCGCCGATTATTCCAATCACTCTTTCACTTCCTCTGAATCAAATTTAAGCAAACTAAAAAAATCATATCCCTTTACCTTTTCCCTGCCAGGCAAAAACGTTAATTCAACCAGGCATGCAATGCCGTTGACCTTGCCCTTAAGCTTTTCAACCAAGTCAATTGCTGCCTTCAGGGTTCCGCCTGTTGCCAAAAGGTCATCCACAATCAAAACAGAGTCGCCTTTTTCGATTGCATCCTCATGGATTTCAAACGCATCGGTGCTGTATTCGGTTTCAAAATCCTGCTTTATCTTCTTTGCAGGCAGCTTTCCCGGCTTCCTCAACGGCACAAACCCGGCGTGAAACTCGTATGCCAAAACCGCTCCAAGGATAAATCCCCTGCTTTCAGCGCTCACAACCTTGTCAAAATGCATGTCCTTTTTCATGAAGTGTTCCACAAGCTCGTCAACGGCCTGCCGAAAAGCAGGCGCATCCTGAAGCAGGCTTGTGACATCGTAGAAAAGAATGCCCTTTTTTGGAAAATGCGGAATGGTCCTGATTTTTTTGCTTAAATCCATAAAAACTACTCACCTGCTTTTGTAAACCCTTTCCATCCCTTGATGGCATTTTCATACCTTTCAAAGGTATCGGTCTGCAAAAACTGCCTTTCGCCCATGTCAACGCCAAAAAGCTTTCCCTCTTCTGCCAGCACAGGAAAAACCTCTTTTTCAATGCTCGCCTTCTTCCCTGCCGGCATATACTCAAATATCTTTGGGCTCAAAACATAAGCGCCTGCGTGAATCAGCTTAAAGCCCTCGTTTTCGTCAGGGGGCTTTTCGCTGAACTCCGTTATCCTGTTGCCCTCCAACTTAACCAAGCCGCCGGCTTTGGTATAAGCAACTGTTGCAAGCGCCAGGCAGGCAATCGCGTCGCTTTTGTCAAAAACCCGGCTCATTTTTGCAAGGTCCAGGTCTTTGAGCTCGTCGCCGTTCATTCCAATGAACTTTTTTTCCTCCTTAAAAACAGGTTCCGCGATCTTTAACGCGCCTGCTGTTCCCATATAATCCTTTTCAACCTGGTAGCTTAACTTAACGCCAAGCTTTTCCCCTGAACCAAAATTTTCCTCTATTTGCTCGTGCTTGTAGCCGACAGCCAGCGTAATTTCCTTTACTCCAAACCTTTTCACCAGCTCAATGTTCCACTGCAAGCAAGGGATGCCCTGCACTGGCAAAACAAGCTTGCTTAATTCCAGTGTAACAGGCCTCAGCCTCGTGCCCAAACCGCCTGCCAGAATGAATGCTTTTCTTATGCCAGAATCCAAGGTTTGCACCAATTGATTTTTATTCTTCATTATTTTAAACTTAATTGGTACAATGCTTGGCTTGAGCAGCAGCTATTACGGTTTCCAGGGCAAGGGCCTCTACAAATCCGTTTCCAGGGTTTTTGAGCTGGGCTTTGAAACAGTTGAACTTGGAGCAGGCCACAGCTGGGAGCCTAAAATTGAGGAAACTCTGCGAAAAATAAAGCGAGATTTCCCCAACAAAAGCTATACCCTGCACGGGCTTTTCCCTCCTTTGGAGGAAAGGCACTGGTTTAACGCTTCCCTGGGCTTAACAGAGTTGAACCAAAGTGTTGTTGAAGGCTTTTTCAAGGCAGCTGAATTAATGGAGGCAAAGGTTGTTTCTATTCACCCTGGCTTCAACAGGCATGTTTCTTTTGGAAAAGACAAGTCAGGGCTGGTTGAGCCAGAAAAAGGCGAAACGATTCCGCAAGAAGAGGCCTGGGAGGGAATGTTTTCGGTTCTGCAGGAGTGCCTGAAAAAAGCTGAAGAAGTGGGCTGCGATTTTGCAATTGAAAACATTACTGAAAGGGGCCATGCCTTCATTGACTCAAAGGAAAAGTTTGAAAAAATTTTCCAAGCCTTTCCTGGCCTAAAATTTTTGTTTGACATAGGGCATGCAATGTGGGTTGAAAAAACCGAGCAATACATTGAAGCATTCTGGCCAAAAATTGGGCAAATTCACATGCACTTTTCAAGACCAAAAAGCCAGGCCCAAATGAGTGACGAGCACAAGCCTATTACAAGCCTTGGGCAAATCAAGGCCTTGGAACAAGTGAAGCAGTTCAGGGAAATTCCGGTAATATTTGAACACGGTCCAAATATAGTGGAAAAAGAAATACTTGGAGAAAAAAAGCTTTTAGAAGAATTTGAGGAATCGTTTAAATAGTACATGCCTCAAAAAATTAGCTTTTTTAACAGATTAGCGTTTGTTGTTTGTAAAAGGAGCGGAAAAGGATGAAAGTTGCAGTAATTGGAACAGGATACGTGGGCCTTACAACTGGCACCTGTTTGGCGGAAATAGGCCACAGCGTAACCTGTGTGGACATAAACGAGAAAAAAATAAAGGCCCTGAATGAAGGAAAGGTTCCGATTTTTGAGCCAGGCCTTAAGGAAATAATCGGCAAGAACGTGAAAGCGAAAAGGCTTTCCTTTACCACTGATTTTGACAGCGCTGTCCAAAAAAGTGAAATCATTTTCATTGCAGTTGGAACGCCGCCAAAGCCAAACGGTGACGCAAACCTTACCTATATTGAAAACGTTTCACGCGGCATTGTTGCTGCAGCAAAAAAGCCAAAAATCGTTGTAGAAAAAAGCACTGTTCCAGTGCAGACAGGAAAGCGCGTAAAGCAGGTTTTGAACTGCGAGCACGGCTCAGAGCAAGGCTTGTGCATAAAGCATGAAGTGGTAAGCAACCCAGAGTTTTTAAGGGAAGGCTCGGCCGTTGAGGACTTTTTGCACCCTGACCGAATTGTGGTCGGAACCGAATCAGAAAAAGCCAAAAAGGCAATGGAAGAGCTCTACAAGCCTCTTAATGCAAAAATGGTTTTCACAGACATTGAGAGTGCGGAACTCATAAAGCATGCTTCAAACAGCTTTCTTGCGACAAAAATCAGTTTCATTAACGCGGTTGCAAACATCTGCGAAAAAACAGGAGCAGACATTGAAATGGTTGCAGAGGGCATGGGCTTGGACAAAAGGATTGGCCGCTCTTTTTTGAACGCAGGCATTGGCTATGGCGGCTCCTGTTTCCCAAAAGACGTTGAAGCCTTTATCAAGATTGCTGAAAAAAACGGCTACGATTTCAAGCTTTTGAAGGAAGTGCAGGCAATCAACTTTTCGCAAAGGCAGCAGTTTTTGGAAAAAGTTGAGGAAGCCTTATGGAACCTTAACAACAAAACCATCGCAGTTTTGGGCCTGGCCTTCAAGCCAAACACAGACGACATGCGCATTGCTCCAAGCATTGGCATAATAAACGGCCTGCTCAAAGAAAACGCAAAAGTCAAGGCCTTTGACCCTGAAGCAATGGGAAAAGCAAAAGAAATATTCAAAAACAAGATTGAGTACTGCAAAGGCATCTACGAAACAGTCAAGGATGCGGACGCAGTGCTTTTCTTGACCGAATGGGAAGAATTCAAAAAAATCGATTTGCAAAAGACAAAAAAGCTCATGAAACAGCCTTTTGCCTTTGACGGCAGGAACATGTTTGATTCCGAGAAAATGAGAAAAGCTGGCTTCAACTATGTAAGCATTGGACGGATTTGAATGCAGGTAATAATTCCGGCAGCAGGATATGCAACAAGGCTATACCCTTTAACCAAAAGCCAGCCAAAAGCCCTATTGGAAGTTAAGGGCAAGCCAATTTTGGAACACATCATTGCAAGAATTGAAAAGCTTCCAAACATTTCCCATATAACGGTTGTAAGCAACAACAAGTACTACAAAAACTTCAAAGACTGGGCTTCTGGCTTTGAAACAAGCGTTCCCTTAAAGGTTTTGAATGATGGAACGAAAAGCAACCAAGACAGGCTTGGCCAGATTGGCGACATACAGCTTGCAATAGAGGAAATGCAACTAGACGAAGACCTTCTTTTGATTTCCGGAGACAACTTGTTCAATTTTGAATTGGGGCCGATTTACGAGTTCTTCAAAGAGCACAAAGTGATAGTTAACGCATTGTATGACATCAATGACCTTGATGCAGCAAAAGAGCTTGGAGTAATGGCCGTCGACCCAAAAACCAACAAGGTTACTGACTTTGAGGAAAAGCCTGAAAACCCGAAAAGCACAAACGTTTCCCTTGGAATATACCTCTTTCCAAAAGACCGCGTTTCCAAAATAAAGGGCTTCTTGGACAAGGGCGGCAAGCCGGACAAAATAGGCTATTTGATGGCAGAACTGACTGAAAAAGGCCAGCTTTACGGTTTCGTATACAACGAAAAATGGTTTGACATCGGGGTTTTACCCGCTTTAGAGAAAGCAAGAAAAGAGTTTGTGCCCTAAGATTTACAATGAAAACAGTTGTTGTAGCAGGCGGAGCAGGCTTCATTGGCTCCAATTTGTGCAAAACACTGCTTGGACAAGGCCACAAAGTGGTATGCGTTGACAGCTTCGTTACAGGAAACAAGACCAACTTGGAGGAAGTGTTCTACGAAAAAAATTTTTCCCTTATCGCGCACGACATCACAGAGCCGCTTCAATTCAAGGGCCCTGTTGACCAAGTATACGACATGGCAAGCCCTGCTTCTCCCATAGACTTCCCAAAAATTCCGATAGAAATCCTTTTGACTGCCTCTGTTGGCGTAAAAAACCTCCTTGAATTCGCTTTGGAAAAAAAGGCAACACTGCTTCATGCCTCAACAAGCGAAGTTTACGGAAACCCTTTAGAGCACCCTCAAAAGGAAAGCTATTGGGGGAACGTGAACCCAATCGGGGAAAGAAGCTGCTACGATGAAGGAAAAAGGTTTGCCGAAGCCCTTATGACAGCTTACAAGAAAAAGAAAGGCTCTGATACAAGAGTTGCACGCATCTTCAACACCTATGGGCCAAAAATGCGTGCAGACGACGGCCGGGTTGTGCCAAACTTCATAATGCAGGCTCTTGCCGGCAAACCCTTAACGGTTTATGGAAAAGGCAGTCAAACCAGAAGCTTTTGCTTTGTTTCAGACCTGGTTTCAGGCCTAGCAAAGCTAATGGGCTCCTCTTGCACTGAACCGGTAAACCTTGGAAACCCAAACGAAATGACTATTTTAGAGCTTGCGGAAAAAGTTGTCGAGCTTACCGGAAGCAAAAGCAGGATTGAATTCAAGCCCTTGCCAAAAGACGATCCAACCAAAAGGCAGCCGGACATATCCAGGGCAAAAAAAGAGCTCTCCTGGAAGCCAAAAGTTTCCTTGGAAGAAGGCCTCAAAAAAACTATTGAATACTTTAAGTCAGTTGATGCATAAACCTTTCCAGCTATTTCTCCAAAGGCTTTAGCTTTCGCAGTTCAGTCATTCTTCTCTTCTTCAGCTTCAATATTCCCTTGAACTGCTTAACTGAATCCTTCCAAACATTTACAGTGCTTTCCCCAAATCCATAGCTTCCTTCAATTGGGACCTCGCATACCTTAAACCCAAGCCATTGGGCTACCATCAAGGCTTCCGTGTCCCAAAACCACCACCTGTCTTCAAGGTAAGGCAAAACCTTCATTATAACCGGCTTCCTAAAGCCCTTCATTCCGCCCTGGTAGTCACGCAAACGCCCCCCAAGGATTGTGTTTGCAAGCAATGTATATGTTTTTCCAAAAAGCTTTCTGATTAAAGGGCTCCTGAACTTTGAATTGCGGTAGTGCTTGCTTGCCACTGCAACATCGCATTCAGCTTGAAGCCTTTTTGCTATCTCCAGCAAATACTTTTGGTTAATTTCAAGGTCCGCATCCAGGTAAACAGCGATTTCCCCATCTGCTTCCCTAAAGCCAAGGGACAGGGCAAGGCCACGGCCCATTCTCACGTCCTTGTGCAAGACCTTTACCCTAGGGTTTCCTGCTTCAACCTTTTTTGCAACCTCCAAAGTTTGGTCAGGGTTCTGGCCAGTGACAACCAGCACTTCGAAATCCTTTGTAAGTGTTTCAACAGCCTTGCATATTTTTGGAACGTTTTTCTCAAGCTGTTTTGCAGCACGGTATGCCGGTACAATAACTGTCAGCTTCAACATTCCACCCTATGCAAAAAGCCTAGAAACATTTAAAGCACTTCTCAGTTAAAGCAAACCCGTTTTGCATAAACTTCGTACATCCTAATGCCGCCGTTCTCAACCGGCCTGCATTTTTTAAAGCCCTCGATTCCTTCAAGGATTTCCTGCTTTTCCCCCTCAGGCAGCGCTGTCCCGAACAGGACATAGTCTGCGTCACCTGCCTTTTCAATATTCCCAATGACCCTGCCCTTCAATTCCTCAAACCTTTCCCGCAAAGAAAGGTCGGTTTGGAAAAAGCGGTCAAACAACGGCTTGCTTATGCCCACGTCATACCTGTAGTGGCTCAAATAGTAAGATGCCACAATTGCACCAGGCCTTATGAAAACAACGCTTCCTTCAGGCATCTCCCCAACAAAAGCAGAAATGCCCTTGAAATCATGCTGGACTACAACACTGAAGCTTGCAAACAAAAACAATGCAGCAAAACCCAAAGCCAAAATCTTTTTTGCATTCAAAAGCCTTTTCCCATAACCCAAAGCAACAGCAGCAGACAGCAAAAACGCGAAATCGAATGCCAAAAGCCTGTTTGCACGCTGCTGGCCAATAACCATAGACATTGAAAGCAAAAAAATCACTAACCCAACAAAAAGCAGGCTTCCCAGCCCAGAATCCTTTTCCTTCCAGGCAACCCAAACAGAGAAAGGAACAGAAAAAGCAAGCAGCACAAGATACCACGGCGTGTAAAACAATGAAAGCGCGTGCGGAATAAATAAGGGGTCATGGCTTGAGGCAACATCAGGCGTTCCCCCTTGAACAAAAGAACTCATCTGGATTTCAATAAGGTCCCACCTTTCATACCCTTGCCATGAAGCCGAGCCTGAAACCTGGTCCCATACCAGCGGCGTAAAAAACGCAGCAGTTGAAAAAAGCAGGGCAAAGAATATTGCCGCATTCCTCCAGTTTTCTCCCTTCAACAGCGTTTCCCTGTTAGAAAAGCCAAAGAAAAGGAAAACAGGCAGCGTAACCATTGTTGGAAACCTTGTTGCATATCCTGCTGCTGCAACCAACCCAGCCAAAGGCAAAAGCTTTGGGTTTTTTTGGCCCTCAAAGAAAAGTGCAAGGCTCAAAAAACAAAGAAACCATCCAAACGGCCCCAAAAACGACGTGGTTGAAATAAATACGTTGTATGGGGAAAGCATTACAAAAGCAAAGGCAATCAAGCCAGCTGCTTTTGAAACCCTTCTTCCAAAATAAAGGCCTACAAAAGCCAAACCAACCATTGAAATTACTGAAACAAGCTCGCCTGCAATGTTTGGCAAAAGCCCTGTTAAATAAATAACTGATGAAACTGCAAGCAAAAAGCCTGGGCCAACGGCATGGGTCAAATACGGAATCCCAAAACCGTATTTTGCCGCCAGAATCGAAGCCAGGATTAAGGCAGTGGCAGCAAGGCTTCTTCTTACAGCAACAAGGTAAAAAACGGCAATTCCTGCTAAAGCCAGGCCCAGGGCGACAACTGGAGCAGACCACAAAAGGTAAGCGATTTTGTATGAAAAGGCCACAAAAAAGGCTTCGTCCATGGTTATGTCTGTGGCATTTATGAAAGAAAGCCTTAAAGCCAGCCCCAAAACAAGGACTGCCGCCAGCAGAAAAAAGCCTTTCCTGTCCTGGCCATAAAAGGCCTTGATTTTCTTCAAACCCTGGTTGAGAAGCTCCATTTAAGGAAAAAAAAGCCTGGTTTTCTTTAATAATTGGTTTTATTCTACGATTGTAACAAAGTTTTCGGCTTTTATTTAAATTCCTTTGCCACCAGTTTTTCTTCAAATGCAGACAGTTTCAATAATTGGCTTGGGCTACGTTGGCCTGCCGCTGGCATGCCTTTGCGCAGAGAAAGGCTTCAAAACCAAAGGCTTTGACCTTGACAAAAGCGTCGTTGAATCAACCAACAAAGGCGTTTCACACCTAAAGGACCAGGTTCTTGAAAAAAAGCTTTCTGAACTGAGAGGAAAAATCCTTGCATCAGACAAGCCGGAAATTCTTAAGAATTCGGACATAATCATTGTCTGCGTTCCAACGCCGGCAAAAGGAAACCTTCCGGATTTAAGGCCTTTGAAAGCTGCTTCAGAATCCGTCGCAGTGTTCTTAAAAAAAGGACGGCTTGTAGTAATCGAGTCCACAATATACCCTGGCACAATAGAGGAAATAGTGCAGCCAATTCTTGAAAAGTCAGGCCTAAAAGCAGGCGCTGATTTTTTTCTAGGGCACTGCCCTGAAAGAATCGACCCAGGCAACCATGCCTTCACTATAGAAAAAATTCCCCGGGTTCTGGCAAGCCTTTCTCCAAAGGGAACCGAAAAGGCAAAAGCATTTTACGAAACAATTGTTGACTCAAAAATAACGGTTTTAAGCAGCGTCAAAGCAGCCGAAGCAGTAAAGGTTGTTGAAAACACTTTCCGCGACATAAACATTGCTTTTGTCAACGAGCTTGCAATGAGCTTTGACAAAATGGGCATAGACATAAAAGAAGTCATAAAGGGAGCGTCAACAAAGCCTTTTGGCTTCATGCCATTCTACCCAGGGCCAGGGGTTGGAGGCCACTGCATTGCCCAAGACCCCTACTACCTTATAGACAGCGCCCACCGCGCAGGCTTTGAGCACAACTTTTTAAAGCTTGCAAG
>CAZMUN010000044.1:0-8329 GCA_964569815.1 uncultured archaeon
AAAAATGGAGTGCACTTTCATGTAAGAAACGCCTGATTTCATCATCTGCCTTTGGGTTCCCTCAGGGCAGTCGAACAAAAACCAGTTTCCCTCAAATTGCAAAGCCAAGGCTGTCAAATTCCTTTCCACTGTCGGATTAGAACAGCTTGTTCCCAGCACAACGAGACGCATTGCCATCAAGGAATAGGGCTTGGAAATATTTAAAATAGCCTTTTTTCAGGGCCTTTGCTTTTCCAAAGCTTTTTAATTCTTGCAATGCATATATCGATATATTATGGCTCGCTCTCCCAAAAAAAGCTTTGAACCAAAGTCCACTGCTTCAATTCCTGTTCCAAAAAGAATACTTGACCAGGTAATAGGCCAGGAAAAGTCAGTTGAACTGATAAGAAAGGCCTCCGCCCAGAAGCGAAACGTTCTTTTAATCGGGTTGCCTGGAACAGGCAAAAGCATGCTGGCCCAGGCAATGGCTGAAATAATGCCTGTTTCAAAGCTCCATGACCTTCTCGTTTTTCCAAACAACGCTGACCCAAACAACCCAAAGGTTGTCACAGTAAAGGCCGGCCAGGGCAAAAAGATTTTGCACCAGCAGCGCCTTGAGGCCAGAAAACAGGAGGACAATCTCCGTTTGATAAGCTTTCTGCTTCCAATGGGCGCCTTTATTCTGTCACTCATAATATGGCAGCTTGGCTGGGTTCCTGACGTGGTTTTTGCGGCACTGCTTTTGCTTGACGGCCTTATGATGATTGGCTTTGGCTTAGGGCTGCAGATGAGAACTCGTGGCATAAAGCAAACTCCAAAGCTTTTGGTTGACAACGCTGGAAAAAAGACCGCTCCCTTTATTGAAGCAACCGGCGCCCGCGCTGGAGCGCTTTTGGGGGATGTAAGGCATGACCCATTGCAGAGCGGAGGCCTTGGAACGCCGCCACACCTTAGAGTTGAACCCGGAATGATTCACAGAAGCAGCGGCGGAGTGCTTTTCTTGGATGAAATCGCGACCTTGTCCCAAAAAAGCCAGCAGGAGCTTTTGAGTGCAATGCAGGACAAAAAATACAGCATCACTGGCCAAAGCGAGCTTTCAAGCGGGGCCATGACCCGCACAGAGCCTGTTCCATGCAACTTCGTTTTGGTTGCCTCAGGAAACTACGGCGATTTGAAAAAAGTTCACCCTGCCTTGCGTTCAAGGATTCGCGGTTACGGCTACGAGGTTTACATGAACCAGGAGATGCTTGACACCCCTGAAAACAGGAAAAAGCTTGTTCAGTTCGTGGCGCAGGAAGTGGTGAAAGACGGAAAAATACCTCACTTCAGCAATGCTGGCGTTGAGGAAATAATTTTTGAGGCAAGGCGCCGTGCTGAAAGAAAAAACAAGCTTACCTTAAAGCTTCGAGACCTAGGCGGCCTTGTGCGGGCAGCCGGAGACATTGCAAAGGAAAAAAACCATGTTTTGGTCCAGCCTGAAGACGTCACAGAAGCAAAGTTTTCGGCCAGGACTTTGGAGCAGCAGATGGTTGACAAATTTTTGGAAATAAAAAAGGAATACGAGGTTTACTTGACAGAGGGAACCGCCGTAGGCCGGGTGAACGGCCTGGCTGTAAGCAGCGACGGCTCAGCAGGAATGGTTCTGCCAATCGAGGCAGAAATGGCGCCGGCTGCCTCCCGTTCCGAGGGAAGAATAATTGCAACAGGAAAGCTTGGCGACATAGCAAAGGAAGCAGTCCAAAACGTGAGCGCCTTGATAAAAAAGGTTTCAGGAAAAGACGTAAGCAAGCACGACCTCCACATACAGTTCCTGCAGACCTATGAGGGCGTTGAAGGCGATTCCGCTTCTGTAAGCGTTGCCACTGCTGTCATAAGCGCAGCCGAGCAGATTCCAATAAAGCAGGCGTTGGCCATGACCGGGTCTTTGTCTGTCCGAGGAGAAGTTTTGCCTGTCGGTGGAATCACGGCAAAAATTCAGGCCGCAATAAAGGCAGGCTTCAGGGAAGTCGTGATCCCAAAAGCCAATGTCCCTGACATAGTTTTGCCTGAAAGCCAGCTCAAGAAAATAAACGTGGTTCCTGTTTCTTCTTTGGAAGAAGTCTTAAGAAACGCTTTTGTCCAAGGCAATAGAACCAAAAAGCTTCTTTCCTCTTTGAAAAAAATCCTCAGCTTTTTGCCTGCGTCCCCAAAAGACTCTTTTCCAAAAGCGGTAAGCTAGCCGCTTAAAACAAGCCTTCCTTTTCGGAAAGAAAAGTTTTTTTTGTTTACCTCGGTTTTCTTGTCGGTTTCCGAATTGAAAAAGGTAATGCTTTTTTTCTTCCTATCCACTGCTTCAACTCGGCCAAGCCATGTTCCCTCAGAACTGTATATAGGCAGGCCGACCAAAAGCTTTGTTACCTTTTCCCTTATGTCCAAGACTTCGCTCGACCTGAACGTTACCAACAGAACCAAAAAGCTTCCCAGAATGCTTACAAGGAAAAGGTTTAGGTCCACTTCCCTCAAAAACACGCGGGTTGCTGTTTCAACAATCCACCAAAGGAGAAAAATGCTTACGCCTGTAAGCAGGTACCTCCTCAAAAGGTAGGCTTTCTTGAAGTGGACTACGTCAAGGCTTCTGCCTATAGCTATTGAGAACGCAGCCAAAACCATGAAAAGGTATGTTGCCTGCGCTATCCTGACCGCATCCAGCAATGGCTCTGTTATCTGCATTGTCAAAAACTTGTTGTAGGCTGTGATAACCCCAAAAGCGCCGATGAAAATGCTTCCAATGTAGAAAGGAAAGCTGCTTCTTTGGACTGAAATGCTTCCAGTTATGCTTCTGGAAAAATCAAGCAAAGGCTCCTCTATTCCAAAGCCTTTCATTAAAAGATAAACCCCTAAAACAAATGCTATTATCTGGAAAGAAACCGTTCCAAGTGCCACGAAAAGCAGAAGCAATATTGCCGGAATGCCGAAAACTATTCTTGAAACATATGGGTCCTTTATTGCTTCCTTCAAGGTGAAAAACGCTGACTCTATCTGCTGTGCCTGCTTTATTACAACAGTCTCCTTTGAAAATATTTTTGCACGGCTTTGCAGTATTGGAATGATTTGGTCGTCTTCTGCCCCGTCCGTTACCAGAACAAATCCAGACGGCTTGAATTTTTTCAAAACCGTGTCAAGCTGTTGGTTCAAAATTTTGTCTGACTGGAAGCCGCCTTTTCCGTGCCCTGTAAGCGTTGCCACTTCAACCTGCTTTAGGCTTTTTTTTAGCTCATCGAATTTCTTTACCGTGGCAAAAATTGTGTTTGCATCTGATTCCGCGGGGTCAGCCAATGCAAGCTTGGCCGCAGCATCCAGATTTTTTTCTCTACCCAAAACAGGGCCTTTTATGCCTGTTTTTTTCCCTAAGTCGTTGTCGCGGTCAACACACAAAACCAATAATTTATCCATTTTCAGCCAGCCAATTAATAGTTAAGGTTATATATAAATGATTCACTAAAATATATTTAAACCGCGTGGTAAAATGAATGGGCAAAACCTAAAGTATCTTGTGTTCATTTTCTTGGTTTTTGCAGTCCTAAGCCTGTCAATTGTAGCCATCTCGAATTTTGGCACTTTGACTGCAAACGCTTTGTGGATTTTTGCCGCTCTCCTGTTTGTTTTCGTTGTCTGGAAAGGCGACATAATTTTACTCCTTGAAGAGTACCAGCGTGCGGTAATAATGAGGTTTGGGCGTGTGGCCAGAGTAGGGGGCCCTGGCTGGTGCCTTGTGGTTCCCTTCATTGAAAAGCCCACAATAGTTGATTTGAGGACACAAACAGTCGATGTTCCAAAACAGGATGTGATAACAAAGGGCAACATCGAGCTCAAAATAGATTCAATCATCTACCTCCGCGTTAAAAAAGACAAGGATTCGGTAATAAAAAGCGTTATTGAAGTCGAAAACTACAAGAACGCAATAAGCCTTTACGTAATCTCTTCAATCAGGGACATAATTGGAAGCATGGTCCTTGAACAGGTTTTGACTCAAACAGAATACATTGAAACAGAGCTTCAGAAAGCAGTGGAAAAAATTTCCGCTTCATGGGGCGTGGAAATTGTAAGCGTTGACTTAAAAGACGTTGATGTCCCAAAAACCGTTCTTGATGCAATGCACTTGGAAAAGGCAGCTGGACACGAAAGGCTTGCCCGCATTGAAAGAGCCAAAGCCCACGAATACGAAATTGAAACCGTTAAAAGGGCTGCTGAAATGCTCAGCGACAAGGCCCTATCATACCTTTATGTCAGGGCCTTGGAAAAATTGGGTGAAGGCAGGTCCACAAAATTCTTCTTTCCGGCAGAGCTGACAAGCCTGGCCCAGTCTATTGGCAGGGGCGCAAAATCCGAATCAGAGCTGGAAGGGCTTTTCAAAAAGTATGCTCCTGCCGTGACATCTGTTTTAAGCAGGGAAGAAAAAAAGAAATTAAAAAGAAATGCCCGCAAGAAAAAGTAACCCTTCAGGCAGGCCAGCTTCCTGCAGTTGGAAGGCTTTTGCAAGAAATGTTTGCCTGCCTCTCAACCCCTGTTTGGCCCCTGTAGTCTACCTCTATTACAACAACTTCGCCCATATTGCTTTTCATATGCCCATAATCAAAGGCACAGCCTGAGCTTTGCCCTGCATCAGGGTCCCATTCGTAGAACAGTTCAAGGCCCTTGAACCAAATTTCTCCCCCCGCGCCCACTTCTTCCGGGTCTGAAGCTGAGATAGGGTCAAGGCCAAGGTTTCGTGAATTCAGCTCCTGAACCATAAACCAAAGGTTGTATTCACAGCCTGCAGGAGACTCCCAGTAAGCTTTAGTCTCCTGCGAGTCCTGGGTGTAAGTGCCGTAGCCGCTTCCAATGCTGTAAACAAGGCCCTCTATTGTCATTTTTTCGCCGCTGGCATTCTGCAGCTTTAAATCAGAAGCCCAGTTAACGTTGTCCCCGCGAGAGCCATTCAGAGTATAGCCCTTTACCCGAAATTCGCCAACCTCCCTTATCTGAAAGCTTGTTGGGTCATCCACATTGCACAGGGTTTCGTTTGCAGGAGTGCCTGTTACAAACACCATTACCCCGATAACGGTTGCAATAAGAATCAATGCCCAACCATAGGTCATCAAATATTCCAATCCAGCCTGTGCCTTTGCATTCATGATATCTAATGCCTCTTTTTTAATTAAAACATTTACAGTGCCGAAGCAATGGCATAAGCCTCTATGAGCGCTGCAAGGACCAGCAAGCCAATGGCATACAAAACCATCACAAAAACGTCCTTTGCTATTGTGCTCATTTCCCCGCTAAGGTGCTTTTTTTTGCTTAAGGCCGCGCCCACAATTCCGCCTGCCAAGGCGCCTGTGAAATAACCCAGTGACTCAAAAACGCCGTGGGGGACAAGGCTGAGAAAGCGCTCTGTTGCAACAGCCAATGCTGTAACGCCTCCATGGGTTGCAGCATACCTTACAATGTCCTTTCCAATCAATACGCCAAGAACAGAGGCATTCCACCCAATGAGAAAAACGGCGCCAGCCCCATAAACGAATGAAAAAAACAATGCCGGTGCAAGAACAAAAATGCTGTTGTTCACGAAAATCACGTTAAACCAGCAGCCAGGGCTTGTGCCGCAAACCTGGGTTTTTATTGAAAACGCCCCTGTGAGAGTTTCACGCAGGTTTTCAATTCCTGACAACGTGTTCTGCTGTTCTGCAAACATCACATTCCTTACGCCGACATCTACAACACTGTACCAAAAGGCATAGGTCAGGATAAGGCCAATGAAAAGAAAAGCGTAGATCTTTATGACATTGAAGTGCCTTGCAATAAACAAGGCGGCATAGCCAGGCCTTTCGGCCTCTTTTTCTTCCTCGCTTTCAAATATCGACCTGAACAACGGCATTAGCGCTATCGTGATAAACGCAATTGCAAGAATTGAAGAGCTTTTTGGGAACGTAAGATATGCCGCCCACAGAGAAACAGAGCAAATTATTGCCGAAATCACAAGCATGAAAAAAGGGTGGTGAAGTGCTTCTTTCCTGCTCAGCAGAGATTCAAGTACCATTCAAACACCATGGTTTAAATAATTTGTTGTTAAGAAAATATATCACAGGTTACTAATAAAATTACGCTTTTTGCGCTGATTTTTGGTTTTTTTATGGACAAGAAAAAGGTTTTACCGGGAGATTTCCTCAGCACGGAAGAGGAATTCATTGCAGGCAAAAACGCCGTTGAGTCAAACGGCGAAATATACAGCACGGTTTCTGGTGAAGTCGAATCAGACCAAAAAACCAAAGAAATAAACGTGCAGGCTTCAAAGCCAATGAGGGCCCTAAAAAAAGGAGACCTAGTCTATGGCAGGGTGGAGCTAGTGAAAGAAAACAGCGTCATAATAACGATTGGCGAGCTGGCTGACAGCGAAGGCCAAAGAATCATCGGATTTGGCAGGGCCATGCTTCCAATCAGGAACGTAAGCAGAGACTATGTTGAAAAGCTTTCAGACTTTTTCAAAGTAGGCGATATCGTAAAAGTAAAGGTCTCAAAGCTTTTCAAAGACGCTATTGACGTTGAAAGCCAGCAGCCAGATTTAGGCGTGGTAAAGG
Source organism: uncultured archaeon (assembly GCA_964569815.1). Classification (GTDB taxonomy): domain Archaea; phylum Iainarchaeota; class Iainarchaeia; order Iainarchaeales; genus CAZMUN01. Next base: position 6,573 of record CAZMUN010000044.1, read on the forward strand.
CATTCTGCTCAAAATGCAGGCAGCCTTTGCACAAGTTTGATTCAAGCTTGCGCTGCCTAAAATGCGGAAGCGGCGAGCAAAGAAAGCTTTCAAGCGAATACCTTCTTAGGTGATTTTAAAATGGAATTGGAATTGAAAAAAAGCAGTTCAAACGAGTTGCGCTTTGCCCTAAAAGGAGAAAGGCACACTTTCCCAAACCTTTTAAGGGACGCGCTGCTCAAAGACCCAAAAGTGGAGTTTGCAGCCTACATTTTGCCGCATCCCCTGGGAAACGAAGCCGAGTTTGTGGTAAAAACAAAGGGCAAAAGCGCCAAAAGCGTTATGCAGTCAACCCTAAAAAGCCTTGACAAAGACTTGTCTGACTTTGAAAAAGCCTTTAAGGCCGCAAAGTAGGTGCATGGAATTGAAAGGGCTTTTGCGCGTTCTTGCTTTAGACGACGGATTCTTCAAGCCTGGAGAAAAAGGGAATGCCCTGCTTGTCGGCGTTGTAAGCAGGCTAGACTTGCGATTTGAAGGAGTTGTTTCAACCAGCGTAAACGTGGATGGCCTTGACTCAACCAAAAAAATAATCCAGCTTGTGAAAAACTCGAAATTCAGGCCACAGGTTAACTTCCTTCTTTTAGATGGCTTGAACTTTGCAGGATTCAACCTTGTTGACCTGCCAAAACTCAACGAAGAGCTTTCTGTTCCCGCAATTGCGGTTCTGAGAAAAAAACCCAGGCTGGAAGAAATAAAAAAAGCCCTTGCTGGCTTCAAAGACAAAGAAAAAAGGCTCGAGCTGATTGAAAAAGCAGGCCCTGTTTTTGAAGCCGGAGAAATTTTTTTCCAGCACGCAGGCGGAGACCGAAAAGCAATTAAAGCCGTGCTGGCTAAAACAACTAAGAACGGCAACCTGCCCGAACCCCTGAGAATGGCTCACCTGATTGCATCAGGCGTCTCCCTGGGAGAAAGCACAAGGCCCTAGGCGAAAAAAATGCTGGAAAAAATCCGAAACAAACTGAAGTGGCTTGACCCATTCACCTACGTGGACCTTTACCTGATGCCAAAAGCCAACCCAAAAAACTCTGAAACCATAAACTGGATAGTTTACCTTGCATGCTCGTTTGTTTTTGCATGGCTGATTTACACCGGCCTTGGGCTTGTTTTGGGAACTGCAACGCCAATGATGATTGTTGTAAGCAGCTCAATGGAGCCTGTTTTGCACCGTGGAGACATAGTCGTTCTTTTAGGTTCAGATGCGGATGCAATCAAGGCGCAGGAAGCCAGCCTTGACTTGCAAAGCCTTGAAGAAACCGAGTTCTCGTCCTTTGCAAACCCTGTTTACAGTGACTCGCAAACCATTACCTCAATCGAGCTGAACACAGGCTCCAAAATACAGGTAACAAAAGAAGGCGACGTTGTGGTATACTGGTCGGATTTCAGAAAAGAGCCAATAATCCATAGGGTTGTCGCAAAACTAAAAGCAGGGAACGGAACCTATTTTCTGACAAAAGGCGATTCAGCAAACAACTCAACCATAGACCAGGACTGCGGCCGCGTAATAAACGGCAGGCCTGAAAAAAGCTGCATAGAATTGTACCCTATTCCAACCCAAAGGCTTCAAGGAAAAGTTGTCTTCAGCATGCCCCTGCTTGGATGCATAAAGCTCTGGGCCGTTGACGACTTAGGAAGCCTTTTGACAACAGGCAAGCTGCCAAAAGAATGGGAACCAGGCAACGTTTGTTAGGCCACTTTTCCCAAAAAAGCCAGACTTCCTT
>CAZMUN010000045.1:0-8298 GCA_964569815.1 uncultured archaeon
GGCGCTTCATAGAGATTTGCGAGGAAAACAGCATACAGCGCATGCTGTGCATCAAGCGCATCCCGCACTATACAACGTTGCAAAAGTTTGTGCAACGCACGCCAAAAAAAAAACTGTTTGAGAAACTGGTTAGGGATTGCAGAAAACTGTTGAACCTGAAAAAGGTAACTGCAAGCATTGATGGAACTGGTTTCTCCAACACGAATCCATCGCAATACTATTGCAAGAGGATTGAGGGTAAAACTGCCAAGAACTTCACTAAAACAGTGTTTTTGACCGATAACAAGACCAAACTGATTCTAAACGTGAGAACCCACTCAGACCACTCAAGCGAAACACTAGACTTCATTCCCCTAGTGAAAGAACTGAAAAGTATTTTGTCCTGCGTACTCGCAGACAAAGGTTATGACAGCAAAACCAACAGACGCTACTGCTGGGACAAAGGCATAAAGGTTCACATTCCCGTAAGAGAGTGGAAACAACACAGGCAAAAATATGGCGCGAAAGCATTCCTCAAAAGCAAATATCGCAAGAAAGCAGCCAAACTGTTTGATAAGAGCAAATACAACTACAGAGCACTCATAGAATCAGTTAACTCAGCCATCAAACGCACACTTAGCTCATACGTCTGCTCTCGCAGACCAGACAACCAACAAAAACAAGCAACAATCAAAGCAATAGCATACAATTTGGAGCTTGTTGGCAGAACCATAAAAATGTGGCTGTTTGTATACTGCTAGGCATTTCTACACCGCCACACATGTGCAAAGTCATTTATTCTGGTTTTATGATAGATATACTGGTATTGGGAGTTTAGTGACATTCTACATCACCAATGTAGCAGCTAACTCCCACTACTTAAAACTTAATTAATCGACAAACTCGGTCAAGATTTTTTGAAAAAGACAGGAATTTCAAAAGCTTTTGGGCTAATAGTGTGAAATGCTGGAAAAGTGGTTTGGTGGCGGCGTTGAGGATTTCTTATTTAATATTTCGTCGTCTTTTGCGGTATCTTTAAAATACTATTTTGAAAAGGTTATTTTAGAGGAGTCGTGTTATTGTGGGTGAAGATGACTTTGCATCAGAATTAACGTATTTGCATTGGGATGTCACGGGTAGGTGTAACCTTAAATGCATTCATTGTCGGGCTACTAGTTCTGAGAATGATAAAGAGTTGTCAAGAGATGAGGGAATCGCTTTTATAAAAAGTTTGAAGGATTTCAAGCTTGATTGGCTGAGTTTTGATGGTGGGGAACCATTGCTTAGAAAGGATGACCTTGTGCCTTTTGTGAAAACCGCTAAGACACAGGGGATTTTCACTTATCTTTTGACAAATGCTACATTGTTGGATGACTCGATTGCTCATGCGCTTAAAAAAGCGGGTTTGGGTTCAGTTCAAGTAAGCTTAGATGGGTTGGAGAAAACCCATGATGTAATCAGGGGCAAAGGCAATTTTGAGAAGGCAGTTAATGGAATAAAAATAGCCAAAGAGGCGGGACACAGGGTAAGTGCCAGAATGACTCTTAATAAACTAAATATTGATGAAGCCGAGGATCTGTTGGAATATGTTATTGGAATTGGCTGCGATGCTTTTGGAATCAGGCGTTTTGTTCCTTGTGGGCGGGCTATTGACAACATTTCTGATTTAGAGATTGACAAGTGGAAGTATTTGGAAGTGATACAAAATTGTCTTAAGAGTGCAGCCAATAGGGTGCCTGTGCAAATAGGGGCTGATCCCGTTCTCATTCCCAAAACCTATATAGTTGATGAAATAAAAAAAGAGTACGGGAACCTGAATGTTTTGGCAGGGTGTGGAGCAGGAATTACCATGTGTCACGTTAATGCAGAGGGGAACGTTTCTCCATGCAGCACTTTGTCAATGGTTGCTGGAAACATAAGGGAAAAAAGCTTGAAGGAGATTTGGAAAACCGCTCCTATACTAAAAAAGTTAAGAGAGGGTCGAAAAAACTTGGAGGGGCATTGTGGAGACTGCAAATATCGTTTTGTTTGTGGTGGGTGCAGGGCTTCAGCGCTTTATTATGGCAACGGGCTTTTAGGCTATGACCCCTATTGCCTGGTTTATGAGGACTGAAAATGAATGGCAACCACATCAGATGGGAGCGGAAGGGGGTTGTGATTCCTTATAACGCCGAAGGGAAATGGGATGCTTTGCATACCTATGGGCCTTGCGTAATAGAAGATGGTTCAAAATACAAGATGTGGTACAGCGGCCACGATGGGAATACCGAAAGAATATTGTATGCTGAGTCCAAGAATGGGCTCAAGTGGAAAAAACCCAGACTTGTTTTGGATGTAAGCACTTTTGAAAACGAAAACAATGAAAAACTTCAATATGTTGGAAGCGCCCCCTACCATCAAAGAACCCAAGACAACTTGCACGTTTACGCACCCTTTGTCTTAAAAGAAAGAAACCATTACAAAATGTGGTACCTTGGCAAATTCTCTGAACATATTTACAAGCTTTTTTACGCGGTTTCTCGAAATGGGTTAGAGTGGACAAAGTTGGGCTTGAGCTTGGACCTCAATCCTAATGCAATTAATGTTAATGGATATGATGGGAGGTTTGACACTCACCATGTTTCATACCCCTTTGTCTTGAAAGATGAAGACGGTTTGTTCCACATGTGGTACACGGGGAAAGACCACAAAAACATGCGTGTTTTACAGGCCTACTCTTTTGAAGGCTTTCACTGGTTCAGAACAGGCTTAGCTTTGGACAAAGACAAGCGAGGGCCTGGCAAGAAAGACTCTTGCTATCCTCACTTGATTTTTAACAACGAATCAGGCAAATGGGAAATGTTCTACACTGGTTTTGACGGAAAACATAAACGAACACTGCTTGCCATATCCACAGATAGAAAAAAATGGTCTAAAAAAGGAGTGGTCCTAGATGTTTCTTCAAAAGGTTTTGACTCAATTCATGCTTATACGCCAAGCGTGATATTCAAAAATGGCAAACACCACTTATGGTACAGTGGCTTTGATGGAAAGCACTACCAGATAGGGTTTGCAGAAGGGGTTGGTAAAAAATGATCAAAATTGGGGACAAGGAGGTATTCTCTAGCTTGGAAGAGCTTCTGAATCCAGATTACACCGCCCTTGTGGTAATTGACGTGCAAAACGATTTTGTAAGCAAAGGCGGGTTATTGGAAAAGTGGGGGGACGACATAAGCGTTTACGTTCCAACCATAAAAAACATTAGACGAATTTTGGCTCTAGCCCGAGAACTAAAACTAAAAATCTTTCACATCATGAATGCCTGTGAACCAAGGTTTGGAGCTGACTCGCCGGCTTGGATAAGATATAAGCTAAAAAGAGGTGGTGCACAAAACATAGGAGATTTAAACAAAATCCCAAACCCCTACGAATACGATGCTGTTATCCGAGGTAGTTGGGGCGCCCAAATAACTAAAGAGCTTAGCCCAGAAAAAAACGAGTTCGTAGTGGAAAAAACCAAGTCCAGCGCTTTTGTTGACACAAACTTTGATTCACTGTTAAGAGCCAATTCCATTAAAAGCCTTGTATTAACAGGAATCGTGACACATGGTTGTGTGGAATCAACCGCCAGAGACTCAATGTTCCATGACTACTACACAACGGTAATAAACGATGGAGTAAACAGCTACAGCAAAGAACTGCACGAAGCTTCCCTTAAGGTAATGGCTACAAGGGTGGACATAATTGACACTTCCACACTTGTCGATGTCTGGAATAGGTTTAAAAAGAGATGATAGGCAACGTTTTATAGGAGGTTACAATATGCCAATAGCTAAAAAGTTCACTTGTGTTCAATGTTGCTCTTAAAATAGTTTATTTATTCTTTTTTTCCATTTCTATTTTTTATAGATGTGTATGGTTAATCCTGGTTTTAGCCTAAAAGGCAACGTGTTCACCAAAAAGGGCTGGAAAAGAGACGAACTCTTTTTAAAATATGCCAAGTCTCGCTTCAAAAAAAGCGGTTTTGAAAACGCGTATATGCTGCCACCGCTGGTAGAAAGCCACTCTCACATTGGAGTCTGCTCTCTTGAAAATGAAAACAAACAAAAGCAATTGAATGTGCCTTTTTCAAAAGCAAATCCCAACACAGTAGTCTCTAAAAAAATTGACTTAAAAGACTCGGCGTTGAATCAAGCAAAAAGCGCAGGACTTTCTTTTATTGCAGTTGATTCGGGAAGCAGAACACCTTATTCAGGGCTGGGTGCAATACTGCGCTTGAACAAACAATCAAAATTTTCAATAGAGGATAGCAAGGCATGCTATAAGATTTCTCTCGGCTCAGTCCCCAAAAAAGCCTGCCATTTGAGCGATTCAAAAATAAAGGAGGCTATTTTTTTGTTGGCCAAAAGCAACAAATTGGACAAAACAGTTCCCTTAAAGGTACACGCTTACTCTGAAGACAGCCTTGAATTTGCAGCAAGCCTAACTAAGCTGGGTTTTGAAGTAATAGCTTTACATGCTTCTGGTTTATCAAAAGCCAGCAAAAGCGTCCTTAAAAGCTTTAAAACCATTATCTTGGGCCCCCTCCTTCATGTTTCCTTGTCTTGTGAAGCAAAAGACAACACCGTTGAAAACGCTTTGAAGATTTTTCGAAGAAGGCAAGACTGCTGCATTTCCACAGACCATCCAGTAACCCCTATACAGTTCCTAAGACTAAACGCCATTCTTTTGAACTCCCAGGGGCTCTCAGAAAAGGCTGCGATAGATTCCATTACCACAAACCCATCAAAAGCTCTTGGCGTAAAAACAAGCCAACCTATTTTGGAAAATGCGCAAAACGCAGATTTTTGTGTTTTCGATGGCCACCCCTTAGAGTTAAAGTCCAAACCAGTAGCAGTTTTTTCTCAAGGAAAGCCACTAATACTACAAAAGAAAGGGAGGCGCCTGCCGTGAAGATACTGTTAACCTCTTTTACAGTGCAACCGTTCTATGCCTACTCGCTCTACCTATTAAGAACCGCTCTAGTGAAAAGCCCTTTTTTCAAAAATTCTGAAGTGGTTGTAAAAGAGTTTGACTTCTATGAAAACCAGGTGGATTCTTTGCGGATGGATGGCTTTCTAGAGTTTTCCAGCCAAATAAAGAAAATTGTTCCCCAAATCATTTGTTTTAGTCTAAATGCTTGGAACGAAAAAGTAACGGTCAGTGCAATAAAGCTATGCAAGCAACTGGACAGCAATGTAAAAGTTTTTGTAGGCGGACCAGGCTTCATAAGCGAAAGATACTGTAGGCAATTTCTTCAGTGCCACAAAGAAGTAGACCTTGTTTTCCGTGGTGATGTAGAAGTTGGAGCCGTTGAAGCAATAAAGAAATTTGAAGACAAAAAGGCACTTAAGAAGATAAATGGCATTGGCTTTCGCGATGGAAAAAAAGCCATACTAACCGAAACCAAGGAAGCTAGCGAGCTTTTATCTCCTTACCTGTCAGATGACTTTTGCCTTAAGGTAGTAAAGAACGTTGCATTGATTGAAACATACCGTGGCTGCATGCAAAATTGCAGCTATTGCTTGTGGTCCAAAAGAAAAAGAAAAGTAAAAGAGTGGCCTGTAATAGAAGCCGAACTAGACAAAATCATTGAAAGAAGGGTACCCCACGCATTTTTCATTGATCCCTACCTTGGGTATAACAAGGAAACCGCGCTTAAAATACTCAAACACGTCTCTGAGAAAAACAAGGGAACACAATTCGGTGGATTTCTCAACCTTTTTTATGTGGATGAAAATTTTTGCCAATGGCTTAAGAAAGCCGGTTTTTTGATTGCAAACGTTGGTGTTCAAACGGTTTCTGAAAGAGGGTTAAAATCCGCGAAAAGAGTGACTCTGGTAAAAGCCATTGAAGAAAAGATAGGGCTGCTAAAAAGGCATGGGCTGGAACCCCGTTCAATTGACCTGATTTATGGTCTTCCCTCTGAAAACCACGCGCTTTTCAAAAAAGGCGTTGATGTAGTTTACCGGTTTGGAAAAGAACGGCTTTTTATTCACGGCCTAATGGTTTTGCCTGGGAGTGAGTACTATGAGAACAGCGAAAAGCATGGTCTAAAGTCTTTGAACGAGCCTCCCTGGGGGCTGATTGAAAACAAGACATACTCCTTAAAAGACGTGGTTTTGTCAAAAAAGCTCCACATTGGCCACGAACTGGTGGCCAAAAAAATGCCAATAAGCTTTGATATAACTGTTGAACTGTCTGGCAAAAACCCCTCTGACTTGATGGAAGAAGCTGGCTTTGCTTTGGTGGAAAAATGTTTTGTGAACACCGATTTTGATGTATTCGATTTTTCAAGAAAAATGAAAGGCTATGATGATGGGTTTAGAAAAGACTTGGTGCAGTTCATTTATGGCATATGGAAAAGGCACTACCCGCAAAAGCTAAGGCAAAGAATGTTAGAGCTCTTAGATTTTGAAAGCGTTAACTATTTTTTGGACTACTTTAGCAGCCGCTACGCCCACAACGATTACTCTTTCATTCCACTGTCGCTTACTTTTTCTTCAAGGAAGAAAAGGTTTAAGGTTACAAAAACAGCCTACTTGAAGTTCTTGAAAGACAGCCTGGATTCTATTCCGGCCTATAGCTATCGCGTTGACAAGGTAAGGAATTTGAATGATTTGAAAACCCTTCCAAAAAAACAGGTGCGTCTAACAGACATTGCCTCTTACAAAAAGCCTGCTCACTAGATGGCAAGGCTTCAGGAGTAACTGATTTTTTTAATATGGTGTGCGGCCTTTATAGTTTTTTCCAAAGGCTTCCATTTGTTGGCAATCTTCATTTCTTCAAGCTCTTTGTTTAATGACAGCCCTGAGTCTTTTTTCTTTTTCCAAATATCTGAATTTAGTGCAACCAGTTCTTCTGTTTCAAACCCAAGGCTTTCTTCAAGTTTTTTGCCTTCTTTTGGAAACTCTGTTGAATGAATGTCGCCACCCCAAATGCGATCGTAAAGCAATTGCGTTATGAAAGGATTGATTGGCGCCAAAAGCTTTAGCATTGTGCAAAAGCAGTGGCTAAGCGTATGAATTGCGGCCTGCTGGTCCTCTTCACTAAACTCGCCCTCGTTGTTGTATGCCCTAGATTTAACCATTTCAAGGTAATGAGATGCAAACTCGTTCCAAAGAAAACTCTTTATTCTCACAGAAGGGTTATGGAAGTCGTATTTTTTATACTGTTTTCTGGTATAGGCCACCAAGTCATTAAGTTCTTTTAGAATCCATTTGTCTACAACCCATAGATGTGGATTCAGGTCCCTCTTCTTCTCGAAATTTGAAATAAACCTGCCAATATTCCAAAGCTTTGTTAGGGTCTTAGAAGCCCCCTGAATGCGTTCAAAAGAGCACCTGAAATCGGTTTTTTCTAGGTTTCCCTCGGTTGCAGCCCAAAGCCTAAACGCCTCTGCTCCAAACTTGTCAAGAATCTCTTTTGGGTCGATAACGTTTCCCTTGGACTTGCTCATTTTAATGCCATTGTCATCAACAATGTGATAGTTAACCCAAATGTCTCTAAAAATCGGGTCCTTAACCAAAAGCGACCCCTTTAGAAGCGTGTAATAAAGCCAAGTTCTCACAATCTCTTTTCCTTGGGGCCTAAGCGTGCACGGCTTGTTTTTTTCAAAAAAACCTTGGTTTCTTGAATACCCTAAAATGTAAAGCGGGCTGTTCGAGGAGTCAAACCAAGTGTCAAACACCCTTTTCTCGCCTACGAAATCTTTTTCGCCGCACTTTGGGCATTTTTCTATCGGTGGCTTTTCTTTCCAAGGCCTATAGTACTTTCCAGGCTCGGGGAGAATGACCTCGTTACATTTTTTGCAATACCACAAAGGAATTTCCGTGGCATAATACCTTCGCCTTGAAATTGGCCAGTCAGTACTAATGGAGTCAATCCAGTTGAGAAGTATTTGCCTGCTTTTCGGAGAAAAGAAGTTTAGCTTTTTTGCAATCGCCCTCATCTCGTCCTTAAACTCTAGCTGCTTCAAATAAAACTCCTTCATGGCAATGAATTCAATCTGGTCCTTGCTTCTCTCACAAACAGGCGTCCTATGGACAGTATCCTTTTGGCCTACAAGCAACCCCTCTTCCCTAAGCTTGTCTATTATCTTCTCCCTGGCTTCCACTATCTTTAACCCTTTCAAAAAGCCAGCGTTTTCATTCATCGTCCCATCGGCATTAATAGCGATAACAGGCTTCAAACCCGTTTCCCTGAAAAACCTTATGTCCGAAAGGTCTCCAGCAGAACACATCATAACCAATCCTGTTCCCTTTTCAATCTCAGCGATAGGATGTGCCTTGATGGGAACCT
>CAZMUN010000046.1:0-8121 GCA_964569815.1 uncultured archaeon
ATTGCAGCAGTGCTGTTCCCAACCCCGTCCAACAGCTCTGTTCTTTCTCGGACCTCTTTTCCCAAGCCAGCCATTTCTGCAATGCCTGCGGCATTGTCTGCAACGCTTCCATAAGTGTCAGAGGCAAGCGTTATGCCCAAAGTTCCAAGCATGCCGACAGCAGAAATTGCAACGCCAAGCATTCCTGCAAAGTAATAGCTTAACAGGACCACGCCGCCAACAGTCAAAACCGGGACCGCTGTACTAAGCATTCCTGTTGAAAGGCCTGCAATCACATTTGTTCCTGCTCCAGAACGAGCAGCAGCAGCAATCTTTTGTGTCGGGCTGTGAAAAGGGCTTGTAACAAGTTCAGTCGAATAGCCAATTATTATCGCGCCAGTAAGGCCTGTTACAACTGCCAGAAAAAGGTAAAAGTTTCCAAGGTAGTAAACCAAAAAAAAGTAGGAAATGGCAGCCATTAAAAGAGCCGCGGCAAAAACGCCCTTGTCAATTGCCCTGAACAAGTCTTCTTTGCTTGTTCTTACTCCCAAAGATGCAATGATTGAAGCAACTATGCCGATTGCCGCCAAAGCCAGCGGAATCAAAATTCCGTTGGTTCCCATAAAAGCCACTCCAAGAACCATTGCAGCAATTATTGCGTCAACATAGCTTTCAAAAAGGTCTGCACCCATTCCAGCTACATCCCCGACATTGTCGCCGACGTTGTCCGCAATGACAGCAGGATTTCTTGGGTCGTCTTCCGGAATGCCTTGCTCTACCTTTCCAACAAGGTCTGCTCCAACGTCAGCGGCCTTTGTGTAAATGCCGCCTCCAACTCGGGCAAACAATGCAATAGAGCTTGCGCCAAAGCCAAAGGCATAGATTATTGTCGGGTCGTTGAATGCAAGGTATGAAACCGTTACGCCAAGAAGGCCCAAGCCCACTACGGCAAAGCTCATGACATTGCCTGAGGCAAAGGCAACCCTAAAGCCTGCTTTCACGCTTTTGACCGAGGCCTGCGTTGTCCTTGCATTTGCGGAAGTGGCAGCCCTCATCCCAATGTTACCTGCTATCGCGCTAAGAACGGCTCCAAAAACGAATACTATTGAGGGCTTGTAGCCAAAGGCAAGCACTAAAGCTATTGCCACCACAAGCACAAAAACGACCAAAACCTTGTACTCGGCATTTAGAAAGGTCATTGCCCCGTTGTGGATAAGGCCGGAAACGTGCTGCATTTTTTTGTTTCCAGGGCTATGGCTTAAAACAACAGACCTTTTAACAAAGCTGAAAAAAAGGGCAATGAGGGAAACAGCTATGACCGCATTTATCAGGAGGGACATGCTCAAATAAAGGGAAAAACTGGTATTTTAAGGTTTTGCTGGCAAGGGCTTTGCTGCTGAAAGCATTTCAACAACCTTGTCTATATCGCCCTGCTCCAAAAGGTCGAAAACCCTTTTTACGTCAAAGGCCTCGTTAAAAGAGGTTTCGGCCAGGTTTTTTTCCAGAATCTCGAAGCCCATTGCTGAAATGCTTTTGTTTCCAAGCTGCTTTCCGCGCAGTTCCTCAATCTTTTTTTGGAATGAATCCTCTTCAAAATCAAGGTCAATGGAAACAAGGGCCTTTTCAGAGAATTTTTCTTCCACTGCCCGAAAATCAAGGTCTGTTTGGGCCAGGCCTTTTGCAAGGCTGCCCTTTGCCTTAACCTTTACCAAAGGCTTTCCCTTGGCATTTTCAAGCGCTTTTGAAATTGCTTCCGAAACGGCCTCTTTGGCCTGCTCGGAATTTGCTTTCTCTAGGCTTACCTTTTCGTAAAGAAACTGCCTTTGTTCAGGCAAAGGCAAAAATTCGGCACTCTTCTTTTTGGAATCAAAAACAAAGATTCCCTTCGGCTTTGTGGATTCAAGCCTTTTCATCTGGGTTACTATTGTAGAACCAGGAACAAGAAGATTGTGAGACTCAAGATGCTTATCGGAAGACCAGTGAAGGTGACCGTCTATTACAAGGTCAAATCCTTTTGGCAGGTCATCCAAAGAAATTGAGGCAATCATTTCGTCGTCAAAAGGCAGAAATTCCTTTAGGCTCTGGTGCAAAACAAGAATGTTTAAGGCATTAGGCTCGGGCTTTGGATTCCACATTTTAAGTGCATCCAAGGCCTTTTTTTCAGGAACTCCGGAAAGGCCCTGAACCACGACTTTTTCCGAGCCTTTTTCAAAAACCGCTTTTGCAGCGTGAAGAAAAACAAGGCAGCCTGCTTCCTGCAAAACCTCCAAAGCGTTTTTGAAGTCCTTGGAGCGAAACTCGTGTGTGCCGGCGATGGCAACAACAGGCAAATGCGAGAAAAGAAATTCCTGAGAAGGGCCTTTTTTGGAATACTTTATGATTTCCTGCGCCCTTCCCCTGTTCCTCAGAATGGAAAAAAGCCTGAACATGTCAACCCAGGCCTCCTGGCTTGGAACAGCCTCGTTGAACAGGTCTCCCGGCAAAAGCAGCAAGTCAGCCTTTTCTTTCAAAGCGAGCTCAAAGGCCTGCTTGGCCTGCTCAAAGGCTTCTGCAGAACGAATTGTCCCCCTTCCAAAGCCCAGGTGGAAATCCGAAGCGATTGCAATCCTCATGAAAGAAAAAGGCCTGGAAGTTATTTTAAGGGTTGTTCAATCAACCATTTTCAGCGTGTTTTCAAGCTCTTTTTTGGCTTCCTTAAGCAAGGTTTTTCCCGAAGAGGTAATGGTGTAAACAGTCCTGTTGCCCTCTTTTTTGGCTGAAACAAAGCCCCGGTTTTGAAGCTTGTACAAGACAACATATGCCGAAACATTGCCAGGCAGGAAGCCAAATTTGGCCTCGATTTCTTTCCGCAGAACATAGGCATGGCTTGGCTTTTTCTTAAGCAGGCTCAGGATGTAGACCCAAAGCAATTCAACGCCAAGCTTCCTTTTAAGGCGCGTGAGCTCGCGGCTTTTCTCAGCCATTGCAAAAAAAGAAAAGCGGCGAAAGTTTTATATATATAAAATAGCGTAATATTAGCAACTATTTTACAGTCATAAAACATTTGGGAGTGGTTCAAAAAATGGGAAAAATCAAGGTCGCAATAGCGGGAATTGGAAACTGTGCAAGCTCGCTTATCCAAGGCGTTGAATACTACAAAGACGTCACAGCAAACGATGAGTTGGTTCCAGGGCTGATGCACAACGTTTTAGGCGGCTACAAGGTTTCAGACATAGAGTTTGTGGCGGCCATCGATGTCGACAAAAGAAAGGTCGGCAAGCCTTTGAACAAAGCCATATACGAAAAGCCGAATAACACCTACGAGATTCTGCCAAAGGTCTCAAAATGGGGCGATGTAATTGTTCAGAAGGGCCCTGTTTTGGACGGCGTGGCACCGCATATGTCAGAATACCCTGAAGACCAGAGCTTCAGGGTAGATGAAAAGCAGAAGCCTGTTGACGTAACAAAGCTTTTGAAGGAATCCGGTGCAGAAATTCTGATGAACTACATGCCTGTCGGCTCAGAACAGGCAACCCAATACTATGCGCGGGCCGCTTTGGATGCAGAATGCGCTTTTTTGAACTGCATTCCGTCATTCATTGTTTCAGAACCAGAATGGGAGAAAAAGTTTGTTGAAAAAGGCCTGCCCTGCGCTGGAGACGACATCAAGGCACAGGTTGGCGCAACCATTATGCACCGCGTTTTGGCAAAGCTCTTCGACGACCGCGGGGTAAAAATCGATGGAACATACCAGTTAAATGTTGGCGGAAACACCGATTTCCTGAACATGGCAAGGCACACCAGGCTCAAATTCAAGAGGATTTCAAAAACCGACGCCGTGCAGAGCAATTTAAGAGTCCCCCTAGAGGCAGACAAGGTCCACATTGGGCCAAGCGACTTCGTGCCCTGGATCAAGGACAGGAAGATTTGCTTCTGCAGAATCGAGGGGCAAAAGTTTGGCGGCGCACCAGTAAACATAGAAGTCAGGCTGCAGGTTGAAGACAGCCCAAACAGCGCCGGCTGCACAATTGACGGAATCCGCTGCTTGAAGCTTGCATTGGACAGAAAGGTTTCAGGAAAGCTGACCTCAATCTCAGCTTACACGATGAAGCACCCAGCCATACAGTACCCTGACGACATCGCAAGGCAGATGGTGGAAGAGTTTATTAAAGGAAAACGTGAAAGGTAACCAGATAGTGTAATTACTGTTAGCTAATATTGTTTCAGCGCATTCCTTTATTTTTTCTTTTTTCTCTTTTTCACTGAAACTTATATGCTTGAAATAGTTAAGGAATGAACGCTGGCGTTGAATAACCAATTCAAGCATAATAGTCTTTGCACCAAAACGATTCACATATATTTTAGAGGTTCTTACGTAAGGGCCGTTGCATTCTACATTGGACTCAGGCAGTATCTCTTTTATGGAATTCAAGAAACCCAAGCCACTGGGAACAAGGTTCTCAAGCTTGTTTATTGTTAGTCTGATGCCAAAAGCCGCTTTGGTTTTAAAGCATTTGTACGGCTTGCTGGCGTCGCAATCAAAATAAGCCTTGATGAACGCCTTCTTGATATCCGGACTCGAGTTGACTAGCCAAGGAGGTAAAGATCCAAAACGATGTTATGGGCATTAGCTGCATCCCCTTTCATTAGCTTACCGCTATGAATTGGATTTTAGTTTATAAAGCGATTTGGAAAGAGAGGGCTTCCGGTGAAGTTTAAAAACACCAAGAGATATAATAGTAATATGCTCTACGCAGGCAGGCAGCGTTTTGAGAAGATTTCAGTAAAAATCGGTTTGGCGTTTTCAAAGATCCCTTTGACGCCAAACCAGTGGACTATTTTTTCTTTGATTCCCGCCCTGGCATCAGCATACTTTCTTGCAACAGACTGGTTTTTGAGTGCGGCCGCGCTTTTCTTTGCAGCATCCTTTTTAGACATGGTTGATGGCGCAGTAGCACGCGTTACAGGAAAGGCGAGCAGGTTTGGCGCTTACCTGGATACAATAGTAGACAGGTATGTTGAAGCGCTTATTGTAGTTGCATTGCTTTTCGTTGCACTGCCCTACCCGGAATTTTTGGCTCAAATTTCTTTTATCCCCATGCCTGCCTGGATTTTCCTCTACTTTTTTGGCGGCATGATGACAACATACGCAAAAGCGGCAGCCAAAGAAAAGGAAATCGTTCAAGAGGGAATGGAGCTCAAAGGCGGCATGCTTGAAAGGGCTGAACGCCTCATCATACTGTTCGCAGGAATAGTGCTTGCAAGCATCAGCCTGGAATATTTGACCATTGCAATCATACTGCTCTCAGTTTTCGCAAACAGTTCAGCACTGCAAAGGATTTGGATTGCAAGGAAGATGGAAAAGAATAAATAAGACTTTGAAAAATACTATTTGGGTGATTTGCAATGGTTTTTGGGTTTGGCGAGGGAAGCATTGACCTAATGCTCGACAAAACCAATTTTTCATATGGCGAAACAATCAGCGGAAAGCTAAATTTGAAGCTTAAGAAAGAAAAGCAGGCCAGGAATTTGCGGGTAAGGCTGCAGGCCGAACTACGCCAGTCCAGCGGAGGACCTGCTTTGATCAGCACAGGCCAAAAAAGAAGCGCTGAAAAAAATACCCTATATCAAACCGAAACCATCTTGGACGGGGAAAAGCTTTATGCCCCTCCGGGAAAAGAATACCAGTTTAAGATACAGGTTCCGGCCAAAAACGCGATGCCTCCAATGCCGCAAGGCAATCTTGGAAAAGCTTTGGGCGCAGTTGGAATGCTTGCAGGCGTTCACACAAGCCTTAAATGGCATGTCATTGCCTCGCTTGACATTCCAGGCGGAAGGGACGTCAGCAAAAAAATCCAGGTAAGCGTTCAGTGAAAAAGCCTTTCCAAACGCTTTTTATTTTCTTCTGGAAAAAGAAGCAACGGCCTCAAAACAACAAGGCCGTGCTTTGAATCAAAGGCCTTATAGGAGGCAAGGCTTCTCCCATCTGTTTTTGAGTCAGATGTAGCCAGCGCTTTAAGGTTGCGCTCTTTTACAAGATCTGAAAGGCCTTTTTCTTCCGTTAAGGCAAACTCCCTGAATGCATTAAACGGAACAAGCTTTTCCAAATGCCTTTCCATATCCTTTGATTTTTTTTTTACAACCGGAAACAGGTTGCAGCCTCGCTTCATCAAAAGCAGTGCAGCCAAGAGCTCGTCTTTTTGGCCTTTGAAAAAGAATGCGATTGAGCCCTCAACACCCAAAGGCAGGCCACCTAAGCCCTTTTCCTCAGAGGAGTAAATAAAAAAGTCTTTTTTTCTTATTTCAATAAAGATTTCTTTCTCAGGGCCCTTCAATTGGACTCTAAGGCCAGGAATCTCTTTTTGGACTTCTGCGCCAAGCCTGTGCTCTAAGCCATGGGAAGAGAAAGACTTGTTTTGGGATGCGTTTACATCAAGTGCAAAAGAATCTCCTTTTTTGAGAAAGGCTTTTGCATGTTTAAGAACCGAATCCTTGAGTTGGTTGTAGTCCGCTGGCTTGAAATGCCGAGCCAAGGCAATCGAATGAATCCCCGGAAGTTTTGAAAGAGTGCTTTGGGCCTTTTTTGGGCTGGAGCAAAAAAGATAGAGGCGCCCCCCTCCCTTGGCAATTGCCTTGAATTCCATTTTGTTCTTTTTCAAGGCAAACTTTATGCTTTCCGACAGCTTTTTGGTGAAAAACCGCCTAACAAAATTGCTTTTCAAAGATATTTCTGAAGCTGTCTTTACCAAAACGCATTCCTTTTTTGGCATGAAATAAGTTGAATTGCAAAGCTATAAAAAGCATTTTGAGGCCTAAAATTTGTTACCGTAAATGCGGGGGTGGCAGAACGGTCATGCACCGGCCTGCAGAGCCGAGTAAGAGGGTTCAACTCCCTCCCCTCGCTTTAGCCTGTTGAAAGAAGTGAAGCCGGCTGCAAGGAGTTCGGGCCATGTAATTCGCGCACGAAATTTGCCGCGCTTCAATCCCAGGCCCTCGCTAAACTTTTTCTTAAAAAGAAAAAGTTTGCAAAATAAAAGCAAAAAGAAGCAGATGGATTTTTGAAGGTAGAGAAAAGTGCCGAGGAAACCCCCTAAAAGAAAGCTTTCTGAAAAAAAAGGCCTTACGCCTGACTTTAAGGAGGCTGTGAGGCAGGCTATTGCAAGAAACATGCGTGAAATTGATGCAAGCGCAAAGCTTGCTTCAAGGATGTTTGTTGAAAGATATGGAAGGCACCCTACAAAAGAAGAGATCGCTGAAGCTTTAAGGCATGCAAAAAAGAAAAAGACAAACTAAACCCTAAACTTTCATTGACATGGTTTTGCTGCGTTCTTTGAATCCGAATTTTTTGTATACTTTGATGGCCTGCGAATTTTTTTCATCTGTTTTGAGCTGAAGGGCCTTTACTTTTCTGGCGTTCGCAAATTCCAGGACTTTTTGGAAAAGCTGCCTGCTGACGCCTTTTCCGCGGAAACACTTTTCGACAAACAAATCAAAGAGCATGCACTGTTTCTTGGTTTTGTAGATGGGTGGCCTTTTTTCTATTCCTGCAAGGGCATACCCCACAAGCTTTTTGTTTGATTCCGCTACTGCCAAAAGAGAGTTTCTTTTTTTTAGGTTTTTTTTGAAGTAGCCCAGGTAGTATTTTTTTGCTTTGGCGTCTAGGCTGTAAAGAAGCCTGTCGAATCCGACATGGCTCTTTACAAGCTTTAAGGCAAGCTCTGCCACTTTTTCTGCGTCCTCAATTCTTGCTTTCCTCACAGTTATCTCAGGCATGCTATAAGTAGGAAAAGGAGTTGTTAAAACCTTTTCAGCCGCGCTTTTTTAGGATTCCTAATGCTTTTCCTGCCGCAGTTTTTACAAAGTGCCTTGGCCCGCGGTGGCTGGCCTTTTCTGCAGTGTCCTGGATAAAGCAGGCAAAGAAAGGCAGTGGTTTTTTGAGGGAGGAAAGTTTTAGCTTTTTGGTTTTTGTCGAAAAGAAGAACTGTTTCCCGTTTTTTAAAAGGCGAAAGCTCGCGTTTTTGGGGCAGGAGGCTTTTACATGAAGGCAGCTGCCGTCAAAGCTTAAGGAAAAACGGCTTTTTTGCCTTTTTTTCCACCATTCTGAAAATTCGCGGTAGTCTGTTTTCCAGATTGTTTTGTCGGAGCGCGTTTTTTTTGCGATGT
>CAZMUN010000047.1:0-4171 GCA_964569815.1 uncultured archaeon
TAAGCGATGGCTCTTTGCAGGACGCCGATGAGGTTCTGGTTTCCGTTTCAAGTGGCGCTTCCTGCTCTATTGATTCCGCCGTTCCGGACGAGGTTTTGGTTGACCAGGCTGTTGATTCTGCTTCCCATACAACGCATGTAACGGTTTCATATTCTGATTTTTCTGGTGCTCCGGCTGTTTCTTTGATTGGTTGTGGACAGTTAGGCGTTTCTTACACAAACTTTTCTTGTGCTGCCGGAAGCTGTGAGTTTGACTGTGGGCCTTACTCTGACTTGGGTTCAACTGCAAACATTAGTGTTGTTTTGGATGATGGCGGTGTTCCTGTTGGCTGTTCTGGTGGTGCTGGCTTGTTTGTTTTTGGAACGAAGGTTTCTTTGGCTCCGATTCCTCTTACGCAAGGAAATTCCTTTACTACGGCAAATTCTGTTGTTGCCTTAAGTCCAAGCGGCCAGTTTAAAGAGCCTTTACTGGAAACCATTCGCTTTGCTGATCCAGAACCTGTTTTTATCCATGCCGAGATTTATGGTGGGCCGACCCAGCTCTCTGAACATATTTCCAACATCCAAAACATTTCCTATGGGGGCCAGGGCGTTTTTGATTTTGTAGGTTTGCTTGGAGAAAACTCTTTGGCTGTTGGAAGTTATGATTTGAAGGTACGAGCTTTCCGTGACACTGGCGACTTAAATCCAGACCCCATGGTTGACGAGCTTAGGAACACTGTTACAGTTCCCTTCAACATTGTTTCCGGTGCAGCAAACCCGCCTGTTGCTGACGCAACAGCCGGCATTGACTCCAATGGCTTGGACCCGCCTGTAGGCCAGGACCCTGACTGTGGTAATGCCGACTTTTATTCAGATGACTACGCGGCCGCCTATGGCAGCACGGTTTACCTTCGCTCTGAAAGGGACAGCGATGATGCCGACTGCGTTGCCTCTATTGACCCTGACGGCGATCCCTTAACTTATTCTTGGCGCTGTGTTCCTTCCGCTGAGGCTGGCTCTCAAACCACTTTGGATTGTTCTTCCTTAACCTTGAACAATTCCGGTAGTGATGTTGCGGACTTTGTTGCAGGAAACTCTGACGGAACCATTGAATTCGAATTATCTGTGACTGACGGCGTTTTTGAACCTGTTGCTGATACTGTGCTTATAACCATTAATGCAACTGGAAACAGGAGGCCTCGCGCTGAAGCAGGCCCAGACCAGGCCGTGCTTCCGGGCAGCATTGTAAGCCTTGACGGCCGCAATTCTTATGACCCTGATACTTGCCCTCACGGCGACTCAGATGGAACCTGTTTGCAGTATTCGTGGGTTTGCAATTTGGATGGCAGCCCGATTGAAGTTAACAATGATTCTACTGCAACCCCTTCTTTCACTGCTGGAAACGACGGCGATGTCTATGGCTGCACTCTTACTGTTTCAGATGGGCTGCTTTCGCATTCTGACACTGTTACAATAAATGTTTCTGATTCTGCTCCTGCTGACAGCCTGCAGATTCTTTCATTTGATTTGGACCCGGAAAATGTCCTTGTGCCGCAGGGTGGCTCTCAACAAGTTAATGCCATAGTTGTTGTAAAGAATTTGGGCACGGCTTCTGTTGCCGCACGCGTTGAAATTGGAGTGGTTGACTCTTCAGGAAACCCAATGCCTGTTGGGCCTGTTGAGGCGACCCAGTTTGTTGGTCCCACTCCTGTTGCATTTGACCATACTCATGGCTTGTTTTTTAATGTTGATGGCAGCTGGCCTTCCGGACTTTATGCTGTTCATGCCAAGGTTTACGATGCAGCTGGCACACTGCATGACCGGGAAACAAAGTACATGAATGTTTCTGCTGCAAGTGCTGTTCCTGTGCCAGAGCTTGGCGTTTTTTTGGTTGCATTGGTTGCTGCCGCTGTCTTGTTCATCCTGCGAAAGAAATAGTTTCTAAGCTGCAGGCTTACTTGAGCCTTACTGCGTCAAGGTTGCTTGTTGAAGACGTATTTATTTTGAACCTTGATGAAATGGTTCTTGCGAATTCGGCTGACCTTGTTCTTTCACCGTGGTTTACCAGGATTCTTTTTGGCTTTGGCTTTAGGTTGCGTACATAGGACACAAGCTGGTCTCTGTCAGAGTGGCCTGAGAAGCCTTCAATGGTTTCAATGCGCATGTTTATGTTCATGGCGTGGGTTTTGCCTTTTTCGTCGGTTATTGGAACTGTTTTCAGGCCGCCTTGCACTTTTCTGCCAAGGCTTCCCTCTCCCTGGTAGCCGACAAAGATAAGGCAGTTGTTTTGTTCTTCTGCCATTTTGTAAAAGTAGTCTACGCTTGCTCCGCCTGTAAGCATGCCGGAACTGGCTATGATTATGTTTCCTTTTTCCTGCAAAACCTCGTCACGGTTTTTGCCCTTCATTGACTCGAATATTTCGGCCATGAAAGGGCTGTCGTTCTGCAGAATGCGCCTTTGCACGCCTTTTCTTAGGTACTCTGGGTAGGCTGTGTGTATTGCGCTTGCCTCGTTGGTCATTCCGTCAATGTAGCATTTTGTGTCAAGGAGGCCTGACCTGTAAAAGTTTTCCAACACAAGCATTATTTCCTGGCCTCTGCCGACAGCAAACACTGGTATGAGGATGTTTCCATCGCGTTCCACGGTTTCTTTTACCACTCGCAAAAGCCTTTCTTCTGCGTCCTGCCTGTTTGGCTGCAGCGCGTCACGGCTTCCGTAAGTGCTTTCAATTATTAGTGTTTCTAGCCTTGGGTAGTGCATGTCCACGTTGTTGAACAAACGAGTGAACCCGTACTTTATGTCTCCTGTGTAAACAAGGTTGTGTGCGCCTTCACCAACATGCATGTGCACTGAAGCCGAGCCCAGAATGTGGGCTGCGTTGTGCAGTGTCAAGCGCATGTCTGGTGCGATGTCTGTTACCTCGCGGTATTCGCGTGGAATGCAGTATTTTAGCATCTCTTTGACGTCTTTTTCGCTGTATGCTGGCTCTTTTCCTTCTTTTACCAATACGTCAATGTAGTCGAATTGAAGCAGTGTCATTAGGTCGCGGGTTGGCGGCGTGCAGTACACTGGCCCGCGGAACCCGCTTTTGAACAAAAAGGGGATAAAGCCTGAGTGGTCAAGGTGTGCATGGCTTACTACTACCGCGTCAATGTCGCTTAGGGGAAAGTGCAGCACGTTAAGGTAGGGGAATGCGTCGCCGTTTCCGCTTCTTGCGACGTCTATTCCGCAATCCAGCAAAACGCGGGTATGTGGTGTTTCGAGAAAAATCGAGCTTCTGCCAACCTGCTTGAAGCCTCCTAGGGCTTCTATTCTGAACCAGTCTTTTGGGCTTTGCTCTATGTCTGCGTATATTTTTTCAGCTGTTTCTTTCAGAATCTTTTTTCTTTCGTCGCTGTACTTGTGCAGCTGGTTTCTTATTCCGCGAAGTATTTCTGAGTTCTGGGTCGGGGCCCTGATTATGTTTGGGGTCCATCCTGTTTCCAAAATTATTTTTTTGCTGGTTTCCCCGCCTTTTCCTATTACAAGGCCTGGTTTTATTGACTCGATTGTTATTTCTGAAAAGGCTGGGTTGAAGTAAACCTGTTTTATGTCTGCATCATCCGGAACTATTTCTCGTGCCTTTGCTTCGGCTTCTTTTTCTGTCATCAGAAGGCTTTTGTCTGTTCTGATGTTTACGCGTTTTTTTAGCTCGAACGCGGTTTTTGCCACAAAGTTTTCGTTTTCAAAAAAAGCTTTTGGGTTTTTTGTGTAGATGGCCACTTCTGGGCCTTCCATTTCAATTTTTGTGACTTCGCATTTTTTTGGCAAAATCTCTTCAACGGTTTTTTTTATTTCTTCTATGAATGTCATCTCAACTCTCCTTTTTTTTGCACTGAAAAACCAAAAGGCTAAATCAAAACAGTTATATTTTAAGCATCGGCTTTTTTCTGCAAGTGCTTTTGCACTTCTGAGTCTTCCAGTTCGCGTATCCCGTTCTTGTTTACAATCATTACTGTAACGCTTTCGCCGCCGCTGTAAATGTCGCGTTTTTTTCCTGCCTGAACAGCCTTTACTGCCAGTGAGATTCCTTGTTCTTCTGTTAACCCTTTTTTGTAGTTCTGGTCAAGCGTTGTCATTGCAGGTTCTGTGCCTGAACCGCTTACTGCATATTTCTTTCGTTCCAGAATGCCTCCATATGGCGTCAGCT
>CAZMUN010000047.1:4181-7853 GCA_964569815.1 uncultured archaeon
AGCTCGTATAGTTCTGGGCCGTTGTTCATTCCGCCTAAAACAAACTGGGCTGCAAATGGGTAGTACCTGTTGGCATTTAAAACATTTGAAAGAAATGTAACAAGGGCTTTTGGCGTTATGGCGGAATCGCGTTCTATTTCGTAGAGCCTTGCCTGGCTTCTTAAAAACCTGACAAGGGTTAAGCTGTCTCCTACTGCGCCTGCGTTTGTTACCGCAATCTTGTCGGTTATTCTGTAAAGCTTTTTGCTTTCTTCATCGTAAGCGATATGGCCAAAACTGGCTCTCATATCTGCAGCCAAAACAACCGAATCCTGTGCAATCAGGCCAACGGTCGTTGTCCCGGTTTTGAAATCGTCTAGTTTATTTTCCATAATTACCCCCTCAAAAATATGAGACAAACAGGATGAGCCTCTGAGACAATTCTGCAAGCAAAACTTTTTAAAGCTAATCAAAAGCCATTTGCTCTGGCTTCTTTTTTTCCTTCTTTTTTTGCTTCTTTTGGCTTTTCTTTTGCTTTCTGGTCCTGTTTTTCCTGTTTTGTCTCTTTGCTTTCTTGCGCGCTTTTGGCTGGTTTTTCCTGCTTGAACTCTTCCACAAAGCGTGTTTTTTCAAATCCCTTTACATGCTTTGTCACAATCTTGCTGAACATTTGCTTCAATGGGCCCAAATTGGCTGACCATCTTGGGCTTAGGCTCACTTCCACAAAACCCTTGCCAAAGGAAAGGCTTTTTTCCTCCCTTGGAACCATTCCAAAATACTTGGAGAAAAGCGCTTCAACCTGTTTTTTTGGCTCGGTTATTTCCTTTTCTACCTTTAGCTGGTATTCTAGCTCTTTTCCTGCCAGTGGGTGGTTAAAGTCAACTCTTACACGGCCTCCGCTCACTGACTGCACGCGGCCCTGCTGGCCGTTTATTTCCACAACAAGGCTTGGAAAAGGCTGTACCTTTTTTTCCTTGAACTGCTGCAAGGGAACAACGCGAATGTTTTCAGGCTTTCTTTGGCCCCAGCCATCCTCTGGACCCATTTTCACGGTTTTTTGGCCACCTACCTTCATTTCCAGCAAAGCGGAATCAAGGCCTTTCAAAACGTCTCCTTCGCCTACCACTATGACCATTGGCTCGTATTTCCTTTTCTTGTCAAAAATGCCGGCCTCAATGGCCTTTTTTTCAACCGTGGATTCAAACACCTCGTCTGAAACCACTACTTTTCCTGTGTAGTTTATTTCAACAATGCTTCCCTGCTTCATTCCATCACCCTAAAAAAAAACAAAAGAGAAAAAGTCTCCCAGTAAAAAACTTCTGAAAGCAAAAATATTTAAAGCAAAGGGAAGGCCTTTCTTGGCTTCTTTTTTTGGCTTAAAAACCTTTAAATATCCCAAAATACTATTTAGTGAATGCATGAAAAAACTGCTGCTTGCTTTAGTTGCCCTGCTTATTATTCCTGCTTCTTTTGCAGCCTGCTTAAACGACGATGACAGAATCTTTCAAATAAGCGGCACAACAAACGCCCACGCAGAACTCTGGAACCAGACAAATTACAGGGAGCCAGCAGGCGTCGAAATATGCTACAGCGAGGTTTTTGGTGGGGCTTACAGCGGGGCAGTGGGAGAGCACGAATGCACTATAGGGGGCAACACTTTCCTAATGGGTTCTGGCAGCGCGACTTCTTTGCCTACAAACATGCATGTTGAAGAGTTAGGCCAGGGCAATTACATCGTAAACAAGATTTGTTACGGCGACCTTGCCTGCAACTACAGGGGCAGCCCTGGAAACCCTGAGCCATGCCAGCCGGGAGAGGAATGCGTTGTAACCATTAGCGATGTAACGAATGCACATCTTGCAACATGCTCTGACCCAAACGCTTACGACATAAAGGTTTGCTGTTCCTCGGCAGGAACAGTCCCTGCAGGCTTGACGGCAGACGCTGGCGGCCCATATGCCTGCACTTTGCAGCAGCTTTCGGAGACAGGGAGCATGGCCTGCGGCGTTGTTTTGGACGGTTCCGGTTCCTCTAACCCAAATATGAACCCTTATCAGGCCTTGGGAAGGCCCTGCATTATAGAGGGCCCGACCATGGTATGCCAGTTTGATTCAGACACCACAACAGGCGCAGACGACGTTTTTGTGGACCATTTTGCCCCTTCAGCCCAGTACGGTGATGAGGACAATACTTTTGTCTACAAAAACAATGCTCCTTTGGGGAACGGCGAAGGAGAAACCCTTTTCAGGCTGAACGAAATCTACTCTGAAACCACTGCAGCAAAAATACAGCTTGCATTATACCATTTGGAGTCATGGGTGTACGGCGACTCTTTTTGGCCAGGGCACCCAAACGAGGTGAGAATTAATTCCTATCTTGTAAACGGCTGGCCGGAAGAATGGGATGAATCGACTGTCAGCTGGAGCACGAAACCAGGCAACAGTGCTTCTGTCTCTTCCCAAACCGTTGTTTCAAGTGCTTCGGCCGAAAACAAATGCAATCGTGCATTTGTACCATGTGACGATTTGGCTGGAGAGCACTGGGTTTACTTTGACATAACAGACGCTTATTATGGTTGGATGGCCTATGAAGGCGAAAGTTGGCCTGGGCCAAGCCCCGGCCTTGTATTGAAAGACATCGACGGCGACTATGCCCACTCCTCTGGCTTGGCAGAGGCATCAGGAAACAAGTTTGCTTCCTCTGAAAACCCTGACCCAAGCAAAAGGCCAAAAGTCATTTTCAGCAACGGAATAGAATTCCAGTGGTTGATTTCAAACCATCCAACAGACGATGACCCTCAATGTGAAATCATTGGGGCAAGCGATGCCGTGAATCCAATTGTTTCATGTGCGCATGTGGGAACCGCGATTGCAACCCTGCGGGTTTCAAGTGGAGCCAGCCAAGACGAAGACACTTCGCTTATAACTGTAACTGCACTGGGCTCAGGCACAATGCCCCCTTCGGCAGAAGCATATGGCCCATACTTTGGCGACGAAGGCGTTTCAATTAGCCTTACAGGCCAATGCTTTGACGGGGACGGCGCCATAGCCTCCTGCCAGTGGTCTTCTTCTTCAATGCCGGCAGGCTGTTCCTTTAACCAGTTGCCTGCAGGAATCGGCACTTCGTTTGCCTCAAACAATGGCTCTGTTCAATGCAACGGCATCCCAAATTCAGTAAGCTTTCCAATAACCCTTACAGCAACAGACAACGATTCCCTAACAGGCTCTGACAGCACCACTGTCTCAGTAACAGGCTCTGTTTCAGGAAACATGCCGCCTTTTGCAGAAGCAAGCGGCCCTTATTCAGGAAACGCTGCCAATCCAGGCGACCCTGCTACAATAGGCCTTTCAGGGCAATGCTTTGACCTGGATGGAACGGTTTCAAGTTGTGGTTGGAGCCATGATGGTGGTGCTGAATGCTCCATTTTACAAAACCCGGCCAATATTGGCACAGGCTCTGCAACCAACAATGGGTCAATAACCTGCACCTTTGCAGCCGATGCAACGGTTACTGTTACCCTCACTGCAGAAGACGATTTTTCTGACACTGGAACAGACAATGCTTTGGTTGAAATAACCGTTGGTGGTTCAGGGCCAAGCTGCGTTTCTTTGACTGCGGCTCCTGATTCAGGAACAGGTCCTTTTTCTTCAACCCTTACAGCCTCTTTCCAGAATGTTGCAGACGGCACTGCAA
>CAZMUN010000048.1:0-7684 GCA_964569815.1 uncultured archaeon
GCTACTCTCTGTTGCATATAGTTGTCTTTAAAAAAGCCTATTCCATGAACATATATTCCACTTTTGCCACCAGCATCCTCTTGTTCAATCCACTGAGAAAACCCAAGCTTTGTAGAGTATCTAAGCTCGTTTTGTGACCAGTTGTTAGCCCGGTCCTCATAATAATAAATCCACTTTTCTTGAGGATGATTGCTGAAATCTCTTAAATAAACCTTAAACTTGTAATCATTGTCTGGGTAATACACTATTTTAAAAATGCGAACATCTGGATTTGAACCCCCCTTTGGATGTTGAGCTGTAAAATAAAGCGTGTCTCCTTCATAAAAATTTCTTTCAATTGCCTCCCCATAGTGATTTTCATACCAAGTCCAACCAAGACCAAAATCCCCATGATAGCTTGTAAAATTTTTATGATAATCGTAAGTTTTGTAGCCATCACTTGACCAGACTACCCTTCCAGATGCTTCAGCAGCATAAGCTGACGAAAAAAGGAGAAAAACAAAAAAAATTGAGTATAGCACAAATTTATTCATCACAAGCCACCTCGTCAGGAGGGCATTCTGTAAGGCCCTCAGGGAGCTCTACCCCTAAGCTGTCACTTTCGCAAAGGCCTGCATCACAATGAGGCATAGCACATCCTTCCTCAATGTTCTGTAATAAAGCCACTCTGGTATCATAAAGTTCTTCCAGGGCATCTGGGTCAAGGACCGAGGCATCCAGTGAAGCGGTTTCTGCTTCGGCAGGATAGTCTTCAATAAAACCGGAAACCTGGTTTGAAAGAACTGTAGCTGCATTAGACAAGGCCCTGAGTTTTGTGGATCCGTTGTTCAGAAGGCTTAGTGAATCGCAGGGGTCTTCTGGAACAGGGGCCTGTTCTGCTTCACTACTTTCTTTCACTGCAGCATAGTAGTCAACTTCAAGCATATAGACTTCTGCAAGTTCTTTCAAAGCTTGAGATGAATCGCCGTATTTTGCTTCAGTTGCATTTGACCTGAAAGCCTGCAGCTCGGACTTAAGGTCAGAAAATGCGGTTAGGTCAAGGGATACAACTTGGTCAAGGTTTTCCAATCGGGAAAGCCTTGGTATGCCTGTTTGCTCGAACAGGGACGCCAGTTCTTGAAATCCGCCTTCAAAGGAAGAATTTTCAGGCGAAAAGGGCGGTTGATCGCTTGGGCTCTGGAAAAAATAATAGTAGCCTGCAACCAGAGCAATGGCAGCCAAAGCCAGTATTAAGAGCGCTGTTTTAGCCATTGAAACCACTTAACGTTAATTAAATACTGTTATAATACTGTTATTTTGCTTATATTAATACTTTCCTATATTTAAAAGCTGCTGAAAAAATAGGTTATCTGCGAAAAACGCTTTCAGCAAAGCTTTGGTCTATTTTGGCAAGGCATTCAAGGACAGAATAGCACTTTTGGGCAAAAAGCCTTTGAACTTTTTCAGACGGCCAGTCTTTTTCTTCTGAATTTTTTTCTATTTTTATTTTTATAGTGATGTCAAGGCCAGATTTTGCTCCCGCAAAAGAAGACAACTCGGAAGAAGAAGAAATCTTGTGTTCGCCAAAACCAATTTTTTCCTTGCCTGAAACAGGTTTAAGCAAGCCAACCTCTTTTCCGTCAGCAAAAAGCTTTGCTTCAAAGAAGTCTCCCACTGTAAGAAAGCTGACTAAAAGAAGCCCGTTTCCAAACTGTTCCAAATCAAGTTTCTCGGATTCGAGCCATTCTTTGGTTCCGGCAAAAACGGATTTTATGGCAACCTCTTTCACAAAAGTGTCGGCTTCAAGAACGTCAAAAACGGCTCTCAGCTGGCCGGTGGGGGTTTCGGCTGAAACAATGTAGCTCTTGTTCTTTTCCAGACTGTCTTTATTGAAAGAAATTTTGAACTGGCTTTCTTTGCCTGCTTCTATTGGAAGGGAATCGGTGAAAGAGAGAGTGAAAGGCACCTCGCTGCCTGTTTCAAATTCCTTTACCGAAACAGCGTTCTTTTCAAGGGCAAGGTTTTGAAGCAGAAAAATTTTTGCATCCAAAGAAACCGTGCTCTGGTCCAGGTAAAGTGTTTTGGGCTCAAGGGAAAGGTATGGCTCGCCTGCAATTCCTTCTCTTAAATTTGCTTCAGCAATGTCTGATTCAGCCAAAACAAGGTTTTCCTTGTCAAAGGCAACCAGCCTGAAAAAATAGGTTTTTTCCGGCTCAAGGTTTTCAACCGTAAACGATTCCGCGCCCAAAAAAGGCACCCATTCCTGGGAAGCTTTTTTCACATACTCGAGTTCAAGATCTGCCTTGTTCTGCGAATAAAAAACTCGAAGGTATTCAAGGTTTGCGTTTTCATATTTTTTCCAGCCAAGCAAAACGCTTGTCTTGCCAGGCACTGCAGTAAAGTTTTCAATTTTTTGTACAAGGCCTTTTTCTCTTCTTTCGGTGGTGTTGGCTGCAGCAGAAGCAGCCTTGCTTGCCTGCTTGGCCCTTTCCCTCAACTCTTCTGCGGAAAGCTCTCTTGTTTCAATCTTCTGGCCTTGTGAAGGGCCTTCCTCAGGAATCTCAATGGTTTTTGGAAAAGACTCATCAAATTTTACGCCGGAAGAATCCAACACGTCGATTTTGTAAAAGTACTTTGGCTTAAGGCCTTTTAGCTCTTCGGCCTTAACTTCTTTTTTTAGACGTTGGCTTACCATAGCAGCATATGCTTCCACGTAGGCCTGCCGGTCAATTGTTTCATCAGTGAAGGAAAGCTCTTCAGTTTTTCCCAAGGAACGGAAAGAATTTTCCACAAAGAACGCCTTTCTCATAACCTCATAGCTAGCTGCGTTATCGCCATATTTGTTCCAGGCCAAGGAAACATTTTCTTCGCCAAAGGAAAGTTTGAAGCTCTCGCTGAAATTTTCCCTGGCTTCCTGTGCAAAACAGGCCGACACTAAAAACAACAAAACCAAAAAGGGCAGAACAGGTTTAGGCATTGCAGGCCACCTCCTGCTCTTCAAGAATCGCAAGGCTTTCAAAATAGTTTATTCCGATTTCCTCAACTTGTGGGGATATGTCTTCAACCGGGAAATAGGCTGCCTGTTTTGAAAACTCTGTGTTGTACTCGTTAATAAGCGAAGACAAGTCTAGGGCCACAGAATATGTTTCGCCCAGAAAGGAAACCAGGTCTCTCATTGAAGGCAGTGAATTGCAGAAAAGCTGGCCCTGGCCCAGGTTTTTGTAATCAATTTCATCAGCCTTGGAGTCAAGCTCTCTTGATATAAGCTCTAACTCGATTTTTTTTTCAAAGATTGCCAATAGAAGGATTGAAGCCTGCTGTTCAGCACTCTCTTCTAGCCCTGCAACCTCTGATTTTTTTTCAGAAAAGCCTTCCTTTAGCGAAAGCAGGCTTGCCTCATCTGTTTCCGCAAGATTTGAAAGAGCAGTGTTTTTGTTGACAGCAAGCTCAACTGCGTGCAGAACAGTATCGTTAAAAACCGAGCCCTGGCTTTTTTGAGGCGCGTTCCAAAAAACGAGTGCCAGAACTGCTATTAAGGCAAGTGACAAAATAACTATAATTGCAAAAAGGTTTCTCCAGCGCTTATCCAAAAAAAACACCATCCTTAATGTAAATAATGCGGACTTTTCAGTATATTAGCTTTCGCTTTTTAAGTTTTTGCCAGTTCTATTATTTTGGTGGAGTTTGTGGGAGAAGCGGTTGATGTTGCAATAGTGGGTGCGGGAGCATCTGGTGTTACCGCAGCACTTTATGCAAAGCGCAAGGCCCTTTCAGTAAAGCTTTTTGAGGCAGAAGCCTTGGGCGGGCAGACGGCAGAAGCAGTCTTTGTTGAAAACTATCCGGGCATAAAGGGAATAAAGGGCTTTGAGCTCATGGAAAAAATGCGCGAACACTTGAAAAAATTCGGCGTGGAGCCGGAAGAGGCAGCAGAAGTGACAGGAGTAAAGAGCACAAGCCAAGGGTTTGAGCTGGATGTTAATAACGGAGAGGAAAAAGTTCAGGCAAGGTCTGTAATCATCTGCACCGGCAGCAAGTACAGAATGCTCAATGTTCCGGGAGAAAAGGAATTGTATGGAAAAGGGCTAAGCTATTGCGTTACGTGCGACGGCCCTTCCCTTAAAGGAAAGCCTGTTGCAGTTGTGGGGGCAGGAAATTCGGGGGCAACTGCCGCGCTTTTTTTGGCGGAAATCTGCCCAAAGGTTTTTTTGATAGAGTTTTTGGAAAAGCCGGCGTTCGACAAAGTCTACAAAAGCGCTTTGGAAAAGGCTGGCGTGGAACTTGTTTTGAACACCGAGGTAAAGGAAATTTTGGGAAAAGGCAAAGTTGAAGGCCTCAGGATTAAAGACAGGGGCAGTGGAGAGGAAAAAAAGATTGAAGTGGAAGGAGTCATGGTTTACATCGGCATGCAGCCAAAAAACGCTTTGGCAAAAAAGCTTGGATTGAAGCTTGACAAAAAAGGCTACGTAAAAGCAGGTGAAGGGAATGCCACAAGCAAGAAAGGGATTTTTGCGGCAGGAGACATTACAGGCGAATTGGCGCAGATTGTTGTTGCAGCCGGCTCCGGGGCAGTTGCTGCAACCTCAGTGTTTGACTACTTGAAGGGGCTGAAGTGAGGAAAAATGCCTAGGCTGAACGACCAGGGCTTTTACTATGGAAGCATTAGCGGAAGGCTGATGGGAAACAAGGCAAGAGAGCACCTTATTTTAAAAGAGCTTGAAGGCCTTGGAAAAAAAGACAGGTTTTTGGAAGTGGGCTGCGCCCAAGGGCATTTTGAAAAGCAGGCCTGCAAAAGAACAGCAAAGGTTTTTGGCGCAGACTGCGACAAGGATTTTTTGGAAAAGGCAAAAAAGAACTGCAAAAAGGCTGCATTTGTTGAAATCAATGCTGAAAGGCTTCCATTCAAGGCAAACAGCTTTGACTTTGTTTTGTGCACGGAAGTTTTGGAGCATGTTCCGGACTGGAAGAAGGCTTTCAGGGAGCTTCAAAGGGTTTCAAAAAAGAAGATTTTGGTGACGGTTCCACTGGAAAAGGGCTATTTTTGGAGAACTGTAAGCAGGTACTCGGCAATGGGAAAGCGCGGGCATTTGCATGCACTGGACAGCTCAGACCTCTTGCAAGAAAAGGGAAAGCAGTGGGGTGTTTCAAAATACGAGCTAGTGGCAACGCCGAGCAGAAAAATAAACAGGTTTATAAAAAACAGGTTTGGGGAAAGGCTTGCAATGTATGCAATGATGGTTTTTGAAAAAAAGGGAAAGGAAAAGGAATGAAGCTTTTTTTGGTAAGGCACGGCCAGACAGAGGAAAACGAAAAAGGCCTTGTGCAAGGCCACTTGCCGGGAACACTGTCAGGGAAGGGAAA
Organism: uncultured archaeon; assembly: GCA_964569815.1. Lineage (GTDB taxonomy): Archaea > Iainarchaeota > Iainarchaeia > Iainarchaeales > CAZMUN01. Next base: position 5,338 of record CAZMUN010000048.1, read on the forward strand.
AAAGCAGGCAAAAAAGCTGGCTTTGAGGCTGAAGGACAAAAAAATAGATGCAATCTATTCAAGCGATTTGGCAAGAGCATTGGATACTGCAAAAGAGATAGCAAAATACCATAAGCTGAAAGTCAAGCCAGTTAAAGCCATTAGAGAAAGGGACATGGGAAAATTCGTTGGAAAGAAAATGGACCGCGTTGACCTTGCAAGAATGCCAGACCATGTTGAAACAAGGAAAAGCATGCGGTCCCGAGCAAAAAGGTTCCTTGAAAAGGTTTACAAAAAAAGCCCAAAGGGCACGGTTTTGTTTGTAGGCCATGCAGGAATAAACAAGGCCCTAATGACAGTGATACTTGACAGGCCCGCAGCCTACATGGGAAAAATAGGCTACCCAAAAAACACGGCCCTGAACCTTTTTGAAATAAGGCCAAAAAAAGGCAACATAGTGCACCTTGTCGGATGCACAAAGCACCTGGACTAAAAAGAAAAGCTATTTATATAACATATTATATAACAAGTTATATACTCTGGAGGCAGATGTGCTTGAAATGCTACTCGCTTGTGATTGACCAGAAGCTTGTGAAAGAAATAGACCGCCTGATAAAAGAGCACGGGCTTTACAGCAGCAGAAGCGACTTCATCCGCGACGCCATAAGGGCAAGGCTTATCGAGGTAAAGAAAACCGTTCTGGAACAGCCGGAAGAAAAGCCTTCAAAGAAAAAAGCCGAAAAGGAAGAGCGAAACCTTGAAGAGGCATTGGAAGAATTGGACGAGCACAAGTACGGAGGCGTCCACTAATGCCAAGAAGGAAACCCGGCCCAAAGCAGCTTGAGCTCATTCCAACCGCTTTAAGGCCCGAACCCAAAAATTTTGCTGAAAGGCTTCAGAGGGAAGGCATTGTCTCAAAAAGGGTTAAAAGGCGCAGAAGAAAAAAAGGCCAGACAAAAACAGTTAACGTGGAGAAAGAGGTTGCGAGAGCATATGGCTTGATTCAAAGCATAAGGGGCATTAATGTGGAAGCATTGGTCAAGGCCCTGAAAAAAGGCCATGTGCTAAGCACTGAAGCGATTTTGAAAAACAGGAACATCTTTTCAGGCATTGAAAGAACCGTAGGAGAAAGGAAGGCAATAAGGCAGGCTGTTGAAGCAATGGTTAAGTTTGCAAGAAGAAAAAGGCAGCAAAAAGAGCAGGCAAGAATGTTTATGCCAGGCCCCGGCGAGCTTGCTGAAAGGGCAAGGCAGAAAAGGCATTTGAAAGGAATCAGGCAGGAATAGAAAGCCGGCTTTTTTGCCAAAAAAATTAAGCTTTTTAAGGCTTTGAAACTAATTGTTATTGGTTGGGAATGGCTTTCGCAAACAAAAGGGAAAAAGGCGTCATATTGGCCTTGTCAAAAAAGGAATCCAAAGAGCTTGGCTTTGAAGACGGAAAAAGGTACGACGTAATAAAAGCCAAGGAAGGAATATGGCTCATTCTTGAATCGCAGGGCCAGCAGAGCCAAAAACAGGAGCAGAATGAAAGCCAGGCCAAAGAAACAAGCCAGCAAGCGCCCCCAAAGCCCGCAAGCCAGGAAACAGAACACAAAGAAAAGCCAAAAGCAGACAACAAAAAAGCAGCCGAATTTGAAAGCCTGGAAAAAGAGGGCTTCATAGTATGCAAAAGCCCGAGGGATGCACGCATTCTAAGCGAAAAATTCAAGGAAGAAATAGAGAAAGGCGGAATCAAAGGCATTAAAGGCTTCGACGGACTCTTCTACATAATTAAGGGCCCTTTGTACGAAAAGCACAAGGGAAAAATTTTGGAAACAATCCGCGCAAACAAGGAAATCGGCACACAAGGCATTGGAGAAAAACTAAGCATTGACAGAATAATTGCAAGAATTGTATGCGAGTTCCTGAAAGAGGAAGGCGAGATAATTGAAAAAAGGAAAGAAAAATTCCAAGCAATCTGAGCCAGACAAGCTGCTGGTTCCGCTGCTAAGCAAAAAAGAAGCAAACCCGCTATTCATTGAAAAGATTTCCTCAAAGGCAAAAGAAATAGTGCTTCTCCTAGTTATAGATACAAAAGGCATGGCAGGCGACTTCGGCTTTGCAACCAGCGAAATCGCAGTAGGAAACACGCTGATGCAAAAGATGAAGCTTGCTTTGGGAAAAAGGAAGAAAGAATGCAACGACGTAATCGAATGGGGCGACACGGAAACAAAAATAGAGCACCTTGCACAACTCCACCAAGTGAAAGAAATCTGTTTAGTGAAGCAAGAAAACCATTTTTATGAAACACTGGTAAAGAAATTGAAAGAAAACTTGAAGGGAATTGAAATAGAGGAAGTGGCGCTGCCGGAAGAATAGCTATTTTCCAA
>CAZMUN010000049.1:0-7627 GCA_964569815.1 uncultured archaeon
ATTTCTTATGAGGGCGGTGAAGACCGCGTTCTGGCACTGCCTTATGGTTAAATCGTTTTCCTCTATTTCCACAAAGCCTGCATGTGCCCTTTCAGGCCTTATGCACAGCTCTTTTTCAATGCCGTGCTCTGAATTCCATACATGCAGGGTTACATCATAATCCTTTATTCTGGCTTCCTCGCTTACCTTGACAGTAAAGTAGAAGCGCTCTTCTTCCTCTCCTTCAATGAATGCTTTGTATTGCTCCATTTTGGCTGAGAGCTCGCCGCCTGCGCTGAAGTAAACTGTTTGCCCTTCTTCGCTCAAGTTTTCAACTGTGAAGTAAATCCTTTCCTCTATGCCTTTTTCCACTTCAAAGCAGCCTGAAGCAACCCTTACCCTGAATTCCTTGTCTTCTTCAAGGCCTTTGCAGTCCACTATGTCCAGGTCAACGGTTTCCTTGGTTGTTTCATGGCTTGTGACTGCAAACATGCTTACTTTTTGTTCTCCGAGGGCGCTGTAAGGGCTTGGGTGCGTGTGCAGCTTTACATACTTTTCTTGGTTTGGCCCAAGGCTTATTTCTTTGTCTTCAAAGTATGGCAAGAGCATTTCGTTTTCTGCCTGCAGCTCCACTTCCTTGAATTCGTCGCTGTTGTTTCTCGCCAAAACATTCAGGTATTCGCTTCCGCCGCGGCATACGTCTGTTGGGAATGCAACAAGCTCTATTTCGGATTCGCCTGAAACCCTTACTCCTATATCAAGTTCCACGGTTTCCAAAGATGTTTCTGCAATAAAGGCCGCGGTATAGCTTTTTGATGAAGCATTGTCTGTTTTAAGGGTAAGCGTAATATAAGTGTATTCTCCTCTGTTTAGGCAGATGTGGTCTTCTGCAAGCCTTGCTTCCAAATAGCCTGAGCTTGTTTCTGTTTCAAAGCCAATGCACTGCCTTTCGCTTGAAGTGTTTTCAACCCTTACCCTTAATCCGATTGAGTCGGTCCTGTTTAGGTAAACATAGCTTTGGCTTGCCGAAACCCTGATTTTTTGGCCCTGCTGTGAATGGCCATTGTCATCATCTTCATCATCATCGTCTCCATCGCCATCGTCGTCATCCTGCTGCCCTGGCTTGTAAACCGAGACGTCAAAGCTTTCAAATGCTTCCTGCAAGTCGGGGTCTTCAACGCGCACTGTGACAGTGTTTGTGCCTGTTTCTCCTTGGTTTGGCGCAGAGCAGCCAATGTAGTGCTCGTTTCTCAAAAAGCAGTTGATTAAGCTGGAATCGGTTTGGTTAACTGCTTCAAACAAAAGCTCGTCTTTTTCGTTGTCCAAATCCTTTGCATAGTTCCATAAATCGAAAAGGTGGTAGCTCTCGTCTGAATCCATTTCAATGTTCTGTGTTGGAATCGGCCTAAAACTCGGCCTCTGGGGTTCGGGTTCGGGCTCTGGGCAACCCTCGTCTGTTATGCCGTCTCCATCGTTGTCTTTTCCGTCACAGATTTCCGGTGCGCCTGGATAGCTATCTGGATCGTTGTCATCTATGTCAAGGATTGCAATTGTAACAAAATGTGTTTCTTCGTAGTAATCGCCGTAGCATTCGATTGCTTGGATTATTTCACCGCTTGAATACCTGTCGTTGTCTTCGTCTTCAAAACAGGTTGTGTAAACAGGGCATCCTTCGTCTGTTATGCCGTCACAGTCGTTGTCTTTTCCGTCGCACTCTTCCACTGCGCCCGGGTGGACGCTTGCATCAGTGTCGTCGCAGTCCTCATCGGCATTGTAGCCGTCGCCGTCGCTGTCGGGCTTTGGAAAGCAGTCTTCTGTCAAAAGGAAGAGCCTGTTGTATTCCCATGCAAGGCTTCCTGTGGGAAACCTTATGTAGCCGTCTTCAGGAAATTGGGCGAGCTCTTCTGCCGTGCCTTTAAATAAATGCTCTTCTTCCAGGCTTTTTTGGCTGTCAAGGTATTGGATGTAAAGCTGGCCTGAGCCTCCTGCCGCCTCGTATCTTACTCCCTCTCCGGAATAAACCGCTATGTCGATGTTTGAGTTCCAGTAAACGTAGTCGTCGTGGCTTTGGCCTTGGGCGTGCAGAACTGCTCCGCCGCGGCCCCATATTACTGCCTGGTCGCCGACACCCCAATCCTGGTTGTATACCTGGATTTCGTTGCATGCTGCTGTAGCATTAAAGGAAAAGAGAATTACTGCAATTGCAATAAGGGCTGTTTTTGCGTTCATTGCTTCACCGCCACTCTTTTAAGGAACCTTGCAATGAATGCAATGAGGAGGATTGCGGCAACCAATGCCAAAACTGCGTTGATAAGGTTTTGTATTGTGAAAAGGCTTCCAGCCCAGCTGTAAAGGCCTGCAAACGAAGCAAGGCCTGTGATGTTTTCGATAGACGGAATTTGCGGAATTTCGTCCTGGCCGAGAATTGGCTGCCGGCCTTCCTTGAAGAGAATGTCAAGCTTTCTAAAGGCCTTGTCTTGGCCGAGCCTTACTTCCAGCGTTCCCTGGTAGTTCATTCCGCTGGTTTCAGGCTGCTGTGAAACTGAAAACGTTACCACTGTTTCTTGGGCTGCTTCAATACTGCCTTGCGAAGGCGTTATCTCTACCTCGAAGGGTGCGGAAAAGCTTACTTCAAAGCTTTGGTTAAAGGTTGAATCGTTTTCGATGATTATTGGAACGTTTTTTTGCCCTGTTTCCACTACAATGGTTGACGGCGCGCTGACTTTTAAGGCTGAACAGTTTAAGCTAAGCAATAACGTGAATAAGGCTAAAGCTATAAGGCTTTTTTTCATTTTTTCCCACCGAAACAAAAAACAAAGTTATGCATTAACTTGTTCACTTTGCTTTGTTATATATAACTGCTGCTGGGATGGTATAAAAAGCTATCGTTTAGGGCTGGGCAGCCGGCTTGTATAAGCAAGAGCTTATTTCGCTTCTTTCATTCTTTCAGCAAGCTGCTTGGCATCCTGTTAAAAGAGGCCCCTTTTTTTCCTATTTTAGCATTTGCTTCAAGAGGTCTGATTTGGTTATTATTCCTGTTATTCGGCCTTTTTCCATTACCAGGACAGCGTTGCTGAAGTTAAGGAGCTGCCTTACCGCTGCTTCCGGCGTATTTGGCTGCACTGTTGGCAGGGCCTCTTCCAAAAAGTCTTCGACTACGGCTTTTTCTGCGTCAAGGCCTGGCTCTGCATTCATTTGCCCTAGAATGCCTTTTTCGCTTATTGAGCCCATAGGCTTTTCTTTTGAAAGAACCGGAACCTGGCTGAAGCCATGTTTTTCCAGGGCTTTTATGGCCTTTTTTAGGCTTTCTTTGGCTTCGACTGAGGCAACAGGCTTTGTCATAATGTCTTTTGCCGTTTTCCCTTTTTTTGCATTTATCTGCGTCAAGCAGTCAAAAAGCCTTTTTGCTTTTGCATATGATGGCTCTATGTTGCCTGCCTCGATTTTTGCTATAAGGCTTTGTGAAACGTTTGAAAGGCCTGCCAGCTGGCTTTGGGTCAGGCTGGTGGAAATTCTCCTGGCTTTTATTTCGCGAAGGTCTGGAAGCATGATGTTTTATTGCACCAAAACCCTTTTTAATGCTATTCTGATTGGAATATTTGAGGCATTTTGCAATTACTTAAAAGCATTGCCTGCTTTTCTTATTTTACTGAAAAAACTTTTTTTGGAGTGGTAATGAATGGGAAAAATAACTTATATAACATCTGAAAGCGTTACAGAGGGCCATCCTGACAAAATCTGTGACCAGATTTCCGACGGGGTCCTTGACGAGCTTTACAGGCAGGACCCTCAGTCCAGGGTTGCTGTTGAATGCTTAACCACAACCGGCACAGTTCATGTTGCCGGTGAGGTCACAACCAAGGGCTATGTTGATGTCCAGAAGGTTGCCAGGAGCATTTTGAAGGAAATCGGGTACACTGACCCGCGTTATGGCATTGACTGCGATGATGCAGGCGTTTGGGTTGCAATCCATGAGCAAAGCCCTGACATTTCCAAAGGCGTTTCCTCTGAAACAAGCGAGAGCAAGGAACAGGGTGCTGGCGACCAGGGAATGATGTATGGCTTTGCCTGCAACGAAACTCCTGAGCTAATGCCTTTGCCGATAATTTTGGCTCACAAGCTTGCCAAAAGGCTGTCTTATGTGAGAAACGAGGGAATTATTCCAAACCTTGGGCCTGATGGAAAATCCCAGGTTTCCTTCATGTATGAGGATGGAAAGCCAAAGAAGTTGACTGCTGTTGTTATAGCACAGCAGCACACTGAAGAGATCTCAGAGCAGGACTTGAAGGAGCAGATCCAAGAGCATGTCATTCAGCCGGTTTGCAAGGGCTTTTTGGAAGAGGATACCAGTATACACATAAACGCCACAGGCGCCTTTGTGATTGGAGGACCGGAGGGCGACACCGGGGTCACAGGCAGAAAAATAATTGTTGACACATATGGCGGCGTGGGAAGGCATGGCGGAGGCGCTTTCTCTGGAAAGGACCCTTCAAAGGTTGACAGGTCGGGAGCCTATGCTGCACGGCATGTTGCAAAAAACATTGTGGCGGCCGGGCTTGCAGAAAAGTGCGAGGTTCAGTTGAGCTATTGCATTGGCGTTGCAGAGCCCACTTCAATAAACGTGGACTGCTTTGGCACGAACAAGATTTCTGAGGAAAAGATTTCAGCGCTTGTTGCCAAGCATTTTGATTTGAGGCCAGAGGGCATTATAGATTCCTTGAAGTTGAGGCGCCCTATATACAAGAAGACTGCCGCATTCGGCCATTTTGGCAGGGATGACCCTGACTTCACTTGGGAGAAAACGGATAAGGCAGATTTGCTGAAGAAAGAAGCCGGCTTGTAAGCGAGTCAGGCTCTTTCTTTTCTTCTATTTCTATTTTTTTTATGTTTTTTAGAGACCTTTCCATTGTGGTAGCGTAAACAAAGTAATCGTTTACATATGCTTCCAAAAACCTTCCTTCCACAAAAATGTCTAAAACCATCCTGTCCTTTATCCTTGTCGGCACAACCCGCATTTCTTTAACTTGGTTGTTTATGTCGTATGCCCTTACCGATATGCCTTTGTTTGTTTTTGTAACGAAAACGCTTTTCCTGTAGTCCGGCTTTTTGGTTTTTATGTCAAAGGAAAAGCCTTTTTTTGAGGTGGTTTTTCTTAGCCAGCCGCGCTTGTTTTTTCTTGTCCCTATTTCGGCTGCGATGTTCTTTCCCTTTATTTTCTTGAAGTGTTTTTTGAGTTCTGGGTGCATTTTTAGGAACATTCTGTAGCCTTGTGTTTCAACGATTTTTGGCGGAGCCATATATGTTTCTTTTTTTCCAATGTTTCCGTCTCTAATCCAGTGGTAGAAGAGGTACTCTTTTCCGACTTTTGTGATTCTTTCAGCGTATGACTGGGATGGAGTCAAGGTATTGAATGCCAGCTCGCGGTACCTTCCTAAAAGGGCTTCGCTTGCAGCATACCTGACGTCTATTCCGACAATGTTTTCCCCGAAAAGCAGGAACCACTTGTTGTTTATTTTGTAGGCGTGCGGTGTCTCCAGTTCCCAGTATTTCCCTGGCGAGAACAGCGGCTTCATGGTTTCCCAGTTCACTAAATCTTCTGATTTGAGCAGGGCCACGCACCCGCTTGTTTCGTAGTTGCGTTTTTTGTCTTTGGCTGCAAGCAGGCAGTAGTATGTTTTGCCGACCTTGTGCACATTGGGGTCACGCCAGCAAAACTGGGGCAGGTGCTTTGGGTAGTATGTGTCCTTGGTTTGGTCTTTTGTTATAACCGGGGCCTTTCTTTCATCTTTCCATTTTTTTAGGTCAATGCTGGACGCCAGGCCAACTTGCTGTGTCGAATGCGGGTCGCTTTCATGCTTTTGCACTGCCGAGTAAAGCATCATGTAATGGTGGTTTTTTTTGAATACATCCATTGCCCATAGGCTTCCATTGTTCCATTTCTTTTTTTTGGCTTGGGGCTTCATAACGGTTCCAAGATACCTCCAAAAAAGCCCGTCTTTGGAAACTGCAAGCCCGTAAGCGTTTCCTGTCTCGCCTACAACCTCCTTTTTCTTTTTGTCTTTTTCAATAAAAATGCAGTATAGCTTTCCGTCCTTTTTTATGAGGTCAAAGTCTCCAAGCTTCTTGTTTGTTGGTGCAAAGTAGAGTGAGGGCATCTAAAAGAAAAATATGAACTCTTATATAACCCTTTTCCATGCCTTGAACAAGGGCTTTTTTATTTATTCTCTTTTTTATATAGTATATAATTAGGGTTTTTTTGGGATTTTGGAATGCTTGAGGACTTTATTGAATCCAACAATCTTAAGGCAAGGGTCCTGCGACATGCAGTATCCAAGAACCTGGTTAAATGCAGGCTTTTTCTGGCTTCAGGCCAGCATGTTCTGGCTGTAGCTTTTTCTGGTCAAAGAATTTCAAGGGACAAGCTTGCGTCTGCCTTAAATGTTTCTTCCATTGAGCCTGTTTCAGGCCCAAAGGTTGAAGATGTAACCGGATACAACGAGCTTTTTGTGCCTCCTATTTCTGTTTACGGCGTCAAAGTCGTGCTTGACAAAAAGCTTTTTCAGGAGGAAAAACTGCACTGCCTTGTTTCCGAGGAGAAAACCCTTGAGATAACTCCTTTGGAAATAGTGGAAGCAAACCAGGAAACCCTTGTTGAAGGGATAACGCTTTAAAAACAACCCAATATTTTTTTTACATGCTTCTTGATTTGCATGTTCACAGCTGTTTCAGCCAGGACTCTGTTTCCCAGCCCCTTGACCTTGTCAAAAAGGCTGCAGAAAAAGGCTTTGGTTTTGCAATAACAGACCACAACAACTGCAAAGGCTGGCAGGATTTTTTGCCGCTGGCAAAGCAGTACAACGTTCCCCTTGTTTTGGGAACAGAAATCAAAGTTTTTCGTGGAAAAAAAATGCTTGGCGAAATCTTGGCGCTTTTTTTAAAGAAGCCAATCGTTGAAGCCGACTTTTTTGAAGCAGTTTCTTTGGTGCATGAGCAGGGCGGCCTGGTTGTGGCTGCACACCCTTTTGATCTTATGAGAAAGCCTTTCATGCGTGGCTTTGACGAGCTTTCCAAGCTAAAAAAGCATTTTGATGCAATCGAAGTCTTCAACAGCAGGACAATTGTAAAAAAGTTTGATGCCCGCGCCAAAAAGTTTGCAAAGGAAAACAACAAGCCCATGACCTGCGGTTCTGATGCGCACACAGTTGAAGAGCTTGGCGCTTCCCTAACCGAGGTTCGTGCAAGCAGCCTTGAGGGCGCAAAAAAGGAAATTGCTGCAGGCAGGACCAGGCTTCATTGCCGCAAGTCAGGCCTTTTGGTTCACTCTTATTCAACTATGGCAAAGTTTGGATTAAAAAAACAGGAGGGGAAAAAATGATTTCTTTTCAAGAATGGCAGAAAGCCGAATTAAAAGTTGCAGAAATAGTTTCAGTGGAGGCTGTTCCGGGAAAAGACCGTCTTTACAAGCTTGAAATTTCTTTGGGTGAAGAGAAAAGGCAAATTGTTTCAGGCCTTAAGCCAGACTATTCTCCTGAAGGCCTCAAGGGCCTTAGAATAATTGTTGTAAGCAACCTTGCTCCTGCCCAGATTGCAGGAATTGAAAGCCAGGCCATGCTTTTGGCAGCCAAAAACACGGAAGGCAACTACAAGC
>CAZMUN010000050.1:0-6124 GCA_964569815.1 uncultured archaeon
AAGACATTGTTTTGAAGCAGGCTACGCGTGCAATAAGGCAGCAGACTGGCTGGAAAAAACCCGTGTGGAGAGCAATATACGCTGTCTGGAAATAATCATTTGAATTTTTCTATTTCTTCTTTTAGGATTGCGCTGATGGCTTTTCCGTCTGCTTTTCCTTTTAGTTCGCGCATGGCGTCTCCCATTAGTGCTCCGGTTGCGCTCCGGCCTTTTTCTTTTACCAAAGCGGTGTTCTTTTTAACTATTTTGGCAACCACTGCCCTGATTTTTGAATCAGTGGCTTTTTCCAGGCTCCTTTCTTTTAGAACTGCTTCCACGCTTGCTTCTGGCGTCTTGCTCCATTCTTTAAGGAATTCTAGCAAAACGTCTTTTGAGAGCTTTTTTTCTTTTTCGAGAAGCAGGGCTTTTTCAACCATTTCTTTTGAAATTTGGGAATGGCCTTCTCTTCTCAAATGTGTAAGGCCTTGAAGCAGGGTTGTGGCTGCAAGGGTTGCATTCACGCCCTTTTTCAGGAGCTTTTCAAAGAAACAGGCGTAGTTGCTGAGCTTCATTTCTTTTACAAGGTTTTCTGAAAGCCCTTGCTTTTGGTAGAGTTTTTCCCTTTCTTTTACTGTTAGGGGCAGCTTTTTCTTCAGGCTTTCAAGAGACTTTTCTTCCACTATGACCGGAGCCAAATCGGTTTCAGGGTACATTCTTGCTGCTCCTGCCAGGGGCCTGCTGTATTCGGTGTTTGCGTCTTCCAATGCGTTTCTTGTTTCTTCTGGAACGCCTTTCAGGCACTGCTTGCATCTTTTCAGCACCACTTCCAATGCCTTTTTTGCCTTTTTTTCAGGGCCTTGCACCAATACAAAGGCGTCGTTCATTATGCAGTTGCATTTGTGCCTTACGTGCTCTATTTCTCGTTCTGAAATGCCGTATGCTGGCAGCTCGTCGCTGTGAAGAATTCCTTTCAGGCCGGTTTTTGCCTTTACATAGCCTGCGAGCTCTGTTCCAAATCGCCTTTCAGGCTGAATTTCTTTTCCAACCAATCCTTGCATTTTGTGCAATTTGACTCCAAAAACTGGTTTGCCTTTTAGGAACTTGCATTCCGTTTCCTTGAAAATGGCGCTTAATTCAAATGTTTCTTCTTCTAGTTCTTTTTCTGTTATTCCGCGTTTTTGCATTTCTTGCATTAGTTCAACCAGTGACTGCTGCCTTTGTATTTCGCGCCTTACGTATTCGTCTATGAGGTTTAGCTGCTGAACGCCTTTTATTTCCACGCGGGCTCCTTTTGCAATAGAAATGTTCACGTCTTGTCTTATTGTTCCGAGACCGCGTTTTGCTTTGCAGGTTCGCCTGAAAAGCTCGCCAATTTTTTGTGCGCATTCCTTTACCTCTTCAGGCGTTTTTAGGTCAGGGGCTGTTGCCAGCTCAATCAGTGGTATGCCAAGCCTGTCAAGCCTGTATGAAACCGTTTGGTTTGTTCTCTCTGTTGGCCTTGCCGCGTCTTCTTCCAATGCAAGGCTTTGAATGCCTACTTTTTTGTTTTCTATTTCGATTTGCCCTCCGAGTGAAATAAGCATTGTCCTTTGGAACCCGGAAGTGTTTGAGCCGTCTATTACGGCTTTTCTCATGACAAACATTTCGTCAAGGATGTTGGCCTTGGCCATTAGTGCCACTTTTAGGGTTGTTTCGAGGGCTTTTTGGTCTGCTGGTTGCGGTGGCTCTTCGTCTGATTCAATCAGGCAGGTTGTGTCAGTGTATGCCTCGTATCTGAAAGAAAGGTCTTTTTGGAATGCCTCTACTGCTGCTTTGTCAAATTCTCCGAGCTCTGAGGCTACCGCGCTTAGCTTTCTTTCAAAAATTTTGTCTGGCTTGTCTTCTCTCAAAGTGGACGGGCACCTGCAAAACAGTTTGCCTGTTTCCAGCTGCTGGTGGCATTCAAGGCCTGCTTTTAATCCAAGTTTTTTCCAATCTCTCATTTTAAGCCAGTTTAATTCAAGCAAAAAAAGCTTTTTAAGTGAATCAGGCTGAAGCAAGCTTTTGGCCCAGGGAAAAGCATTTTTGCATCATTTTGGGGCTGTTTTCTGCTTCTTGTGGCCTGTCAACCTTTTGGGAAATCCTTTCTATTACTTTCATTTTGGCTATTTTTGGGAATTGCTCAAATGCGTGCATTCCTTCTTTTTCCGAGTTGCCGCCTTGGCCTCCTGGCATGACCAGGACAGCCTTTTTTTCTCGAAGGCGTGGGTCTTTCCAGTAGGGGTTCATTCTGTCAACGAATTTTTTCATTAGGGCTGAGACGTTGTTGAAGTAGTTTGGGCTTCCTAGGATGAGAACGTCTGCGTTTACTGACTTTTGGAATATTTTGGGAAAATCGTCCTGTGTTTGGCAGCTTCCTGTTGTTTCGCAGGCCATGCATGCCTTGCAGTTTTCAACGTTTTTTTCCCGTAAATTGATTAATTCTATTTGGGCGCCTTTTGAGCCTGCGCCGTCAAGGATTTTTTTAAGCATGGCTTCTGTGTTGCCTTTTCTGTGTGAGCCGTTTATTGCAAGAATTTTCATATATGTAAATGGCGGAAAAAAGGGTTTAAATTGAACCTTTTTTAGGGCCTTTTTCTTTTGCTGCTTTTTCCCAGGGCCTTTTTTTTGCCTTCTTTTTCCTGAGCTCGTTTTTTTTTCTTTTTTGTTTCTTGTCGTCCTGTGGCGGCTTTCTTTGCTTCTTCTTGGCCTTTTTTTTCACTTCAAGTGGTTTGCTTTTTTGAGTTTTTCAAAGTGTGCTGATATTCTTTCCAAAGGAACGCTGTTCTTCACTGCTGCAATTCTCATCATTTTCTTTGTCACTTTTCTTAGGTCGCCTTTGGCCATGTGGGCCAAAACCTGTTTGCAGGCGTCGTCAACCCTTCTTTTAAGCTGCCTTTCAGGGGCTCTTTTTGGGTCGAATTTGTGGTGCTTTTTCCTTGGCTTTATTGGCTTTTTTCTGGCCATTGCAAACACTATACAACGCTATTTTTGCTGTTTTTTTGAGTATCCTTCGACCAAATAGCCTGCTTTGTGGAGTTCGCGGGAGAGCCTTGTTGCAATCCTTGCCGCACTTTTTTCTCTGTAACCGTGTGAATGCATTCTTTCGGCAACGCTTCTTACAAGGGCGCGGTTTATTTTTGTGCCTTTTTTTGGAGAGCCGGCCAAAACAATGATGTTTTGGGCGCCCATGCTTAAAGGCCGATTAGGCTTGTGCTTTACGTGATGTCCGGAATGGCCTCTTTGGGTGCTTGCTTTTCCTGTTGCTCTTTTTTTTGCCGGCATTGTAACCAATACCTTTGTTGCTTTCTTTGTTTTTATTTCTTTCTTTTAACTTGATATTCTGGCCCGGGGCCTGTGAAAAGGTTTCCTGAGAGATGCATTGCCATTTCTTGGTTTTTTAGTTCAGGGCTTTTTTCTGCGTGCACTATTTCGCCTACTATGAGAAAGTGGTCTGCGTTGCCTGTTTTTATTATGTCTTTAAGCTTGCATTCCAGAACGATTTTTGCCTGTTCTGCTGTCGGGGCCTTGACTTTTTTGCTTTCCTTGAATTTGACGCCTGATTTTTCAACCTTTTCAGGGTCTTTGGCTTCGCAGTTTACTGCTTCCTGGACCCAGTCTTTTGTTGCCACGTTTACTACAAATTCTTTTGTTGCCCGAATGTTTTTAACTGTAAGTGTTTCCCTTCTTTGGATTCCAATATAGAGCATTGGCGGGTCAAAGGAAACAGGCGCAACCCATGAATAGGGTGCTGCGTTTGTGTTTCCTGAAGGGCTTTTGGTTGAAACAAGGACAGTGGGCCTTGGAAAAAGCAGTCTTGCGGCCTGTTTTAAATCGATTTCTTCCATGAAATCATTGTGCTGCTTAGTTTTTTAATCTCTTTTGTTTTTTCTCTTAACTGGCTGGGGGGCCTTTGATTGGATTTTGTTTCCATTGGGTTTGGTGTTTTTGGCGGATTGGCGCTTTTTCTTTATGGGCTGATGCTTTTAAGCAGGGGCCTGCAAAAGGCTGCTGGCGACAAGCTTCGCTCTTGGCTTGAAAGGCTTACAAGCAACAAGCTAAAGGGGCTTGGCGTAGGCGCGCTGACTACTGCCGTTATTCAGAGCAGCAGCATTACTACTGTTACATTGGTTGGCTTGATTAATGCTGGCCTTCTTTCTTTGGAGCAGTCGATTCCAATTATAATGGGGGCCAACATTGGCACGACTGTTACTGCACAGCTTATTGCTTTCAAAGTAGGGTATTTTGCTTTGCCTATAATTGGAATTGGTTTTGCTGTCACAAGCCTTGCCAAAAGGCCAAGCTACCGGTATCTTGGCCAGATTGTTTTGGGGTTTGGATTGCTTTTTCTTGGAATGAATGCTATGAGTGCCGGCGTTAAGCCTTTGCGCAGTGACCCTGCAATGGTTGAACTGCTTTCTGTTCTGGGAACGCCTCCAATTTATGGCATAACTGCGGGCGCGGTTTTTACTGCTATAATTCAAAGCAGTAGTGCAACAACGGGCTTGGTTATTTCAATGGCGTCTGAGCAATTGCTTGACCTTCCTTCTGCGATTGCCTTGATTATTGGAGCCAACGTTGGCACTTGTGTAACTGTTTTGCTTGCTTCGATTGGCTCGACTTTGAGCAGCAGGAGGGCTGCCTTGAGCCATGTTTTATTTAACTTGTTAGGTGCAGGGTTGTTCTTTTTGGTTTTTGGGCCTTTTGTTTCAGTTATTGCTTTAACTTCTTCTGACCTGCCCAGGCAGATTGCCAACGCCCACCTTGTATTCAACCTTTCGGCTTCCTTGGTTATGCTGCCTTTTGTTGGGGCCCTGGTTTTTGCTGTGAAAAAGCTTTTGCCTGGAAAGGAGATACGAGTAGATGGCGGCATAAAATATTTAGACAAGCGTACCCTGAATGCGCCTGCTGTTGCTTTGGGGCAAGCTGAAAAAGAGGTTGAAAGGATGGCACAAATCGCTTTATCTGCTTTAGATGACGCTATAAGTGCTTTTAGCAAAAGGGACCTTGTTTTGGTTAAAGTTGTTGAAAAGAAAGAGGATACAGTTGACGAACTTGACAACGCGATTGAGGCTTTTTTGGTTAAAATAACGAGGCGTGAATTGAGCAAAAAGCAGTCTAAGCGGGCCGCTGCTTTGGTCCACAGCATTTCTGACATTGAAAGGGTTTCAGACCATGCCAACAACATTGGCGAGCTTACGGAAAGGGCTGTTCGGGAAAAAATGGTTTTTTCAAAAAAGGCTTTGAAGGAACTTGATTTGATGTTCGGGAAGAGCAGGGATTCGTTTTCAAAGGCATCCACTGTTCTTGTTTCAGGTGACAAGGCAAAGGCCCAAAAGGTTTTGGGCCTTGAAAAAGAGATTGATGGATTAACAAGCCAGTTTGAGCAGAACAATTATGAAAGAATGAGCCAAAAACGCTGTGCTGCAAAGTCAAGCGTTGTCTTTACAGAGCTTTTAAGAAACCTTGAAAGGATTTCCGACCATTCGAGAAACATGGCCATGTCAATAATTCACGGCTTCTGATCGGGGAAAGGTTTAACTATGCAGAAGCATAAACATCTTTGTGGCTAAGAAAAACAGGCGTCGTGTGAGAAGGAACCCTTCTGGTTCTTTTGCTGGCATGCAGTGCAAATCAGACAGGCTTGAAAAAGGCATGCGTGCTTTTGAGCAGGGAAAGCTTTCGGGAAAGGCTTTGCTGAAGCGTGCTGCGGATTCTGTTGTTGCAAAAAGCCGTGTCAGAAAAATGCTTCGCTTGGACCCCAAGTTTGCAATAGAGAACGATGCTGCTTTCAATGAAAGGCTTTTCAAATTTCTGCGTTCCGGCAAGGCAAAAAGGCCTTTTTCTTTTGCTGTTCTTGACCTGGATTTTTTAAAGCAGTTGAACACAAGGCAGGGCTATGCTGCTGCAGACAACGCTATTGCTTTGTTTGCCGAGGGCGTTTCACAGGTTGCTAAAAAGAACGGCGGCTTTGCCGGCAGGTTTGGCGGTGACGAGCTCAAAATTTTGGTTCCAAAAGAGCCCTTTGTTTTAACCGAGGCCTTGAGAGGGCTTTTGGGGGAGATGCAGGAGGCTGGTGTCAGCTTTTCTGCAGGGGTAACTGCTTCAGGCAAGCTAGGGAGCCGTC
>CAZMUN010000051.1:0-5449 GCA_964569815.1 uncultured archaeon
GCAAGACTTCCTTTTTTTATACTTAATTGTATGCAGTTTTATTCAGGGTTGAAATGAAACTTGTTTTAGAAAAGGCCGCAGACTTCCAGAAAAGCATTGAAGCCATAGCCGTCCTAATTGACGAAGCCGAATTCTTGGTTGGCGAAAACGGCCTTGCATTAAAGGCAACCGACCCCAGCCAGATTTCCATGATAGACTTTTTGCTGGAAAAACCGGCCTTCAAGGAATTTGATGCAAAAGACAAAATAAAAATCGGCCTTGACTTGGACTACCTAAGGCAAATCATGTCCCGCGCAAAACCAGACGACCAGCTTACTTTAGAGCTTGATGAATCAAAAAGCAGGCTTAACGTGCAGTTCAAGGGAGCAAGCTCAAGAAAATTCAACCTGCCCTTGATTGACATCTCCTCTGCCGAATTGCCAAACCCAAAAATTGAATTCGATGTTGAATTGAAAATGCTTGCCTCTGTACTGCAGGACGCCTTAAAGGACGCGTCCCTTGTAAGCAGCCACGTTTCACTGGGAGTTCAAGGCGACTCGTTCATGGTAAAAGCAGACAGCAGCAAAGGCAATCTGGATTCAGTAACAGAAAAAGACAAAAAAAACCTTTTGGAAATCAAGGTAAAAAAAGAGGCAATGAGCATGTTTCCATTGGACTACCTGCAGGACATGCTGAAAGCAGCTTCATCCACAACCCCAATAGAGCTAAACCTGAAAAGCAACGCGCCCATACAACTAAGCTATCCCATCGGAGCCGCCAAAATAAAGTACTTCCTGGCCCCGCGCATAGAATCAGAGTAACAGTTTTTTTTCCCCTAAAACAGGGTTTTTTTTCCACAACCCAAAAACCAACTCGTCTTTTGACGAACCATGCTTCGCTTTTTATTCCTTTTGTGGTTTTTCTTCCCTCATGGGCCTTCCACTAAGAGCCATTTTTTTGGGTGCGCTTTTAAGCGTTCTTGTTGCAATGTACAGCGCCTTCGCAGGCCTCAAAATCGGCGGCGTGTACTGGCCAAGCGTTACAATGGCCGTTGTTGCAATGGCCTTGCTAAACCTTCTTGGAAACACTAACAAGAATGAAATAAACATTGCCCAGACAGCCGCCTCTGCAGGCGGACTTCTTGCAGCAGGCCTTATCTTCACGATTCCCGCAATATGGCTTTTAGGCCTAAAGGTTTCCATGGCAGAGATTTTCTTTGTTTCAATCGTTGGCGGCCTCACAGGCATAATATTCTCGATTCCTTTGAGAAAGGAAATGGTTGAAAGAATGCAGCTTCCTTACCCAGACGGGCAGGCAACAGCCGCAATAATAGAAGCAGGCGATGAAAAGGGAAGCAAAGCCAAAGCCGTTTTCGGAATGCTTGGCCTTGGCGCCGTTTTCTCCATCCTGCGCGACCACTTTTCCTTGATTCCAGGCCTGGTTTCTCTCGAAACCTTGAAGGCGCCTTTTGCTTCCCTTTTTTCTTTAGGCAGCTCAATCTCCCTGATTCCCTTTTCAGGCGGCTACCTAATAGGGCCCCGCTTTACAGGAATATGGTTTCTTGGGGCAGCCTTAAGCAATTTCCTGCTAGTGCCCTGGCTTGTTTCAACAGCCGCTTTTCCAACAAAGCTTGAAGCAGCCTCTGCATTCACTGCCCCCCTTGGAATAGGCCTTGTTGTTGGCGCGGCAATAGCCTACTTTGCCCTCAAGGCCCTGCCCAGGCTTAAAACCATTTTTTCCGATTACCGCAAAGCAGGAAACTCCCCAAGGCTTTTTGGCCTGCTCCTGATTTTCCTCACAACAGTCCTTACCTACGCGCTCCAGCTTAACCTAGCTGTCTCAATCATAGCAATACTTGGGGCATTTGTAATGGCCTATATCGGAGCACGCATAACAGGAGAAATGAACATCGACCCAATGGAATTGTTTGCAATGGTTGTCCTTATTGCGGCAAAGCTTTTGTTTGGCTTCAATGCAGTGCTGCTTGTATTGCTTGCAGCAGTTGTATGCATTTCAGCCGGAATTGCAGGCGACATGATGCAGGATTTGAAAGCAGGATTCTTGCTTGGCACAAACCCAAAAAAACAGCTTTTCGCCCAAATAGTCGGCGTGCTTACAGCTTCCATTGCAATGGCCTTTGTTTTGACTTCATTCAGCAGCTCAGGCCTTATAGGAACAGAAGCATTCCCTGCCCCGCAGGCAGTTGCCCTAACAGCGGTTGTTGAAGCAGACTCTTTAAGCGTGGCACTTGCATCAGGAATTGTTTTAGGCGCATTGGCCGCCTTGGCAATAAGCTTTTTTGGAAACGCCATAATGGTTGCTGCATTTGGAATAGGAGTCTATGTTCCGATTTCCTTGTCCTTTCCCCTATTCATTGGAGGGCTTCTCAGGCTTTTTGCAAACAAAAACAGCTTCACTGAAAAAGGCCGGCTTTTGGCCGCCGGCGGCATCGCAGGCGAAGGCCTTGTCGGAATGGCCCTTATTTTAATAGGTTTTGCGGCTATCTTTTTGTGAAACCAATGATTCTCGGCATAGACTTTGGAGCATCCTCAACAAAAGCAGTCCTTCTTGACGGAAAAAAGATTGCAAAAAAAGCTGTCTCCAAAAGGCCTTTGGTTACAAAAAAAAACCTTGAGCATTTCCTCAAAACCAAAAACTTTTCCGCTTATCCAATAACAGCGGTTGCCATAACAGGCGGAAAAAGCCACAGCTTTAAATCAAAAATCCTTGGCCTAAAGCCAAACCACGTCAACGAAATCAACGCAATCGGCTTCGGCGCAGCCTTTCCCTCAAACCAAAAAAACTGCCTTGCAGTCTCTCTTGGAACAGGCACCTGCATTGTTTCCTTTTCAAAAGGAAACTGCTTGCACGTTATTGGTTCCGGCCTTGGCGGAGGCACAATCCTCGGCTTAAGCAAGCTTTTGGTAAAAGAAACCAGCCCAAAAAAGCTGGCAAAGCTTGCCTCAAAAGGAAACCTGTCCAAAACAGACCTTTCAGTAAAAGACATTGTCGGAAAAGGGATTGGAAAAGTGCCTGCAAGCGCAACCGCCTCAAACTTTGCAAAGGCCTCAGGCTCAAAAAAAGACATCGCGGCCGCAATCCAAAACCTTGTTGCAGAACCAGTGGCAGTTCTTGCAGCATCTGCCTCAAAACACAACTGCAAAAAAGTGGTTTTTGTTGGCCGAACCCTTGAATTCCCTTTTGCAAAAAAGCGCATAAAGGCAGCTGAAAAAATCTTTAACGCAAGCTTTTCCTTCCCAAAAAACCCTGCCTTTGCAACAGCCCTGGGCGCGGCCTTTTTCCTGCAATCCAAAAAATAGCTCTCGAAAGCTATTTATATTCCAAAACTCTACTCTTAGGGGGTCGTCTGCTGCAAAAAAAAAAGCGCCTGCAGGCAAGCCTATATTTGGAGGTGAAAAAAAGGCATGGAAAAGAAAAGCATCCTTGGTTTTCTGAAAAGCAAAGCATTTGAGGCGTTTTCAGGAAGCAAAAAAGAAGAGAAGGCGCTTAAATCAGGTGAAATTTCCCTTATAAAAACAAGCAAAACCACAAATAGGTTATGTATAAGAAATTGCTTGTTTTTGGCTTTTGTTGGCCTTGTTCTGCTTTCCCTGCCTTTTGCTTTTGCCATTTCCGAAACAATTCAGGTTCAGGGCAAGCTCACAGATGCGCAGGGAAACGCTCTGACCGGAAACCATGGCTTTGCTTTTGAAATCTATGACAACAACGTTGGAGGAAGCCTTTTGTGGGCAGAAACCCACAGCATAACGGCAGCAAACGGTGTCTTCACCGCAACCTTGGGCGACATAAACACTGCTACTTACCTCAACTCAGTTGACTTCAACTCACAAACCTGGCTCAGCATCCTTGTTAACGGCACAAGGCAAAACCCCATGGTAAAGCTTGGCTCTTCTCCATCTGCCTACAGCGCAAAACACGCCTATGGCGGAGACAGCAACTTTGCAAATGTTGGTTTGAGCAACAACCTATACGGTTCTGGCTTGATTGTTGGAGACAAGTTCAAGTGTGATGATTGCACAGCAAGCGGAACAGCAAGCACAGCAATGGGCTATAATACAACAGCAAGCGGAAGCCAAAGCACGGCAACGGGCTACAGCACAACAGCAAGCGGAAACTATAGCACGGCAATGGGCAAGGAAACAACAGCAAGCGGATATTACAGCACGGCAATGGGCTTATACACAACAGCAAGCGGAAACGCAAGCACGGCAATGGACTATAACACAACAGCAAGCGGAATAGGAAGCACAGCAATGGGACAAAGCACAACAGCGTTCGGAAACTACAGCACGGCAATGGGTAACAGAACAACAGCAAGCGGAGACTACAGTACGGCAATGGGCGACAACACAACAGCAAGCGGACACGCAAGCACAGCAATGGGCTACTATTCCAACTCAGCAGGACAAGGAAGCCTTGCAGCAGGCTACGGAGCAAGCGGAAAAGGACCATTCGCAATAGGAGACGGAGCAATCGCACTAGGATACTCAGACACAAACATGATAGCAGGCGACGAGGCAGCAGACAAAGGAGCAATCGCACTAGGCTACAACGTACAAGCACTCGGAGAAGCCTCAGTAGCACTTGGCAAAAACATAATCATAAGCAACCCAAACATGGTCGGCGTACACGACCTCAACGTAGCCAACGATGCAAACATCTACGGCGACCTAAACGTCTGGGGAAACATATACGGAGACGGAAGCAATTTGACAGGCATCAGTGCAGGAGCAGACGTCAACGGAACAGACATCAGACCACAAAACGTATCAATAGACAACAATTTGATGGTAAGAGGCGACAGCAACTTTGCTTCCTTGGAGGCAGACGCATACTATTCGAATGGAAACATTACCACAACAGGCACTGGGACATTTGGAGATATAACACTCCCACACGATACTTCCGACCCATTTAAAATATACCAAGAAGGCACAAACTGGATTATAGACTTTGAAGAATCAGACGGAGATGATATGGGTTTGGTATTCAGGTCAGGCGCAGAAGAAATCTTAAAATTAGCAGAAGCCGCTGGGGGGTATGCTAGCGTGGCAATGGGAGAGAGCACAACAGCAAGCGGAGAAGCAAGCACGGCAACGGGCTATTATTCAAGGGCGGCTGGGCAGGGAGCAATCGCAGGCGGCTACGGCGCAAGCGGAAAAGGACCATTCGCAATAGGACAAGGCGCAATAGCACTAGGATACTCAGACACAAACATGATAGCAGGCGACGAGGCAGCAGACAAAGGAGCAATCGCACTAGGCTACAACGTACAAGCACTCGGAGAAGCCTCAGTAGCACTTGGCAAAAACATAATCATAAGCAACCCAAACATGGTCGGCGTACACGACCTCAACGTAGCCAACGACGCAAACATCTACGGCGACCTAAACGTCTGGGGCACAATCCACGGAGACGGAAGCAACCTAACAGGAATAAACAGTGACGT
>CAZMUN010000052.1:0-2069 GCA_964569815.1 uncultured archaeon
GCCTTTGTTGGGGACGCGGCCCTGGTGGTAAAGCCTTACAGCGCAAAGGCCATGGCCCAAGGGATAATAAAGCTTATTGAGGATAAAAAGCTGAGAAAAGAGCTTGAAAAAAAGTCCAGGCAGCGTGTTGAAAGGCTTTACAGCATTAAGGCCAGCGTTGACAGGCTTGAAAGAGTTTACGGAGAGGAGTTGAATAAAATAAAAGGCAGCGGAGGCAAATGAGATGGCTTTTTCTTACCCAAAGGCAAGCATTGTGGTTGCATCATACAACAACAAAAAGGTACTGAAACGCGTTCTGAATGCAATGCTTGAACTCGACTACCCTGCAAAATATGAGGTCATTGTCGTAGATGATGGAAGCAGCGATGGCACAATAAAAATGCTGAGAGAAAGCTTTGGAAGAGAAAAAAAGGTCCGCGTGATTGGCTTTGGAAAAAACAAGGGGGTTTGCAAGGCAAGAAATGAGGGAATTCGGGCTGCCAAGTTTCCAATAGTTGTAAACATGGACCATGACTGCATTCCAAGCAAAAGCTGGTTAAAGGATTTGGTTAAAGGCTTTGACAGCCCGAAGGTCGGAGTGGTAAGCAGCTTTGGAAGCTTTGGCGGAACATCCACTGCCTTCAGGGCCGAGCTATTGCAAAAGGTTGGAGGCTATGACTTGCGCTATTTTTACTATAGGGAGGACACTGACTTGACTTTCAGCATAATGGATTTGGGCTATGAATACAGGGTAGTGAAAGCAGACTATGAGCACGACCACAAGGAGGTCGCGCCCCGCAACCTAAGAGGCTGGATTAAGTATGTCTTGAAAAGGCTTGGCTACCACCAAAACGACGTGCTTTTGTACAAAAGGCACCCAAAGCTTGCCTCAAGTTTTTTGGATGTAAAGCTTGGGTTTATAGTAAACCCAAAGGCCGACTTTTCAGCAGCCTGCAATTTGTGGAACGGAAGCAGCAAAAAGATGAAGCTTTGCTCGCCGCGCGGCCTTGTTCTCATTGAAAACAAGAGCCCTTTGCATGCCCTTGCAATTGTTTTTCTTGCATTCGTTTACATGGTTTTGGTAAAGCTTTCAAGGCTGTGGGGCAGCATCAGGTTCAGAAAGCTTTTGGTGTAGGTGTTTTTTTGATGCAGTTGAAGAAAAGGTATTTTGGTTTGGTTGGAATCATTATCCTGGCTTACATTCTTTACTCTTTGGATGTTGGAAAAATTGTTGAAACCCTGTCAAAAATAGACCCTGCAATATTTTTGCTTGGCCTTTCATTGGAACTGGCAGGTCTTCTGCTAAAAGGCCTGAAATATAAGGCAGTGGTGGCAGCCCATGGAAAAAGCATTTCTTTGGCCGACAGCACGAAATATTTTTTGATTGGCTTTTTCTTGAGCTTGGTTACGCCTGGCAGAATTGGCGACCTTGCCAGGTCTTTGTATGTGAACAAGAAAATAGGCAGCCTGGGGAAAAGCGTTTCCACCGTAATATTTGACAGGGCAATTGACTTGGGCATGCTAATGGTGATTGGCTTTGCAGCAGCCTTGTTTTTTTCTGTTTCCCTGCAAACGGAAATAGTCCCGCTTCATGTTTTGGGCCTTGTGGTGGCATGCTTTTTTTCAGCCTTGTTCCTTTTTTCAAGAAAAGGCCTTATGAAAATGTTTTTGAGGCCTTTGTTCAAGGCATTGGTTCCGAAAAAATTCAAAGGCCAGGCCAAAACCAGTTTTTCTGAAATGTATAAGTCTATAAGCGAAGCCATGTCAAACAAAAGAAATCTTGGGGCAGCCCTTTTTTTAGGGCTGGCCATTTGGGTTCTGATGGTTTTTGTGGTGTACATCTACCTTTTGTCTCTTGGAATCAAGGTCCCGGTTTATTTTGTGTTCCTGCTTTTTCCCTTGCTTACCCTGGTTGAAATGCTTCCGATTTCATTTTCCGGGCTTGGGACAAGGGAGGCGACCGCGATTTTCCTCCTTGGTTTTTATGGTGTTGGGGCAGCGGAAGCTGTTGCCTTTTCGGTTCTGCTGTTTGCAGTGCCCGTCGATGTCGTAGAAAGTGTGGTAGCCTGTCATATGCCCGGTGATGCTGT
>CAZMUN010000052.1:2079-5009 GCA_964569815.1 uncultured archaeon
CCTTTTCGGTTCTGCTGTTTGCAGTGGGCTATGCCTTGATTGCAGCCATAGGCTTTGCGTTGTTTTCAAGGGAAGAGGTCAAAATTGATACCGGCAGCCTGCAATAGTTAAAAAAGCATTTTTGAACAGTTCTTTAG
Organism: uncultured archaeon; assembly: GCA_964569815.1. Classification (GTDB taxonomy): domain Archaea; phylum Iainarchaeota; class Iainarchaeia; order Iainarchaeales; genus CAZMUN01. Next base: position 2,217 of record CAZMUN010000052.1, read on the forward strand.
TGGGATAAAATGGGTTTGGTTGAAAACAGGAAGCTTAGAAGCGTTTTGGAAAAGGTTGGACTTGCAGCCTTTGCTTTGGTTGTATGCTTTGTTCTTTTGGAGGTTATTGCAATAGTTTTTTCAGGGCAAAGCTATGCCTTGTGCGTTTACGAAGCAGACCCTGTTTTGGGCTGGAAGCTTGCCCCAAGCCTTGAAACAAGGCATGTGGCTCCAAGCGCGGAATACGGCTATGAAATTGAAACCAATTCCAGGGGGGAAAGGAACCCGGAGTTTTCAATAGGCGAACAGGATTTTCTTATTCTTGGAGTGGGAGACAGCTTTTTGTTCGGGCAAGGCGTTGAACAGGAGGAGATTTTTTTAAGCGTGCTTGAAAAAAACTTGGAAGCAAAGGGAAAAAACGTAAAGGCAGTGAACACAGGGGTTAGCGGCTACAGCACACAGCAGGAGCTAAAAGTTTTGCAGAACTATTTGCAGGAATATGACATTGACTTGGTGGTGGTGGGGTTTTTTGCCCCAAACGATGTTATTGGCAATGCACAGCAAGAGCCTGAATTTGAAACATTTAATGGATGCCTTAAGGCAAAGGGCCAAGAGCAGCAGGCAACCGGATTTGATTTCAAGCGATTTTTGAAGGAAAACACAATAAGCTACAGTTTTCTTTCAGAAAAAATAAGGGCCGTGCCCCCATTGCGCGATTTTTTTGTTGGCATTGGGCTAATGCAGGCGCCAAAGCCCCCCGAATATAACATGGTTTTTCAAACGGGAAATGAAAGAATGGAGGAGGCCTGGCAGGAAACAAACAGGTTGTTTGGTGAAATGAACGAGCTGGCTGAAAAAAACGATTTTAAGGTAATGGTTTTGGACATTCCAAGCGTTATACAAGTCGACGAGGGGTTGAGAAAGAAGGCTTTTGAGGACTATGGAATTTCAGAAAAGGGGTATGACTTTGGTTTGCCGGAAAAGAGGATGAACCAGCTTTCCGCTGGATATGACAACCTTATTTTTGTTGAAACACTGGATGTTTTCAAGTCTGCCCACGAAAGCCTTTACTATGAGATTGACCCGCATTGGAACAGGGAAGGGCATGCTTTGGCTGCACAGCTTTTGGAAAAAGAACTGCTTGAAAGGGGCTTGGTTTAATGGAAGGGGAAAAAAAACTGCTTGCGTTTATACTGGTTATAGGGCTTGTTTTGCGCCTTACTGGAAGCGTCCTGTTTCCTTTGTGGTCAGGCCCGGACGAGCCTGCGCACTTCTTTTACCTCAGCTATATTGGCGACAGGGGGGAGCTTCCTGCAATTCCCTTAACCCAGGAAACGCTGCGAGGCGTTGAGAACGAGAGCATTCACCAGCCTCCCTTGTACTATGCTTTGATGGCTCCCTTTTACTCGGTTTTGAAGCCGTTTGGCTTGGATGCCGCGATGCATTTTTTGAGGCTTTTTTCAGTTGCCTTTGGAACTGCTTGCATTGCCCTGGTTTACTTGATTGCAAAAAGGCTGGGTTTTGGGAAAGGCATCCCTTTGGCAAGCTCAGCATTTGTTGCATTGCTTCCAACACACGTTATTTCAAGCAGTGTCTTGGGAAACAGTGCTTTGAGCTGGCTTTTTTGCCTGGCCGCAGTTTATTATATGGCAAGGGTTTTGCAGGAAAAAAAGGCTATCCATATGGCCATAGCAGGCGTTTTAATGGCTGCAATTGTTTTAACCAAGTTCACTGGCTTGAGTGTTGCAATTGCATTTTTGGTTGCAGGCTGGGTATTCTTGTTTGAGGGAAAAGGAAGCTTTTCCAAAAGGGCTGCAATCCTGCTTTTGCCTTTTTCAGCATTGCCTGTTTTTTTGAGAAACATTGCCTTGACAGGCGGCCTGTTCCCAAGCCATTTGACTGTGAAAATTTTTTCTCTGGAAAGGTTTTCCTATTTCTTGATTCACTTGTTTCCAAGCATCTGGCTCCAGGAATACGGTGTTGCAACAGTCCCTGAATTCAGGTTTTTGTTTTTTGGGTTATATGCAGTGCTTTCCCTTGCCGCATTTTCAGGGGCTGTTTTTCTTTTTGCAAAAAGCGAGTGGCCTCAGGGAAACAGCTTTATTGTAATGTCAATGCTGGTTTTGCCTGTTGTTTTGAACTTTTTGGGGCTTGCATACATCAATTTGGAGGGAATGTGGCCTGACGGCCGGCTTTTGCTTGAAACAATTGGCCTGGCTGCAATCCTTTTCATTGCAGGCCAGAAGGCATTCATGCGTTTGATTGGGCGCGGGGAGAAGGCAAAGCTCTTGGTTTGGGGAACCCTTTTGACAATGCTTTTTTTGGATTTGGTTGTGCTGGTTAACTACAACAGGGTTTTGCCGCCAGTGCCATGGCCCCTTTTTTAAGATTGGAAAGAGTTGACTGCTTCCACAACCTTGATGGCTTCTTTTTCCAAAAGCCAGGGGTTTAAAGGCAGGGAAAGTATTTTTTGGGAAAGGGCTTCAGCTGCAGGCAGCTTTCCTGAAAAAAAGCTTGCAAAGGCAGGCTGCTTGTGCAATGGAACAGGGTAATGCACTTGCGAGCCGATTCCCTTTTTCTCCAAATGCGCTCTTAGTGCATCCCTTTTTTCTGATTTTATTACAAAAAGGTGGTAAACGTGCTTGCCGTAAGGCATTTCTTTGGGAACTGCCACGCTTTCAAGCCCTTTAGTGTAAAGGGAAGCGATTTTTCTTCTTTTTTCGTTCCAGTCTTTCAGGTGTTTTAGCTTTGTTCTGAGAATTGCGGCCTGGATTTCGTCAAGCCTGCTGTTAATGCCATGGGAGCTGCTTATCT
>CAZMUN010000053.1:0-4880 GCA_964569815.1 uncultured archaeon
GAAGTTTACGTAAACGTAAGCGTTGCACCAGACGCAGCCTTGGGAGATTACACACTGCTCCTTGAAGTGAAAACAGGTTCAGAAACATTTACAGAAGAGCTTCGCTTCACGGTTTTGCCAGAAGAGCAAATTGATGACGAAACCGGCTTGGAAATAACCGGCTATTCAACAAGCATTACAATGAGCAAGGGACAGGAAAAAAAGCTCTTCCTTTCAGTAAAGAACATAGGGGAAAAGGCACTTAACGGAATAGCAATTGTTCTTTACGGCCTTCCTGCAGGAATCGACGCAGAATCAAAGACAGGCATTTCACTGCTTTCAGGAGAAGAAAAGGACTTTGAGCTCGACATCAAGGCAGACCTGAACACAGTGGGAGAATACGACTTGGTGCTCCAAGCCATAACCGGCTCGACAACAGACGAAAAGCAGGTCAAGCTTGTTGTTGAAGAAGAACAAACAGGCATTTGGACAGGGTTTGTCGGGCTTTTCACCCTGGGAAATTTGGCATGGCTTGGCCTTATTGCATTAATTTTGATAGTAATTATTGCATTAATAGGATGGGCGGCAAGCCCAACAGAAAAAGAAATCTGGATGAGGGGGTAAAAAAATGAAAAAGGTTTTTTTGATTGGATTTTTGCTTGCCCTAATGGCAAGCGTTCAGGCAGCTGAGTTCAGCTGCCACGCTTTGGAAACAGACTGCATTATTCCAGGGCAAGGGACATATTCCCTGAAAAACGATTCAGGGCAAAGCCATAGTTACACGATAAGGGCTGCAGGCGAGAACAAGGACTGGATTAACATCAACGGGAAATGGGTCGGAACAGACCCGCTTGAAGTAAGCCTTAAAGCAGGCGAAACAAAAGAACTGCATGTTTTTGCAAAACCCCAAACCTGCTACATCGAGCCAGGCGTTTACACAATAACCATCCAGATAAGCAATGACGAAACAATTGAAGAGGAAATAGAAATAGAGGTCGTGGAAAGCCGCGTCCTAAGCCTTGAGATAGGCCCTGAAAAGCAGGAAATAACCGAATGCGAGAAAACCGAATTCGGCTTGGAAATAGAAAACACTGGCGACAGGAAAGAAATCGTGCAGGTTTCCTTAAGCGGCCTGCCATCAAACTGGTACAGGCTTAACAGCACTGAAATACTTCTTGAAAAAGGGCAAAGCAAAACAGTAAAGCTTGCAGTGCAGCCAGAGTGCAGTGCCGAAACCAGGGAATACGGTTTTACAGCAAAAGCCGCGCTTAAAGGCACTTCTTTCGAGGCCAAAAAAGCAGGCAGCCTTGAAATTAAAGACAGCCAAACAGTTTCAATCTCATCCCAAAACCTTGAAGCATGCCTTGAAAGGCCCTCGATTGCAACAGCCACAATCAGGAACAGCGGGCTGCTTTCAGACCAGCTTTCCTTGAGTGCGGAAGGCATTGGATGGGCTGCTGTTGAACCAAAAGCCCTTTCATTGGAAGCAGGAGAGGAAAAAGAGGTCTCAATAGTGTTTGGAAAGCCCTCAGTCGGAAAAGGCGAATACGATTTCACGCTGAAAGCCGTTTCACAAAAATTCGGCAAGGCAACAGAGAAAAGCCTTCAAGTGGAAGTGCAAGACTGCTACAACGTTTTTGTGGAAAAAGCAGAGCTAAACGGCCAAGAAGTCAAGGGAACGGAAACGGCCTGCGTTGAAAAAAACCCAGTATACAAAATAGATTTGCGAAACGACGCAGTTGAATCCCTTGAAGCAGAGGTAAAGGTTTTAGGAATAAACGCAAACGTTTCTCCAGCCGTCTTAAGCCTTGGGCCAGGGGAAAAGAAAACAGTCAGCATTTCGCTTGACTTAAGCGGGGAACAGCCGGGGGAAAAATCCTTTACAATGGAAGTGGAAGGAGACAATGTTTTCCTTGCATCATCCTACCCCTTGAAAGTGGAAAACTGCTTTGATTTGCAGGTAGACTGGGATGGCTTGGATGAAAGGCTTGAGCTTGACGCAAACTGCCAAACCCAGCAGTACACTGTTTTGGTGAAAAACACTGGCACAAAAAGCCAAAGCTTTTCAGTTGAACTGGTTGCCCCAAGGTGGTTTTTGGCAGAGCCAAAAGAAGGAAATCTGGAAGCAGGCAAAGAAACAGAGCTTTACGCATACGTTACCCCGCCCTACGACATAATGGAAGGCCTTCACACCGCAAACATTGAGGTAAAAGGCCACGACGCTGAACTGAAAAAGCGCGTTGAAGTAATGGTTTTCGGCGGATTGTATGCCGACTTGGGAATGGCAAGCGTGAAAGCAGAAGCAAAGGTTGAAGACGTTGTTGAAACAGTTGAAAGGACCTTAAAGGCTTCAATTCAGTTAAGCAATGACAGCAATGCCCTGATAAGGGTAAACAGCCTTGCCGTTTCACAAGACTTTAACGCAGGCTTTGACTTTGAGGAAACGGCACTGCAGCCAAACGAAACAATTGAGGTGCCAATGACGCTTTACCTTGGCGCTGACTTCAACCAAAGGCAGTTTTCCCTGCCCTTGGAAGTGCAGACAGACAAAGGGCTTTTGAAGCGCTCTATTACAATTGACTTGGATGAAGAGCCTGAAGAGGAGGACTTCCTCGTAGGGCTTTTTGGCCTTGTAGGCCTGGGAGACCTGCTTCTGGCAGGCCTTGTCATACTAATCATAGTGCTCTTTGCAGCAGTCGCTTTGAGAAGCGAAATGACCGGAAAAGGCTCCAAGTCAGGGCTTGTGCACCTGGCTAAAGAGGTTCAGGAGCTTCCTGGAAAAAAGCTAGAGCAAATCGGAAAAAGCAAAAAGGCACCAGGCGGCAAGGGCAAAGCAAAAAGCAAGTCCAAAAAGGGCAAGCCTTCAAGCAAAAATTTGCAGGACATAGTCAAAGAAGTCAAGAAAAGGCCTGCAAAGAAGAAAAAGAAGGGCAGATGATTCCTAGCTCTTAGCCTGTATAAGGTATTACTGTTTGAAAAAAATGGGAACTGTCAAGATGTTTGGTCTTTACCCAGCCAACACCTACGTTCCCAAAAGTGGACTCGACAGGATAATAGTTTTGAATGACCTGAATTTGAGCAGGCGTAGAGGTAGTTGAAAGCGGCAGATACGTAAATTTGGGCGGCAAAACGCCTTTTCTTTTTACAGCCGCCATAATATGTCCAGCGGCCTCAAAGCCGACGTCATCAAAAAACAAAAAAGCGCTTTCGTAACCCATATGTGATAATAGGGCAACCAGCAAAGCAGTTCTGTCTTCACAGTCGCCTAATTGCTTGCAGACAGTTTCAAGCGGAACCTGGGTAAAATCGGCATCGCATTGTGCAAAATACTCCAAAGAGCCAACGAAAGCAGCAACAAAGTTTGCCTTGGAGTAATAATCAGTTATGCCGTTCTGTTCAGCCAAGTACTCCAAGTTGGCTGCAAGGCGCTGGATTTCTTTCTGGCTTGCAGGAACATTCACCAGGCTGTAAAGATACCCTTTAGTTTCAGGGGATTTAAGAGCCAATTCGAGCCATTTTTGCCGTCCTTCACGCAATAGAACCGTTCTAGGTACGCTGGCAAACTCTTTTGGAGGAATCGGCCTCAGAGAGTAATCTTTTTTTGAAAGCTCTTGGCACAATTCCTCTGAAACAATAAAGTCAAGTTCAAAGGTTTTATTAGGAATAAGGATGTCGTGCCATTCAAAGTGAAGTTTTCTTCCAGAGCCTGTTCCAGAATAATTCTCAGGTGGAACCGCACAAACCCCTTTTGTTTCACTGGTGCAAACAGGAGGGTCTGAAAGAACATCGCTTGAAGGAAGGCATGCTCCGCCTGAAGACACTGAAGGAGGACAGTGCGACGGAAAAGAGAACTGGCCACCGCTATTCACTGAACTTTTTTTAAAAAAAAACCTGGTCAATGAATAGTTTGTCAATACCCCCCAAACAACCCATAATAGTTTCACAGCCTGTTAAAGGCGAAGGCGTGGTGTTGCCTCCAAGACCGCTGAAAGGGTTTCCTGAACCTTGGTTGAGAACAGGTCCTCCTGAAGAAGGTGTAGCTGAAGGGGTCCCAGAACCGGTTGTTGTTGGATCCCCTGAACCAGGACTAAGAGTATCAAAGTCCGGGCCTTCAATAGTAGGTGGAGCATAAGCCAAGGCAAGCAAGCCAAGCAAGCAGAACAAAACAACTGTTTTTCTCATTTTTATCGCCTCGTTATCTCATCTTTTGGGAAAGTCCAGAACTGTTCCAGGGGGTTGTATTCCTTGCCTGTTTCTGTGTTCTTGAACCTGAAAACAACTTTAAACTTAGCCTTGGAATTTATGTTCCTGAAAACAAGATAGTCTTTTCCTGAATGCCTTTCAACATCAACTTTTATGCTGCCATCGTTGACAGTCATTGCAGCGGCTATTGCAGCATAGGATGAATCCACTTTCTTTGAAGTCAAGGCAGCTATTGCCTCATCCGAGAACCTGTAATAATAATCACCAGAAACTGTCTCGGTCCCGCTGACGGGCGGCTTTAATTTTAGTTCCAGTTCAAGTCTTTTGTTCTTCGATTCATCGCTGTAGACTGTAAAAGGCAGTGGCTCCATGTAAAGCTGGACTCCCTCCCTTTCAGGCACTTTGTATTCCGCCTTGTAGTCTCCGGGAAGAAGCTGTAGCTGCACCCCGCATTTTCCTGGATCATCAGCGTATTTATATTTTATGCCCCAACCTGTTATTTTAGAAACCACCCTGTTTGTTGTGGCCGCAGTTATTTCAAGCACGCCATCTTCATCACAAGGGTACTTGAATACGAAAGGCCTTTTCATTGCTTCAACAGCCGTTTTTGCCTCAGCCCTTCTTTTAGCTTCAGTTCCAACTTCACCGTTCACCCAAGCCAGAAAATTTTTCATGCCTGCAGCTACTCTCTGTTGCAT
>CAZMUN010000054.1:0-4739 GCA_964569815.1 uncultured archaeon
AAATAGTCTTTTTCCTCAAATCGGCTTATAATGCCCTTTTTTGGTGTTTTTGGCTCCGGATTCGATTTCTGTACCATTAAGGAATTGTACCAAAACCTCTTTATAAGCCGGGAGCAGCTATTAGTGTAGAAAGGATTAACCTCCTAATGAATCACCCCCGGTTTGGATGGCAGCCAAAAAAATTGCGCTTTCTGGTTTCATCTCACGAATTTGGCTGCCTCCCTTAATTTCTTGCTTTTTAAAACTTTTTGGTGCAAAATAAGTTAACCGATTGGAGGTTTCTATATGGCAATCTGGGACATCTTCAGGCCTTTGGCACAGCAGGCGTTAAACGCAGAGTTCATTACCAGGACAATTGTTTTTGTTCTCTCAATGGCTTTGATGTTTATCGCGATTCTGGCTTACAGGCGAACCAAAAGCAGAAAAATGCTTTTTGTTGCAATCGCTTTCCTGCTTTTTGGCCTAAAATGGACTCTTAATGTTCTTGACCTATATTTTAGCCCTGGCTACTTTTTCAACAGGGCGGCTGAGAACGTTGTAGAGCTGTTCATTTTGGGAAGCCTTTTCATGGCCATTTTCAGAAAGTGAATTTCATTGGAGCGTTTTTGGAATGAAAGACGAACAGCTTAACGAAGCACTTGCTTTGGGTGCAAGGAACAAGATATTCAAGCACATAAAAAAAAGCCCTGGCTTGCATTTCCGCGAGCTCCAGCGGAGAGCAAAAATTGCGACCGGAAGCCTGCAATACCACTTGGACTTTTTGATGAAAAGGCACCTTATAAGGGCAGAAAAAAAGGGAAAGTTCGTTCGCTATTACTCTACAAGAGGGGAACAGCTTGGAGAAATGGAGTCCAAAATGGGCCTCTTAAGGCAGCCAAGCTTGAGAAAAATAACCCTTTTCCTCTTGACAAAAAAGCGCGCCAACAACGAAAAAATTGCTGCAGCTGTTGGCCTAAGCCCTTCAACCGTAAGCTGGCATATGCTAAAGCTCGTGAACGGCGGCATTGTTGAAAAGCGCCGTGTCGGCAGAAAAACCTTCTTCTACATCATTGACGCTGAAGGCATTGCAAACCTTCTGAAAAGCTACAAAAGAAGCTTTTTGGACGAAATGGTTGACAGCTTTGTTGAAATCTGGGATGAAATGAACCCATAGCCGCCGCAAACCCGGCGGGGGTTCGTGCCATACGCTCACTTCGTTCGCTATGGCACACGCTCGCTGCGGCCCGCCTTTTTACAGCATGTCAACTGCAATGAAGTAGCCAAGCAAGCCAAACAAAACGTCAAAAACCTTGTTTATTGGCGTTTCCCTGAACGCTTTCCAGTACTTGGTTACAAGGCACATTTCCAAAAACTCCCAGCCAATTATTAGCGCAAAGGCAACAACCCAAACCTTTATCCAGGCCCCTAAAAAAAGCCCGCCCAAAAAATGCGTTACCATGTCAATGGCAGGCCTTTTCTCATACCACCTGTAATAAGAGGCAAGGCCGTGCACCAGCAAAAAAACCCCTGTTACAATGAACTTTGAAATCAAAGGGTCCATAATAAAAGACTGTGTCGTTGAACTATAAAAACTAGGGGTATGGGCACGACCGGGATAGAACTGTTTTTCAGACAAACTTTTACCACATTCAATAGGGAATTTTTTCTTAGGGCTCTGTTTTTCTTGGCTTAAACCTTTGCATGTTTTATGAACTAATTCGGGTGCAAAGGGTTTGATGCCTCCAAAAGCAGCAGGGTCGTTCATGGAAAAACTCATTCTAAATGGAGGCGGTTTGATGAGTTTTTCACAAAGATTATCAGAAACAAAAGGCAACCGCTTTGGGGAAGGAATTGCTCTTCAAGCTTTGCTAAACAATATGAAAGGCGGCTGGTTTCCATAAACACTGGAAACCCCGACTTTCAAAACCGCTTTAAAAATCAAAAGTGGAAATCTATCATGGAAGACAAAAGACGGATGTTTGCAAAAGGCAAACAGAAGGAGTTTTTGGAAGCTGTTATCCAAAATCCTTTTGGAACGCAGGCTGCTCTTTCAGGGTTTCTTGGAGTTAATAAAAGCACCGTTCGTGGCTGGTTAAATGACAGAAACATACTAAAAAGTGATTTCGATAAAATTTTGGATTTTTGTCCCGAACACAGTTGGTTCTCTAAATTCATTGAAGAAGAGCTGCCACTTAACTGGGGACAACGAAAAGGCTGAAATCAAAGAATCTCAAAAATAGGCGGCCTTTCTGAATACTTGCATTATGTGCGTTCCTTTACCAAAAACAGTTCTGAAATGAAAAGAACACTAAAAGTCGAAATTAGCAACGATTTACTGATGCAACTTGTCAAGGAAAAAGTCGATTTGCTTTCAATTCTGGCAATTTGCCTTCAAACAGATGGCAGTCTGGTCAAAAAAAGGCAACTGTTATAGAATCACATTTACTTCTTTAGACAAGGTGCTTATCGATTTTGTTCAAGCGCTTATTGCCAAGCTAAGTTGTTTCAATCCTGCAATATCAAAAGGCCGAGAAGGGGTAAGAACGGTAAGAATTTCTGATAAAAAACTGGGGGAAAAATTGTTTGCATTAAGCCCAGAATATAGAACATTTCCAATAAATAAAAACCTGCAACCTACAATTAAGTTTCTTTATGGCAAGAATCTGAAAACGAAATGCTGGGCATTGCGCTTTGCTTTCACAACAGATGGTTGCATTAGTCTTTCCAATAGGGGGAAACCGGAACTTAATTTGGCTTGTTACAACAGTAACTTGAGTGAAGAATGGCTGAACTTTCTCGGGCTATTTGGAATCAACAGTCATATTGCCAAATGCCGGAAGTCAGGGCAAGGTGTTTCAGGGGTACGAATTTACGACTCAAAAAGCATTTACGCTTTTTATAAGTTAGGCGGATTCATCGAAGGAGTAAAAATTTCAAAGAAGAGCGCGAGATATCTCGGAATGCAGAAAAACAGGCTTTTGGAGAAAGTAGTAACTAAACTTATGGACGAGGGCGGATTTGAACCGCCGACCTCACGATTATCAGTCGTGTGCACTAAACCAGACTGTGCTACTCGTCCTTTAATCAAATAATTTTAGCTTTGGGAACTAATTTAAAGGTATTTCTTAAGTTATATAACTTTTTAGGCCGATTAGGGCTCTTTTGAAAAGCTTAAATAGGGATTTGACTACCCTAAGTAGATGAGTATCAAAATGCTGAAGACCACCATAGTCTGGTTTGCTTTGGTTTCGCTTGCTTTTCTGTTGGCAGCTGTCTATTGGCCGCTCTTGTTCCTACTCGGTCTTCTTTTGGGCTTGTTTACAATAATTTTTCCTTTAAAGGCAGGAATGTCCATAGGATATTTTCGCCCAATCTCCGAAATAGGCTTAACTACAAAAAGGCAAAAGCTAATAATGCGGATTTATGGCTTTGCAATCATAGTTATTACCCTAATGCTTGCCTGGATATACTTCATTAGGTTTTAACCTAGTTGGCAAAACTAGTTCTGGAAAACCAATTTACCAAAAAAGAGGCCGGCAGACAACGGCAGAAAAGCATATGGTTTTATATTCCTCTAGACAATATTTTTTTGGTTTCTTATGAAGTACCGGACTATTATTGAACAGGATGAAGATGGCGCCTTCATAGTAACGGTTCCTGCTTTGCCTGGCTGTATTTCTGAGGGCAAGACAAGGCGAGAGGCATTGAAAAACGTAAAGGATGCAATCAACGGCTACCTGGAGAGTCTCAAAAAGCACAACGAGCCGATCCCGCCGGCAATAGACGAAGAAGTAGTTGACGTCTATGCCTAAGCTTCCAAGCGTCTCAGGAAAAAAAGCAGTCAAAGCACTTGCCAGGCTTGGCTTTGAATTGGATCACCAGACAGGAAGCCATCTTATTCTAAGGCAAAAGCAATACCCTTACAGGCGCGTAACGGTTCCAAACCACAACCCGGTTGCAAAGGGCACATTGAACGCAATCCTAAAACAAACAGGGCTAACAAGGGAAGAATTCACCAAGGCACTGAAATGAACAAATCAGAAGCCGTATACGCTGGCGAGAAAACCTGAAAGCTCTAAAGCAGGTCCCAAGCTTTATTTAATCTATATAACGCCTAAAAAGCGTTAAAAACCTAAGCTGGCTTAAAACGAGTTATATAACTAGGGCGCTATTTTAAAGGTATTTCCCATCACATTTTCTTATCCTTTAGCCCCGCTGTCTAGAAGCCTTTTTTCCTGCGGGAAAAAAGCCTTGGGAAAACCTAGACTCTGGGGCAAAGCATGGGAACAAAGCCCCGTCGTCTAGTGGCCAAGGATACAGGCCTTTGGACTAGGAACCTCCAGCAGGTTCCTATAACCTCCAGCAGCCCTTAAAGCTGCTTCGGGGAAGCAAGCCTGGGACCAGAGTTCGAATCTCTGCGGGGCTATGGTGGCATCGAGCGACTGAAAGGAGCGAAGATGGCACAACACTCGCCGGGTTTGCGGCGGTTCGAATCTCTGCGGGGCTAAACCAATGAATATTTTCTTTGAAAATGCTGACCTGAAGCTTTTGCAGGCAAGCGTTGCTGCATTTGTTTTGGCTGCCTTTATTCCTTTTTTGCTTGAATCGGTTTTTGGCCACTATGCTTTGGCTGCCTTTCCCTGGATTGTTTTGGCTGTCTCATTCCACGAAGTAGGGCATCTTGTTTTCATCTACGTTTTCGGCCCCCTTCTTTTTGTAACCCCGTTTGGCGGCCTTGCTTTGCCCTTTGAATACTTGGG
>CAZMUN010000055.1:0-4635 GCA_964569815.1 uncultured archaeon
CCTACTTGAGAGATAAAAAAGAGGGTGAATAAAACGTTGTATTGGTCTCCTCGGGGGACTTCATTCTTTATAAAGAAAAATTCCTCTTTATAAATAATTCTTACTGCCTTATGACGCTTCTGCAATTGCCCAAAAAAGCCCAAAAAGATGAAAATAAAATACGAACTATTTATATTTTATTTACAAATCAGTGGATTGGAGAGTTTAAAATTCGTGGTAACACCCCCCAGTTTCTGGATGTTAACCTCATCATTGCCGTACGTATCGTATGGTGTTAATGCCTTAAAATTAACGTTTTTCATTTCATATTTCGTGTGTTTTGTAGAATCTTTTTTTTGCTGTTTCTGCCAGGCTGAAGTATGCGAGCAGGATTATCCCGATTGCCGTGAGTATTGGTATTGTGAGTTGCTCGAATTTGAACAGGAATGCGATTGGCGAGTAAATCAGGCCTATGGTTAGGATTGTTGCTGCTATTGAAGAGTATATTAGGAGTTTGCTTGGTTTTGATTTCCAGAAGTTTCCTTTTGTTCTGATTGCAAAGGTAATGAATATTTCTGATAAGACTGATTCAAGGAACCACGCGGTTCTGAACACTGCTGGCTCTGCGTTCACTAAGAATAGGAGCACTGCCATTGTTGCAAGGTCGAATACAGTGCTTATTGCTCCAAAGAATATCATAAAACTTGAGATTCCTTTTATGTTCCATTTTTTTGGCTTGTGCAAATAGCTTTTGTCAACATTGTCTGTTGAGATGGTCATTAGCGGGCCATCGGAAATAAGGTTTGCTAAAAGTATTTGGCTTGGCAGCAGTGGAATGAATTTAAGGAAAAGCGATGAAATTGTTAATGTGAGCATGTTTCCAAAGTTTGCGCTTATAGTGTTGAGAATGTATTTTGTTATGTTTCCGAATGTTTTTCTGCCGTTTTCTATTCCGTCTACCAGAACCAGAAGGCTTTTTTTGAGCAGTATTATGTCGGCACTGTCTTTTGCCACGTCAACAGCAGTGTCAACCGTTATGCCTACATCTGACGCTTTCAGCGCGGGCGCATCGTTTACTCCATCTCCCAGGAATCCGACTATGTGCCCTTGTTTGCTTAGCCCTGTAACTATCTTGAATTTTTGTTCTGGTGTGATTCTTGCAAACACGTTGTTTTCCTGAATTGTTTTGAGAAACTCTTGTTCTGTCATTTTTTCGAGTTCTGAGCCAAGCACTATGTTCTTTGTCTGCATTTCGACTCGCTTGCATACTTCTCTTGTTACAAGCTCGTTGTCTCCTGTTAAAACCTTTAGTTCTACTCCAAGGCTTTTGAATTTTTTTAATGCTTCTGTTGCTGTTTTTTTTGGCGGATCCAAAAAGGTCAGGTAGCCGATTAAAGTCATTTCTTTTTCGTCTTCCGCAGTGTATTCTTCTTTTGGTTTTACTTCTTTGAATGCAACTGCGATTATTCTGAATCCGTGCTTGCTTAGTTCGTCAAATTTTTGTTTTAGCTTTTCTTTGTGTTCTGCTAATGGAATTATTTTGTTTTGTTTTTGGATGGAATTGCATGCACTCAAAATTGATTCCGGCGCTCCCTTGCATATCAAAATTCTTTTGCCGTCTTTTTCTACTACTGTGCTCATTCTTCTTCTTTCAAAGTCGAACTCGTTTTCGTCAACTTTTTTGTAGGATTCGATTGCCTGCCTTTCTTTTTCACTTGCATGCTCTAATATTGCGGTATCTATTGGGTTTCCTTTTGCTTTGCCTTTTTCAATGTTTGCTGAATTGCACAGCAGGGCAAATTCAAGAACTTTTCCTGACTTTTTTTCGTTTAAATCGAAGCATTTTTCTAATGCGATTTTGTTTTCTGTCAGCGTCCCTGTTTTGTCCATGCATAAAACATCAACGTTTCCAAGGTCTTCTATTGCAACAATCCTTTTCACTACAACCTTTTTCTTTGCAAGCCTAATTGCGCCTGTTGAAAGTCCTATCGTGATTATTATCGGCAACAGTTCCGGCGTTATGCCTACTGCGAGTGCGAGAGCGAAAAGGAACGAGTCAAGGATTCCTTTTCCGAGGAAAGCGTTTGACGCAAAAACGAATATGGTTAGTAGAAAAATGACTTTTAGGAGAAAGTTTCCGAATTTTTTTATGTTTTTCTGGAAGTCTGTCGGCGGTTCTTTAGCGCCTAGGATTGTCGCTGTTTTGCCGAACTCTGTTTTTTTGCCTGTTGCGACAACAATGCCTTTTCCTGAACCGTTTGCAACTGTTGTTCCCATGAAGGCAATGTTTTTTTGCTGTGAAGGCAAGTTGCTTTGGACTATAACCATTTCGCTTGTTTTGTGGACTGGCACTGATTCTCCTGTGATTGCTGACTCGTTTATTGAAAGCTCTTCTGTTTCAATGAGCTGAAGGTCTGCTGGAACAATGTCGCCTATGTTCAGGAAAACTAGGTCTCCTGGAACAAGCTCTTTGACGTCTACTTCTGTTTTTTTGCCGTCTCTCAGAACCTTTGCTTTGAATGAAATGTATTTTTTCAATTCGGTTAATGCTTTTTCGCTTTTGAATTCCTGGTAAAAGCCAAGCGCAGTGTTCAGCAAAACAATCCCGACAATTATTGTTGCTTCAAACGGTTCTCCCAAAAATCCTGCAATAACCGCTGCGGCAATTAGGATTAAAATCAGCGGGTTTTTGAATTGTGACAAAAGAATGGAAAAAGCGGTTCTTTTGTCTTTTGCAGGAATCTCGTTCAGACCAGCGCCTTCAAGCCTTTTCCTGGCTTCTAAAGAGTTGAGCCCGTCTTCGGATGAGCCAAGCTCGCTGAATAATTCACTTAAATTATTGGCTTTATATTCTTTAATCATTTAAAATAGTATTGCTTTTGTAGATTTAAATGGTTCCGCCTATGAAACCGGAACCTGCTTTGTAGCCTAAAAATCAGTGAAAAACAGATTAAACTATTTTTTCCTTTTTGACCAGAAATCCACAAGCTTGTTTATTATCTGGTCGTAGCTTTCGCCCTTCTTTCCCAAAGCCATCAGGCGGTCTTTTGTTGGCTTTTCAAGTTGGACTGTTGTAACTCCCTCTCGGCTTGGCATCGTTTCACCTATAGATAATTACTATGGCAATTATTTAAGGTTATGGTTTGAGTTCTGTCAGTATTTGTTTTAGTATGTCTTTTCCGTATTCTGTAAACTCAAAGCTGTTTTTTCTTTCTTCAAATATGCCAGTATCTACAAGCTTTGGCAATGGAATTTTCCCTATGAAAACACTTGTATTGGCCATGTTTTTTGGGAAGTATTCTTTTTTGAGATTTTCTTCCAAAAACTCTCGTAGCCTATTGTGCTTCTTTAATTTGGGTTTCAAGTAATTGTAGTCTGATTTTCTTTTTTTTCTCAATTTGTAAAATAATCCGTGCATTGTATCGGCTTGTTTAATTCATTTTTTTCAAAAATTCCTTTGTCTGCTTCAAGAATTCTTTGAGCGTGAATTCTGCTAATTTTTTTGGCTGGTCTTTTTCAACTGAGGTTATCAGGGTTTGGAAGTATGGTTCTTTTTTCAGGGATATGTTAAGCAGCGGGAACCCTTCATCCAACAGGGTTTTGTTGAATATCAACCTGCAGATTCTTTTGTTGCCATCAAGAAACGGGTGGATTTTGTATATTTTGTAATGGGCAATTGCCGCCTTTTCTAGGGGGTTTAGTTTTGTTGAATTGTACCATTCAATGAAACCATCAAGCAATTCATTTATCTTGCCATAGTTCGGTGGCCTGTAGCCAATTTCGATTCCTAAGGGGTTTTTTGGGTCCTGCTTGTGCAGGTAAACCTGCCTGCTTCTTGTCTGGCCAGGCGTTTTGTCTTCAAAGCTTGACATTATTGTTTTATGCAATCCCAAGAGGTATTTCTTGTCTAGCTTGTGTTTTTCTTTTATTGATTCGACTGCTTTGAGCATGTTTTTGCTTATTTGCTCTCGCATATTAAACTGTTGGTCTTTTTCAAACGCATTTACTACATCATCCAGGCTGACGTCAACATCTTCTGTTGTGAGAGTTGTTAGGGTAAAAAGAATTGTGCTGTTAACTTCGTATTTTCTCTTTTGCACTTTTGAAAGGGATGCAAATTTTTTGTTAAACGCTTCCTTGAAAAGAAGCGCTTTTATCAAATCGTCTTTGGAAATCAGTTTGTTTGCGTATTCTTTTCCAGCAATTTTTGCAATGGTTTCTGATTTGAATTTTTCTTCGATTTTTTCAAGCTCTTTTTTTGATGGTTTCTTTGCCCCAAGGTATTTGCTGAAGGTTTTTAATTTGGATAAAGTTCTGTAACTGAGCTCTAGGTAATAATACTTTTTCCCGTGCACTGTTTTTGCACGCAGTTGCATATAATATTTAGGTTAACAAAGTTATTTTAAATAGTTAGCCTAAAATTTGCTTGTTTTAGGTTGTTAGGCTAACAAAAAGCAATAAGATTGTCAGCCTAATTGCCTTGTCCGAGTTTTCGGACAAGCTATTTTATCCAAAATTTCACTGGTTAATTACTTGCACTCTTCTTTGCTTTCTCTGCCAATTAGTTCGTATAATTTCACTTCAAGTTTTCATTTCCCTTCTTGTTCCAAAAATTAGTGTCGTTGCCTGCGCTTTCTCCAACATTAACCTCATCAT
>CAZMUN010000056.1:0-3820 GCA_964569815.1 uncultured archaeon
AAAAAAAAAAAAAAAATAAATATTTTTTTGTTTTTTTTTAAAAAAAATGGAAAAAAAAAAAACGAATTTTTTGCTTAAAATGAATTAAAAAGGTGAATAATTTGACAAATTTTGAAAACATTGGGTTCAGCCCGGAACTCAAGAAATCAATAAAAAAAATGGGCTACACTAAGGCAACCGAGGTTCAGGAGAAAAGCATTCCTTTGATGGTTTCCGGCCAAAACGTTGTCTCAAAAAGCTTTACCGGTTCAGGCAAGACAGCTGCTTTCGGCATTGCCTTGTCTGAACGCATTTTGAAAAAGCAGTCTATTGGCGCGTTGGTTGTTTGTCCTACGCGAGAACTAGCTTTGCAGGTAAAGGAAGAGCTTAAGCAGATAAACAGCGAAACAGGCCTGCAGGTTTTTGCAGTATACGGTGGCACAAAAATGTCCAGAGATGACCGCATTTTCAAGAAGCGCATTGACATTCTTTGCGCTACACCTGGAAGGCTTTTGGACCACTTTGAAAGGCGGCGTTTGGACCCAAAAATCTTTGACACCGTTGTTTTGGATGAAGCAGACAGAATGCTTGACATGGGTTTCATTCGCGACATAAAGCATATTCTTTCATTTGTAAGGCCCCGCAACACTCACTTGTTTTCGGCAACCTTAACTGGCGAGGTTGCAAGGCTAATTGAAAGGTATATTCCAAAGTTTGAGGAAGTCATGGTCCAGGAGGAAATTGTTGGAAAAAACATTCTGCAGAAAAAGCAGTCTTTTGAAAGAAGCCAAAAGTATTCTCTGCTGGTCAACTGGATTAAAAAGGCTGGAAACCAGCGTGTCCTTATCTTTGTTTCGACAAAAAGATTTGCCGATTCGCTGAGCAGGCGCTTGAACAAGGACGGCTTCAGGGCCGAAACCATTCACGGCGACAAAAGGCAGGCTGCCCGCGAAACGGCCTTGAACAACTTCAAAAAAGGCCAGAAGAACATTCTTATTGCAACAGATGTTGCAGCCCGCGGCCTCCAAATTGACAACGTTGAATTCGTTATAAACTTGGACCGTGCAAAGGACGCTGACACGCACAAGCACCGCATTGGCAGAACAGGCAGAATGGGGGACACAGGCCATGCCATAACCTTCATTCCTGCAGAAGACCGAAACAAAGAGTTTTGGAAAGACCCTGGAATAAACTACAAGCAGTTTTCCAGAGGCCAGAAGAAAGGTTTTTCCCGCGGGAAAAGACAGCCCCGTTCAAAAAGGCCTAAGCGAAAAAGCCGCGCAAGAAGAAACGACGACGTGTCAGACTACATCTATCGCGTTTAAAAAAAAAATTTATTCAGGCTTTAGCCCTCTTCTTTTTTGAGGCCCGTGCCTTGCTGATTTTTTGCCTGGGTTCCTTTCCCAGTTTCTGTTTTTTCCAAGCTTGTTGCCATTAGATACTTCCCAAAAGAGTTGTCTTTGGTGCCAAATTTTTTCAGGACTCCTTGAACTTTCACATAATCTCCTGCTTCAACCTTGTAGTTGCGTTCGCACGGCAGAAAGCACAGCGTTTTCTTGTTTCTTACCTCTATTGTTATCCTTTGCACCAGCATGCCGTCTAACACATGTTTTTCGTTGCTTCGGACAACAAGTCCTTTCACTAAAACCACTTGATTTCCCCCGAGTTTGTAAGTAAATCAGTCTCTGCTGTTTTTATGGCTGTAGCAGTAAGCCTGCTCTTCTTCCGTTAAACCAAGCAAAAGCTTTTTTATTTGTTCAACAGTCATTTCCGACAGTTTTGCATACTGCCTAATTGTAGGCAATGTGTCTATTTCTCCCATTCGGTGTTTCTTTATGTCACTGCGCATAAGCGCAATAATTTGCTTTTTGCCCACAAAAAACGTCTCCGCTAAAACAATTAAAGGTTAAACCAAGTTATATTACCATAGCAATCGTCTTTTTGCTATTTTTTTTTGCCAACAGAAGGGCTATTGCCCCGACTGGGCTATAAACGGTTTCGTTTAGGTATAGCCCTACAATATCAGCTTTCTTTTGTTCGTAGTTAGGGTCGTTGCTAAAGCACCACATTTGGTGCTAATGTGGTTTGAGGTCAAAACCTTTCAGGATTTGTTGTAGTCTGCTCTTTTTCACAAATCCCAGTTCATCTGAGAGTCCGCGTAAACTCCAGTGCGTCTTGTTAGCTGGTTTTTTGCAAGCCATTTCAACGATTTGAAGCATCTGGTCATGTGTCAGCTGTTTTGGCCGGCCTCTTCCGACTTTATCTTTTAATCCAACAATACCATGTTTTGCATATCGTTGTCTCCACTTGCAGACTGCAACAAACGAGAGCCCAACACGTTCTGCTATATCGTTATTTGAAAGCCCACCTGATGCGAGCAAAATAACACGCGCTCGCTGGACAAAGCGATACTGCGTACTCGGTTTAGTATTCTCCAGAAGTAACGCGTGGTCTTTCTCAGAAAGCTGTATGGCAACAGCCTGTTTCGGCATGCTAATAAAAGGAAGAAGTTATATTTAAAGGTATTTAACGGACATACTACTAGTTCTCTTGGCATTCTGATTGCTAGGCTTTCGCCCCACTTGCTGATTTTTGCAGTGTATTTTTTCATTTCCCTGTACTGTTGTGCTACTGAATGCAATTGTTTCATGTCTACGATTTCTTCTCCGCATTTGCTGCACTTGCTGTACCTGTACTCAAATCCTTCCGGAGTCTTATCTTTTTTCTCAATCATTTTTGCTTTGCATTTTGGGCAGTTCATAATAGTTCTGTGCAACGTAAGGTTTTTTACTTGTAATAAGCGCAAGCGTATTTTCTTTCTTTTTCTGGCACCTATTTTTTCAGCGCGTTTTTGTATTGTTTTTCGAACCTTTTTACGAGCAGTCTTGCGAGTGCTTCCGCGCTGTTTTCCCTGTCGCATTTTTTTAGGGTGTTAAAGTATTTTTGTTTTTCTTTTGTTTTTATGTCAATCATTTGGTAGTTGTTGTTGTGCAGGATTTGGTTCATTATTACTCGGCCTATTCTTCCGTTGCCGTCTTGGAAGGGGTGGATTTTTTCGAGTTTCCAGTGGGCCCATGCAACCAGTTCAAGCGGCTGCAGCTTTTTTTTCAGTTTGCTGTAATCCTGAAAGTAAAGCTTTGTGTCTGTTAGGACATATTTTGCCGGTGTTGTTTCAAAGCTTGCGCCCTTGACTATGTTGTCTTTTGTTTTGAGTTTTCCTGCAATGAATGGCTTCGTGTCTTTGAAGTATGTTTCGTGCAGTTTCAGCAAAAGTCCTTGGTTTAATTCTTCCTTATTTTTTTTGATGTAATTAAGAGTTTTTTGGGCGCTTTTTGCTTCAAGGACATCTTCCAATGGCTTGTTGGGTGCAATGTTTTCCTCAAGCAGCAATTCAACTTCCCTTGGCGTTAGAGTGCTGCCTTCGATGGAATTAGAGTTGTAGACAAACACGTTTACAAAGTTCTGGTCAAATTGTTCCTTTTCAGTCGGGTTAAGCTTTTTGTATCGTTTTGCAAATTCAACGTTTATTTTGTCCACTTTTTCTATTTCGCCAGGGAACAAGTAATGATAACCAAACAGCTTGTTCTTTTCGTCCTCAATCTCTTCTTTGAATTTGGAGCGCAGGATTTCAAGCCTTGTTTTTGAAGGCTTTTCCGTTCCAATGTATTTCCTGAACTGTTTTCTCTTGCCTGCCGAAACCTTGACGTTCTCTGCCAAGTAAAAATAGGCCTTTGTACCACGCTTGGACTTAACCAGATAAACCATAAACTTATGTTACTCAAAAACTCTTATAAACATATGTGTAACACTAAAAAAAGAGTAACATGCCCCGACTGGGATT
>CAZMUN010000057.1:0-3191 GCA_964569815.1 uncultured archaeon
CCAAAAAAAAACTAATTAACTGTTTAACTTGGAAAAGTAACATTTAAATATTCTTGGAGGGAAATTGTTATAGTATGGGTGAAGAGAAAGAACGCAGCACTGTTGAGGCGGTTATTGCCTTGGTTATTTTGTTTGCTTCTTTTATGTACATCTATGACTATTTGACTAGGCATTCTCAAATCGATGTTTTGCTGGCTGTCCTGGTTTTTGGGGTTTCGCTGATATACCTTTTTAGCAGCATTTGGAAAAGGTAAGGTCCTGAAGAAAAGCTTTTATTTCAACAGCGATTTGAAAGCCAGCTTGAAGGCATCAGCGTTTCAAAACAGGCCGTTGAATAGCAAAGATTTTTATTGAAGTAATTCCCCTTTTTATTGTTTGGCATGAATCAAAAGATAGGAGAGTCGCTTAAGCAAGTCAAAGGGCTTTTCAGGCAGCAGCCTTTTATTTTGGTTTTAATCGCATTGCTTGTTTTGGGCATCATGGTTTTCTGGAACACGCTTGTAGTCATTCTACAGGGCCTTTTGTACACAACCCTGGCGTTGCTTGCAGTTTTTGTTGCCCTGCTTTTGGTTCTTAAGGTACATTACAGGAGCCCCTCCTTGAAGGAGCTTTTTGCAGAAAAGAAACGCGTTCTGGAAACCCTGAAAATTGCTGAACAAAAGTATATGAAGAGAAAGCTTTCTGAAAACGACTTCAACAAAATTTTTAAGGAAAAGCAGCAGAAGCTTATAAAAATCGAGGCTTTGATTGACCAACAGTACAATAAGGAGAACCGTGCTGCAATAAACAAGGAGCTTCTTGCAGTCCAATCAAAGAAACGCCACATACTTCAAAGCCTTTTGGACGAAAAAAGGCGCTTGCTGAAAGAAATGGACCTGATGGAAAAGCGGTACCTGCGGCGAAAGATTGATGCCAAAACCTACCAGGACCTTGTCCAAAAAAACCAGCAGAGCCTTATTGAAATAGAAGCCCACATCAAGCAGCTTTACAACGAGGCAAATGTTGAAAAGGTAATGGAGGCCTTAAAGCAAAAGCTTGCCCAGCTTGATGAAAAGAAGAAAAAGAAGTTCAAAAGCAAGAAAGAAGAGCAGCTTGCAATAGCAAAGGAGATCGCGGAACAGGTTGCAAAAAAGTGATTCACTTTTTTGCCTTTTTTTCAGCTTCCTCTGCAAACCTTTTGGCCTGCAAAAGCTTTTCCCGGCTTATTTCAAAAACGCTTCTAATTGTATGGGTTTCAAGGACTTTTCCGCCCTGGGTTGAAAGAATGCTGCCCATTTTTTGTATAGTTGTTCCAGGAAGAGCAGTGCAGGTTGCAAACAAGGCAAACTTTTTTCCCCCAGGGTTTTCAAGCCGTCTCAAGTAAGAAAGTATTATTGGTGTTGGCGAAAAGTTCCAAACAGGGGTTCCGATAAAAACAAGGTCAAATGGTTTTAGGTTTTCAACCGGTTTTTCAAGCCCGACCTCTCCCCCATTTTTTTTATACTGGTATGCTTTCAAGTCTTTTACAGGCTTTATTTTTGCAAGCGTTACCTCATGGCCTTTCTCCAGAGCCCCTTTTAGCGCCAGCGCTACCTTTTCAGTAGAACCAGTTTTCGAGTAGTATGCTACAAGAATTTTCATGCTTTCCCCTAAAACAAGATGCGTTGAACATTTAAAAAATTAAGCGGTCAAACTCCAAGGCTTACGCCCAAAGTGGTTGCAATAAAGGCAGCGTAAAGCAAAAGCATTGTAGTTGACTCCATTCTTGTTATCTTGCGGTCGTTTCTTAAAAAAACCAAGAACAGCCATCCAATTAAAAGCATGAAAACAAAGTCTACCCTAATAAGGCTTATTGGAACAGCCAGCGGGTTCACTATAGAGGAAATTCCTGCAACCAACAAAATGTTTGAAATATTGCTTCCGATAAGGTTTCCAATCATTATCTCAGGAATTCCTTTTTTGAGGCTGCTTATTGTAACCGACAGCTCTGGCAAGCTTGTTCCAATCGCAACAAAGACAAGGCCTGTCACAACCTCGCTTACCGGCAAATTCATTGCCGCATTCACTACAAAGTTTGCGCCAAAAAAAATGCAGGCAGCTCCAACAAAAAGTATTGCTATCTGTTTGAAGAAAAAAACCAGGGCCGCCTTTTCTTTGATAAATGCCCTTTTGAGTGCCTCAAAAAAATTTGCTGAAGCAGTCGCCATTTTTTTCCATTCATCAACAAAAAGCCGCCTTATGTGCCTCTCAAAGGAAGGCAGCCTTTCAAACCTTTGCCTTTTTGAAGAATCGGCATAGTCCCCAAGGTATCTCCTAAAATGGAATTCCTTCCTGTAACGCCTTTTTGTAAAAAACATTGGCAGCAAGTACATGAGAAACAGCAGCAAAAGCACGGCCCCCTCCACAGCCGTAAGTTCAAGGTCAAGGCAGAACAGGTAAAATATTGCAGTGCTGCTCATCAGGATAAGGCCATCCCTTTTGTATATGTCCCGCCTTAAGCCAATTGGCACAAAAAGGCCTGCAAGGCCAAGAACAAGAGCAAGGTTTGCGATATTGCTTCCAATGATGTTCCCTAAAACAAGGCCGCTTAGACCATAATAAGAGCCTGCAAAGCCTGCCCCAAGCTCTGGCAGCGAAGTGCCCATCGCAACAATGGTCAAGCCTATCACGAAATTGCTTACTCCAAACTGTTTGGCTATTCGCGCAGAGGCATCAACAAGCCAGTCCGCCCCCTTAACCAAAAGGCCTATGCCTAGAGCAAACATCAAAATAGTCCAAAGCAAGTCCATTTGCTTAAGAGATGTTTAAACTGGAATAAAAAGCTTTGCAGAAGCTACTTCCTTTTTTCATGGTGCTTTGCTTTTTCCTTTGGAAAAGGCCATCTCAACAGCAAATCCAAGACAAACTGCAGAAAAGCAAAAATGATGAAGCCAAAAATGCCGGCAAGAACCGAAACAGGAATTGCCACTCCCAAAAAGACTGCAAAAAACAAAACAGAGGAAAAGAACGCGGCAAAGCTTTTGGTTGAAAAAAGCGCAAGCCCGCTTGAAAAAGAGCTTACAAGCACGTACAAAAAAAAGAGAACAAAGCCAACCAAACCAAACCTTACCCAGGACTCCATGCCAAAACACTAGTCCAAACCAGTATTTTATTGTTTCGGAAACAATAAACATGCTTTAATAATACTTTTTTTTCAATTGTTTTTTAGAGTA
>CAZMUN010000058.1:0-3126 GCA_964569815.1 uncultured archaeon
CTTTTTTTCCTAAACTATAAATGGTTCTCTTGTTAATATACTTTTTGTTTCTTTTATTCGCGTTCTGCGTCAAAAACTGGTGGAAGGGCTCTTATTTTTTCTATTATCTTGTCAAGCTGGTCCAGGTTTTTTATCCTTAGGTTGAATTTGCAGTTCAAAACCTCGTTTTTTGCCTTTTTGGCGTCTGTTGACTCTATGGCCACTTTGTTGTTGCTTATCACTTTCAGTATTGCTGGAAGCAATCCAGGGCTTTCTTTTGCTCTTACTACTATGCCTACCACGTAGTCTTTTCCTGCAAGGCCCCATTCCACGTTTACTTTTTTTGTGCTCCCTGCTTTTTCCGTGTTTTTGCAGCCTTGCCTGTGAACCGAAATCTTTCTTTTTGTTGTTCTTATTCCAACTATTTCGTCGCCTGGCACCGGGTTGCAGCATTTTGCTATTCTTACGTTTTTGTCTTCTGTTTGGGTTCCTTGCGTTTTTTTTTCTTTGACTTTTTTGAACGGTATTTTTATGCCTAGGGCTTGCTTTATTTTTGTCTGGGCTTTTTGGCTTTTTGCCAAAGTAAGCCACTGCCTTTTTACCTGGGCGTTTTTTCCGGTATCTATTTCTACGATGTCCCCGTTTTCGAGGGCGTGTGAGAGTGGCACGATTTTTCCGTTGACTTTTGCTTTTTGGCATTTTTTTCCCAGCTCGGAGTGTATTGCGAATGCGAAGTCTATTGGGGAAGCGTTTTCTGGCAAAACCACGGCGTCGTTTTTTGGGGTGAACACGAAAATGCGGTTTTTGTCAAAGTGCATTTTCAGGCTGTGGGTCAGGTTTCCTTTGTGTTTTGCGTCCCTGTGCCATTCAACTAGCTGTTTTGCCCATGTTAGCCTTGTGTCAAAAAACCGGTCTTTTTCGTATTGCTTGTATTGCCAGTGTGATGCAAGCCCTGTTTCGTTTTCGTAGTGCATTTCCCATGTTCTTATTTGCACTTCCAAAAAATGGTTTTTCCACTCTATTATGGTGTGGATGCTTCTGTAGCCGTTTTTTTTGGGTGTGGCAACGTAGTCCTTGAACTGGTTTGGAATTGGCTTGTATTCGCTGTGTATTATCCCAACTGTCTCATAGCATTCTTTTATTGAATCGCATATTATTCTTATGCCTTGCAGGTCGTATATTTCTTCAAACTTTTTTCCTTGTTCTTCTATTTTTTTGTATATTGAGTAAATGCTTTTCGCCCTTCCTTGCACTGACACTTGCTTGTTTTCTTTTTTCATAAGGGTTGAGAATTCTTGCACGGCTTGCTCTATTTCCTGTTTTCTTGTTTCTCTTGTCTTTCCAAGGCTTTTTGCAATGCTTCGGTATGTTTTGGGATTTTTTGCTTTCAGTGCGTTGTCTTCAAGCAAGCCTTGCATTTCATAAAGGCCTAGCTTTTGGCAGAGGGGTGCGTAAATATTTAGTGTTGTTTCTGCTTCTTCTGGGGTTGGGTCTTCGTTTTGCATTATGTCCAGTCTTGCAGCCAGCCTTATAAAAATTGTCCTTAGGTCTTTTGCTGTTGCAAGTATTACTGTTGAAAGCGTGCCTGGCTTTACCTTTCCAAGGTTTCTTTTTTCTATTTCCTCTATTTTTGGGTATTCTGTGGCTATTGCTGTGATTTCTTCTCCTAATGCTTGGGGTATTTTTTCTTTTTCGTTTAGGTCGTGAACTAAGCCTGCTGCTATAGTGGTGCTGTCAAATCCCATTTCTGCTAAGGTTGCTGCCACCCTTAGCGAATGCAAAAAGCTTTGTTTTTCCTCTTGTTTGGCTAGAGAATAGGCTTTTTCTAAAATGCGGGCTGTTTTTTTGTCTGGTGCTTTTTGCTTGACGAGTCTAGCCAGTAGGGCTTCTTTTGGCAAGTGAATCCAACTCCTCTATTATGGTTTTCTCTGCGAAAAGATTTAATAACCCTTTTTTCCTATTTTTTTTGAGGTGGTGTTTTTTTTATGGAACTTAATTTGCCTGTTTTGTTTGTTAATTTTAAGACTTATGAAGAGGCTACTGGAAAAAAGGCGGTGTCTTTGGCCAAGGCGGCTGAAGCGGCTGCTTTTGAAACGGGGGCTTCAATTGCTTTGGTTGTTCAGGCTGTGGACTTGGCGAGGGTTTCTGCGGGGGTAAAGCTTCCTGTTTTTGTCCAGCATGTTGACCCTGTTGGTTTTGGAAGCCACACAGGCCATGTTCTGCCCGAGGCAGTTAAGCAGGCTGGAGCGTTTGGCGCTGTTTTAAACCATGCTGAGAACAAAAAAGACAACGCTTTTTTGGAGAAGGCTATTGCAAGGGCAAAAGAGGTTGGCTTGACTGTAATGGCTTGCGCTGAAGGCCTTGATAGAGCAAAGGAAATTGCGGCTTTTTCAGTTAAGCCTGATTTGATTGCTGTAGAGCCGCCGGAACTGATTGGTGGGGATGTAAGCGTTTCTAGTGCACAGCCAGAGCTTATAACTGACAGCGTTGGGGCTGTGAAAGAAATTGCTTCCGGCATAGAGCTTATTACCGGTGCCGGCATAAAGAGTGCTGGTGATGTCAAAAAGGCAATAGAGCTTGGAACTAAAGGGGTTTTTGTTGCTTCAGGCATTGTCAAAGCAGGCAACCAGGCTCGTGCTTTAAGGGACCTGTTGAAGGGGCTGAACCAATGAATTTTCTAGAACGCAAAATCGAGGTAAGCAATTTGCCGGAGCTGGATTCTTTTCAGAAAAGCGCTATGCAGAATAGCATTTGTGTTTCTTTTGACAAAATACGGAAAATTGTGGACAATGAAATACTTCTCAAGGCACACTTCAAGCAGTGTATGTCTTCGGGGAAAAGAACCAAGCATTCGGTTCATTTGAACCTTTCTTTTCCTGGGAGGCCTGTTGTTGCCTCGGAATCAGGCTGGGAGCCTGTTTCTGTTTTGCAGAAGGCTTTGAAGGTTTTGGAGCGAGAAGTAGTAAAGGATGTTAAAAGGCGCTAGCGTTTCTTTTCTTTCTTTTTTTTGCTTTTTGTTTTCTTTTTTGCTTTTTTTGCGATTTTCTTCTTTTTTGTTTTCTTTTTTGCTTTTTTTGTTCCCTGTTTTTTTGTTTTCTTTTTTTTTTTTTTTTTTTTTTTTTTTTTTTTTTTTTTTTTTTTTTTTTT
>CAZMUN010000059.1:0-1693 GCA_964569815.1 uncultured archaeon
TTATAGACAGCGCCCACCGCGCAGGCTTTGAGCACAACTTTTTAAAGCTTGCAAGAAGCATAAACGAGGCCATGCCATCATACGTTGTTGCAGGCATTGAAGCCGAACTAAAAAAACTCGGGCTTTCCTTAAGCAATGCAAAAATCGCATGCCTTGGCCTGTCATACAAGCCAAACGTTGACGATGCCAGGGAAAGCCCTGGAATAAAGGCAGTGGCACTGCTGAAAGGAAAAAGCTTTGAACCAAAAGTCTTTGACCCCTTTCTTCCAAAAAAGTCAAACTGCAAAAGCCTTGAAGAAGCAACAGAAAAAGCAGACTGCATTGTATTGCTTACAGACCACAAGCTTTTCCTTGAAAAGCTTTCCCCAGCTTTTCTAAAAAACGCAGGCGTCAAGCTTGTGTTTGACGCAAGAAACGCTTTGAACAAAGAAAGCATTGAAAAAGAAGGCCTCAAATACAAGGGCATTGGCCGCTAGGCCTTTCCATAAATGGTGAATCCCTGTTTTGCAAATTTCTCCAAATCCTTGTGAAGCTCTTTTACCTTAATAGCAAGCACTTCCGCCTGACCTATTCTGGTTTTATGCAAATGGCCTGTTTCAACCAGCCTTTGCCTCATTTCCCTGCCCACAACCCTGTTGTGGGACATCTTCCTTGGCCTCAGGTTCTTGTCGTGGTTCCTTATTCTGACAAAAAAGGACTTTTTTCCGGAAACAACCTTAAAACGCGTGTAGCCAGATTCATACACTTCCACCGGAAAATCCTTTCCCATAAGGTCTTCAGTCAAATGGTATTGTGTTACCTGCCCAAAGTAAGACCCCAAAACAACAAGCCAAGAATTGAATTCAAGCATCTTGTAGTAAGGGGAGTTTTTTCCAAAAGAGGTTTTGTCAAGCTCATGGCCCCTGCAAATGTATCCTGCATCAGGGCCAATGCATGCAACGCTGTGAACCGGGCTCAAACTCCTTTTTGCTTTAGGCCTTTTCCTGAAAGTTTCCGCAATTTTGCCGGTGCTTGCAGGAGTTTTCTCAGCATAAAAGGTGTTGTTTTCAACGGTTCCAAGGCAGGGCATGCACACATTCCCTTTCGGGCCAACCGCTTCAAGCAAGGAATCTATCACAGTGTCAGCGCCTCCCTCAACGTTGCCAAATGCGCTCAGGCTGCTGTGAACCATTAAGGTGTCGCCTTTCCTTATTCCAAGTCCTTTAAGGCCTGACACTATTTCCTCCTTTGAAACACCTTGTTTCAGGAAAAGGTTTTTCTTAAACCTTGCCCTGTTCTTTGTTCTGAACAAATGCCTTACAAAGTTTTTTCCAGAAGCAGGCAAAACAGCCTTTGCAAAAGAGTAAATTCGACCGTAAAAAATTCTGTAATAAAGGTTCAGAAACCAGTCTTTTACTTTTCCCACAAAAAATCACTTCTTTTTCTGCTTCAATGCCTGAGAATAAAGCATTCCAAGGTTTTTGCCAACAGCATTATAGCTTACCTCTCTTTCAACAAAGGCAAAACCATTTTTTACGACTTTCTTTGCCAGGCCCTTTTCGGAAAAAACCCTGCAAATCGCTTTGGCCAGCTTTTCCGGCTTTTTTTCCGGAACCAAAAGGCCGTTCCACTCATGCTTCACTGCATCAGGGATTCCGCCGACTTTTGAGGCAACAACAGGCTTTCCTGAAGCCATGGCCTCACCTAAAACCAT
>CAZMUN010000060.1:0-1669 GCA_964569815.1 uncultured archaeon
CAGAACCATAAAAATGTGGCTATTTATATACTGCTAAGCATTTCTACACCGCCAAGGCCTAACAAACAATTAAATACTCTTTTTCAGCTAATTCCTTTTATGGACAAGGAAATGCCCAAGCCAAGCAAAGAAAACGAGGAAACAGAGGAGCTTGAATTCCAAAGCGAGGAACAGGACCTTGAAAACCTTGAAGCCGTTCCAAAAGGGCAGGAAAAAGAATACCTCGTTGACCTCATAGACCAGCCTGCCTGGAAAAGCATCCTAATAGAGCTGGTCAAGGGCAACAAAATGGACCCCTGGAACATTGATGTGATAGGGCTTGCAGACCTGTACTGGCAAAAAATCCAGCAGCTTGAAAGGCAAGACCTGAGGGTCCCTGCAAACGCAATACTCGCATCAGCAATCCTGTTAAAGCTAAAGGCAAGGACAATAAAGCTAAGCAGTGTGAAAGAAGAGGAAGAAACCGAAACAAAGGAAATAAGCAAGGAAGAGCTTGCAATGATTGAAGAAACCATTCCAGAGCTGAGAGGGCAAAGGCAGTTCAGGGAAGGAAAAATTTCATTAGATGAATTGGTTGAAAGCATTGGCGAAATCCTTGAAAAGACAAAGTACAAAAAAAGCATCCTGCGCGACAAAGAAATTCCCGAATTCAGCCTTGAATTCAACAAGGAAAAAGCAGCAGAACAAGTTGAAACAGTGCTTGCAAAAATCAGGGAAAAAGCCGACAGCCAAGGCCTTGTAAGCTTTACAGACCTGCTTGAAGAAAAAACGCCCCTTGCAATGGTCTACTGCTTCTTGCCAATCTTATTCCTCGTAAACAGCGGAAAAATAAACGCCTGGCAAGAAGAATGGTTCGGCGAGATTTTTATATCCTTGATGAAGGAAGCGGCGGATGGAAAAGAATAAAAAGCGGAAAACAGGATGGTTAACGGTGGTTGAATGGAACCAAAAATACCAGAAAAGGAATGCATTATCAGGCTTTTGAATAATATGCCTGAAAAGTATGCCGGTGTTAAAGAACACAGCTTGCTCTGTGAGTTAGCAGCAGAAGAGATTGCAACACAGTTAAAGGAAAAAGGCGTTAAAATAAATCCGGAATTTGTTTCAAGGGCTGCTTTGGCACATGATGCCTTTAAGCAATTTGGAGAAAAAGGAAACGAGTGTTTTTTGGCAAAAAATTATTTTACAAAAAAAGGTTTTCCAGAATTTTCGGAAATACTGGTAACAAACACGCTTCAGAGCCCTGACTTTAAAAACTCGGCTAAATTAGCTGAACTGAGTTTAGAGCAAAAAATAGTGACCTATTGTGATGACGTTTGCAGGGGAATCCCAATAAGAGACAAAAATCAGCAAATTATAGAATGGAAAAACGACATTTTTCCTTTGGAGAAAGCTTGGAAAAGCATAGAAGACAGAATAAAAAAAAGGGAATTTAAAAGAGAAGGAAGCATAAAACAAGAATTCAACCTATTAAAAATAATTGAAAAAGAGTTAATTGACAAAGGGCTCGATACAAAAAAACTTATACTCGAAGTAAGGAAAAAATTCAAAAAACTAATGGACAAGCCGGCTGGCTGAAGCAAACTTTCTTATATTTTGGTTTGCTATTATAGTTATGGTGAAGCCTCCCCGCCCTAAAGGGCGGGGCTTCCGCTGGGTTCAGTTAGCC
>CAZMUN010000061.1:0-1615 GCA_964569815.1 uncultured archaeon
CAACAAACCAGCATATGGAAAGGTCGCATACCAGAGGAGCACAAGCTGCCTTGACTTTTATTTGAAAAAGGTCTTTGAAGCCTTTGGCCCTGAAACAGTGGTCATTTTGACTGCAGACCACGGAGAAATAATTCCAAAAAACAAGTTCCAGGAGTATTGGAATAACATGCTTTTTGCAGGGTATTTTTTTATGAGAAAGCTTAACTTGACTGCAGGCTATCCTAGGAGCGAAAGCCATGGCTTTGATGTAAGTGAAGACGTTATTCGCGTGCCTTTGGCTTTTCGGGGGCCAATGTTTCCAAAAGGGCTTGAAATAGGGCAGCAGGTAAGCCAGGTGGACATTCCGGTTACTGTTGCCAATGCACTTAACCTCGGGTTTGAAAAAAAGGCGGATGGGCAAAACTTGATGCCCTTGATTAGGGGCCGCGAGCAGGAGGAAAGGCCTGTTTTCATTGAAGCCTGCAGCATAAAAATCGACCCTGAAAAGGAGTGGGTTGAAGGCCTTAGAACAAGCAAGTGGAAGTATTTGCGCGGAACCTTTAACAGGGCTCTCCCCGAAAGGCTTTACTCGTTAAAAGAAGGGAAGGAAACCAGGGTTTGTGGCAGGTCTGGAGTTTCCAAAAAGTTGGGGGAAACGCTTGACAAAATGAAGGGTGAAAGCAAATGATGCAAAATCTGTTTCTGGGACCGGCAAAGCTTTTGCACAAGGCCAGGGCAAGGCTTTTCCTTGCAAGCCATGGCAAAGGCCTAATAGTTTGCAAAAGAAGGTATGGCGGCCAAGACCTCAAACTTTTTGTGGATGGAAAGGACGAGGGGCTGAGCATGCAGATATGCCTTTATGGTTCCAGGGAGAAAAGGGCTTTGGAAGAGTATGCGAAAAGGCTTAAGCCAGGCTTTGCAGTTGCTGAAATAGGGGCAAACATTGGCTACTACACGGTTCTGGAATCAAAAATCCTTGGCAAAAAAGGCGTGGTTTACGCAATCGAGCCTGTGGAAGCCAATGTAGAACTTTTGAAAAAAAACCTTGCTTTGAACAAGGCAAAAAACGCAAAGGTTTTCAAGCTTGCAATAGGCCCAAAGAAAGGCGTTTCTAGAATCGCGGTTCCGGAAAAAAGGAACACTGCTTCCTTTTGCACTGGTGGAAAAACAGGGGAAAGAGTGGATATGGTTACACTTGATTCTTTTTTGAAGGGCAAGAAGAGCCCTGACATGATAAAGGTGGATGTTGAAGGCTATGAATATGAGATGCTGAAAGGCATGCGAAAAACTCTGGAAAAAAAACCGGGGCTCTTTATTGAGGTCCACCAAAGGATTTTAGGGAAGAAAAGAACAAAAGAGTTTTTTGAGAGCCTGAAAAAGTACGGGTATGGAACGGCATTGGTTGTTTCAGAAATAAACGAAAAGTACAAGCTGTTCCTGCCTTTTATTAGCCTGTTCCAAAAACTGTTTTCAAAAAAGGGTTTTCCTCCGGAATTCGGTTTTGAGATAGGGGTTGACGAAATGGTTGAAAAGCTTTTCCTGTTTCCCGACAAGTACCATGTTTTTTTTGAAGGGGGATGCAAAAAATGAGCTTTGAAAAAATTTTTTTTATTGTTGTCGGCGTTTACTTTGTTAC
>CAZMUN010000062.1:0-1578 GCA_964569815.1 uncultured archaeon
GACATTATGTTTCTGTGCTGCATGCATCCGCCAAAGTTTTTCTCAATGTTGACAAAGACGAATGCTTGTGGATTGTTTCTTTCAGGATGCTCATTAATCCAGTCCAAGAGGTTTGGAGCAGAGTTGATTAGGCGTATTCTTCTCATGCCTGTTTTTCCGTCTATGAGGATTTTGCAGCCAAGCTCGTCAAAAGTAACGTTTTTCAGTTGTAGGGTCCCAAGCTCGCCAATCCTTGCACCCGATTCCCAAAGGGTTGAGAGTAATGCTTTGTCTCTTGCGTTGGTTGTCTTTAACTCCATTGCTTTTACGTCTTCTTGGGTTAGAAGGCTTTCCGGAAGCTTGGTGCTTCTTTTTTTGCCTCCTGTGAACCAGGCAACGCATTCAGGGTAACCCTTGTTTCCGTTTGTCCATTTGTAGAATACTTTTATTGTAGACTTGTAGGTGTAAATTGTGTCAGGCGACCTGTCCAATTGCTTTAAATGGGCAATGAATCTCTGGAAATCTTGCACAGTTGCTTGTTCAAAGTCTTTTTTGATGGATAGACTAGTTACTTTCAGTATGCTTATTTGCCTTGCCATTCTTGGCTTTGATATATCATTTGCGTAGTTGTAATCGTAGAAGTCAAGAATTAGCTTTGTATTATGTTCTGATACTTGAGAAGACTTGAGGTTGAGTATTTCTCGCTCAAGTTTTCTGTCGTAGTCATGAATGTATGTTTTCATTTGACAGCACCTCCTCAACCGAAAAACAATTAAAGGCTTCTGGTAGGTGCGCCGTATTAAGGTTAGAGCGCAGGGGGCGAGATTCGAACTCGCGCTTCCCGAGGGAAACAAGCTAGCTGAATACCGGGGCTGAAAGCGAGCCTAACAGGCGAGCGCTTCAGCGGGTTTTTCCAGGCTTGCGCATTAAACCGCTCTGCCACCCCTGCATGCCGGCAAATTCCGGCAGGGAATTGTGCCATCTTCGCGCTTTAGGCGCTCGATGCCACCCCTGAATGAAAATGCTTTTTTGGCCTGATTTAATAGATTTGGCAAAATTTAATAAAAAGCTGTTTTTGGGGATTTGTATTCCAAAGCCCTTTCTTAGGCAACCTTTTTATAACAGTATTTCGAAATAGTGTTATTTAGGGCATTGTTCCTTAAGAGGCAAAAAAAACTATGAAAAGATTGCTAGTAAAAGCTCTAAAAAACAAGTTTGAGATGGCAAAAGAAGATGCAATAGAACTTGCAAAAACAGTAGAAAAAATTTTTGATGGAGAACAAGAAGTAGAAGATATGTCGATAGATAAATATGCAAGAGCATTATTTTATGAACTGCAAAGAGCAAAACTCCTAAAACAAAGAAGAGAAGAGTTCAAAGAAGAGGGACGAATTATGCGTAAATACTACTGGTCTTTTAATGATAAAAACATCAAAAAAACAGCTCATACAAAAATAAAAAAAGATGAATTTACTATTTATAAAAAGATCCCAAAAGAAGCTTGGATTAAACGCTCCTACTGTAGCTAAAAAAAATATTAAAAATTTTTTCTTTTTTAATTATACATTGATGGTGGATCAAGCAATTGATCATATTTAT